>NZ_JBISBW010000002.1:0-511790 GCF_044392165.1 Cellulomonas sp. P22
GACCGGACCGGCGCCCGGCGGACGACACCACCGCCGGGCGCCGACCCGCAGCACCCTCACCTCGCACCAGGGGAGACGACATGAACGCGACCAGCACCACCGGCCCCGAGTGCGGCGCGCCCGTGATCGAGCTCGGCCTGCCCCTCATCGGCGGCTCCCACCACCGGGCGTCGGCCGGCACCGCAGGTCTCGACGTCTCCGAGGTGAACCGCAGCGAGCGCTTCGCCCAGATGCGCGCCGGAGAGCTCGGGTCCCTGCACTCCTGGGAGCTCGTCACCGCCGTGGACGGCCCCGGCACGCGGCTCACCACGTTCCTCTCGGGCTGCCCGCTGCGCTGCCTGTACTGCCACAACCCCGACACCATGGAGATGCGCCGCGGCGAGCCGATCACGGCTGACGAGCTGCTGGGCCGCATCGCCCGCTACCGGCCCATCTTCGAGGTCACCGGCGGCGGACTGACCATCTCGGGCGGCGAGCCCCTCATGCAGCCCGCGTTCGTCGCGCGTGTCCTCCGCGGCGCCAAGGCGATGGGCATCCACACCGCCGTCGACACCTCCGGCTACCTCGGCGCGCACTGCACCGACGAGATGCTGGACGACATCGACCTCGTCCTTCTCGACGTCAAGTCGGGCCTGCCCGAGACGTACTCCAAGGTCACCGGCCGCGAGCTGCAGCCGACCCTCGACTTCGGACGTCGCCTCGCGGCCCGCGGCACCGAGATCTGGATCCGCTTCGTCCTCGTCCCCGGGCTCACGGACGCCCCCGAGAACATCGACGCCGTCGCCGACTACATCGCGACGCTGCCCACCGTCAGCCGCGTCGAGGTGCTGCCCTTCCACCAGATGGGCCGCGACAAGTGGGAGTCCCTCGGGATGCGCTACGAGCTCGACGACACCGAACCGCCGGCGCCGGACCTCGTGGCCCGGGTCCGCCAGCAGTTCCGCGACCGGGGACTGACCGTCTTCTGAGCCGTCCCGGCAGGCGGCCAGCCGCTGTGACTGGCCCCCCTGTCATCCGCGGTTCAGCATGTCATCCGCGGTTCAGCTGACCCGGGAGGTCGCCGCGGCGGCGAGGAGCTGTGCAAGGTCGTCGGGGCGGCTCCACATGGGCCAGTGGCCGGTGGGGAGATCGACGAGGTCCAGGTGCTGAAGGTTGGCGACCTCGGCGAACATGGGGTGACCGGCGTTGGCCAGCTCCATCAGCTGTGCGCTCGGGATCGAGCAGCACACCAGCGTGGTCGGGACCTGCAGACGTGCGTCGTTGGTGAGTTCCACCGGCTGGCGAAGCACGGGACCGGGCTCCGGGACGGCCAGGGCCCGGAAGCGCTCGAGATCGTGACTGCTCAAGCCTTCGAGGCTGGCCTGCTCCCCGAGCGCGTCGAAGGGCGGCAGGGGCAGCTCGTCCAGATCGTCCGGCAGGTCTGGAGCGAAGCCGGCTCCGGGCGCGACCGGTCCGCTGTCGACCCAGACCACGTGGCGGACGAGCTCGGGGTGCTGATCGAGCACCAGGCTCACCGGGGCGTTGGCTCCGCTGTGCGCCACGATGATCACCGGCTGCTCTTCGGACGCTGCGGCCCGTTCGATCGCCGCTGCCTGGTCGTCAAGGGTCCTGATCGCTCGCTCGTGGTCTGCCTCATCGAGGCCGGGAAGGGTCATCGGGACGGCTCGCCGGCCGGCAGCGGTCAGGTGTTCCACCACCTCGTCCCACGCCCACGCCCCCAGCCAGTGGCCGGCGATCAGGACAATGGTCGGTTCGCCTGTGTTGGTCGTCATGCTGCGATTCTCGCAAGGCCCTTGGACAAGGGCGTGTCACCATCTCTGACATGATTCTTGTCGGGGTGCGGAAGTGAAGCGGGCAGAGCGGCTCCACGCACTGTCCGAGATGCTGCGCCGCAACGGTTCCCGCGGATGCACTGCTGAGAAGCTGGCGGCGGAGTTCGGCGTGTCGGTGCGGACAGTGAAGAGAGATCTCACCGCCCTCGAGAACAGCGGTGCGCCGATCTGGTCGCGCCCGGGGCCTGGCGGCGGCTATGGTCTCGCCGCTCGGGCGAGCCTCCCGCCGGTCAGCCTGACCCCCGCGCAGGCGGTGGCACTGCTCGCGGCCGTCTCGGCTGCCTCCGATGCTCCTTATGCCGACCTGGCCTCAGCCGGCGTCCAGAAGATCCTGGACGTCCTCGACCCCAGGACCCGAACGAAAGCCGATGAGCTCGCGAGCCGCGTGTGGGTGGACACGCCATCGCCTTCCGTTCGCGCGGTCAGATCGGCACTCGACGAAGCGATGGCCGAGCAACGCGTCGTGCGCATCCGCTACGTCTCGCGTGACGGCAGCACGACGACCCGCGACGTCGAGCCGGTCATGTTCGCTTCCACGAACGGCCGTTGGTACCTGATCGGCTGGTGCCGGTTACGCAGCGATATCCGGTGGTTCCTCGTGACGGGAATCGAGCACGCCAGCGTGACCAAGATTCCCTGTGGCAACCACAGCATTCAGGAGGTCGGCATTCCCCCAGCGACGGCAAGGTCCGTGCAGAGCCGAGGTGAGTGAGGCGCCCATCGCGAGCAAGGTAGGGCCAGGTCAGAACAGCGTGTCCTCCCACAGGCCCGGCTGAGCGGACTCTGCCGGCGGCGCGGCTTCCGCCACGGACACCGCCGCGGCGACGAGCTCCGGACCCGGCGCCACGGGCACCACCGGACGCGCCACGGCACCGTCGCCGCCCGCACCGCCGCCCGCGAGCAGGAACCGCGCCGGCGACCGCAACGACATCAGCTCGAGACCACCCAGGGCGCCGTCGAGCCGGTCGCCGTCGACCGGCAGCAGCCCGGCCCCCGGCCCGTCGAGGCCCAGACCGAGATCCAGGTCCCCGCGCATCGTCATGATCTCGACGTTGCGCCAGAACGCTTCACGCCCCTCGGCCGACGCGAGCTTGCCGACGACAGCCTTCCCGACCTCCGCCGCGACGCGCTGGCCACCGTTCTCGTCGACGTCGGCGAACGCCGCCTCGACGCTCCCGAACACGCCGAGCAGGCGGGTGGCCGTCTTCTCCCCGATGCCCCGGATACCCGTGAGGTTGTCGGACGTGTCACCACGCATCGCGGCGTACTGCCGGTACTGGGCGGGGGAGATCCCGATCATCAAGGTCAGCCGCTCCGGGGTCAGCAGCGGCGACGCCTCGATGCCCCCGTTGATGACCCGCAGCACCGACGTGCTCTCGTCGATCAGCGCGAACGAGTCCCTGTCGGACGTGACCACGACCGTGGACCAGCCCGCCGCGCGACCGCACGCCGCCGCCGACGCGAGCACGTCGTCGGCCTCGAGCCCGTCCGGCACCACCACGTGCAGGCCTGCGTCACGCAGCAGCTCGGCCGTCGACGCGAGCTGCGCGACGAGCTCGGGCGCCTTCGGCCCACGCGTCGCCTTGTAGTGCGGGTGCGCGTCCTTGCGCACCGAGCGGGTGTGGTCGTCGAAGCCGACCACCACGGCGTCGGCCCCGACCCTCTCGACGGCCCCCAGCAGCTGGGACACGAAGCCCTTGACCGCCCAGGTGGGCCGCCCGTCCCGGGTGGTCAGACCCGTCCCGAACAAGGCGTGGAACGAACGGTGGACCAGGGAGTTCCCGTCCACCGCGAGGAGGGTGCGTGTCATGTCGGTCCCGTTGTGCGTGCGAAGGCAGGGCGACCCCCCAGGTCGCGGGCACAGCGCGGCGGGAGGGCGGCCCGCGGACGGGCCCGCACAGTCTCCCACGACGCGCTGCGCCGCCGGCCGGGCCCCCGGGCCCGGCCGGCGGCCCTCTCAGCGCGTCGGCACGTTCGCGACCCCGTCGGGAAGCAGCCGACGTCCCAGCACCTTCTGCGAGTACCCCGTGCGGTCCAGGTACGGGGTGATCCCCCCGAGGTGGAACGGCCACCCCGCACCCAGCACCATGCACAGGTCGATCTGGTCGGGGGAGGCGACCACGCCCTCGGTGAGCATGAGGCCGATCTCCTCGGTGAGGCCCGTGAGCACCGCGTCGAGCACGCCCGCCCCGTCGAGGGCCGTCGCCGTGCCGCCCGCGGGGACCTCGAACGCGTCCTGCACGCCCGGGTCCACGTCGAGCTCGGCCCCCGCCCCGTCGGGCTCGGGCACCACGCGCCGCCCGTCGGCCGCGAGCCGTTCGAGACCGGGGGAGAGCGGGTAGCGGTCCCCGAGGTCGGTGTGCAGCGAGCGCAGCACGTGCAGCGCGACCGGCAGCCCCACGAGCTGGATCAGCGCGAACGAGCCCATCGGCAGGCCGAGGGGCCGCAGCGCGGCATCCGCGACCTGCACGGGGGTGCCCCCCTCGACGGCAGCCGCCACCTCGGCGAGCATGCGCAGCAGCAGCCGGTTGACCACGAAGCCGGGCCGGTCCGCGACGCCGACCGCCGTCTTGCCCAGCGTCTTCGCGAGCGCGAACGCCGTGGCCACGGCCGCGTCGCTCGACCCCTGCGTGCGCACCACCTCGATCAGCGGCATCTGAGCGACGGGGTTGAAGAAGTGGATCCCCACGACCCGCTCGGGGTGGCGCAGCTGTGCCGACATCTCGGTCACCGACAGCGCGGACGTGTTGGTCGCCAGCACAGCGTCGGGCGCCACGACGTCCTCGAGCTCGGCGAAGACCCGCTGCTTGAGCGACATCACCTCGGTCACCGCCTCGATGACCAGGTCGGCACCGGCGAGCGTCTGCAGGTCGGTGCTCACCGAGATCGACGCGAGCACCCGGTTGGCCTCGTCGGCGCTGATCCGACCCTTGGCGGCCTGGCCCTCGACGAGCCGGCGGATCCCCGCGAGGCCCGCCGCGGCCCGTTCGTCGTCGACCTCCCGCATCACGACCGGCACCTTGAGCCGGCGTGCGACGAGCACAGCGAGCTGCCCGGCCATGAGCCCCGCCCCGACGATCCCCACGGTGCGGACCGGGCGGGCCAGCGACGGGTCGGGCGCACCGGCGGGCTTGCGGGCCTTGCGGCTCGTGAGGTCGAACGCGTAGAGCCCGGCCCGTAGCTCGTCCGACATGAGCAGGTCGGTGAGCGCGTCGTCCTCCGCGGCGAACGCCGTGTCCCGGTCGCTGTCGCGGGCGGCGGCGACGAGGTCGAGCGCCCGGTACGGCGCCTGCCTGGCGCCGTGCAGCCGCTGGTCGAGCTGGCGGCGGGCGCCCGCGACCACGGCGGCCCACTCGTCGGCCCCCTCGATCTCCCGGCGCTCGACGGTCGTCCGCCCCGCGAGGACGTCGGCCGTCCAGACCAGCGACCGCTCGAGGAAGTCGGCCGGGTCGAAGATCGCGTCCATCAGCCCGAGGCTGTGCGCCTCCGCGGCCCTGGTCATGCGGTTGTTCGCGAGCGGCCGCGTGAGGATGACCTCGAGCGCGGTCCGCACCCCGACGAGCTGGGACAGCAGGTACGCCCCGCCCCAGCCCGGCACGAGACCGAGGAACGCCTCGGGCAGGGCGAGGGCGGTGACGTCGGACGCGACCGTGCGGTAGGTGCAGTTGAGGGCGACCTCGAGCCCTCCACCGAGCGCCGCGCCGTTGACGTACGCGAACGTCGGCACGGCCATCTCACCGAGCATGCGCAGCGTCTCGTGGCCCAGGTGCGCGATCGACCGGGCCTCCTCGGGGTCGTCGAGCGCCGTCATGGTCCGCAGGTCCGCGCCGGCGGCCAGGTAGTACGGCTTGCCGGTCACACCGACGGCCACGATCTCGCCCGCGGCGGCCCGGTCGCGCACGGTGCGCAGCGCCGCCTGGATCTCGGTCAGGCCACCGAGGCCGAGCGTGGTCGGCTTGGTGTGGTCGAGGCCGTTGTCGATGGTCACGAGGGCGAGCGTGCCGCCACCCCCGGGCAGTGCGACGTCGCGGACGTGGGCGTGGGCAACGCGCTCGACCGGCGTGTCCAGGGTGGGCGTGGTCATCGGGCGCTCCCGTCGGTCGTCGCGGCGATCGGCTCGTAGTCGGGGTGGTGCGGGTTCTCCCAGATCACGGTGCCGCCCTGGCCCAGCCCCACGCACATGGTCGTCAGGCCGTAGCGGACGTCGGGACGCTCGGCGAACTGCCGGGCGAGCTGGGTCATGAGGCGCACGCCCGAGGACGCGAGGGGGTGGCCCACCGCGATCGCCCCGCCGTACGGGTTGACCCGCGGGTCGTCGTCCTTGATGTCGAACGCGTCGAGGAACGCGAGCACCTGTACGGCGAAGGCCTCGTTGATCTCGAACAGCCCGATGTCGTCGATCGTCAGTCCCGACCGCTCGAGCGCGCGCAGCGTCGCGGGCACCGGGCCGATCCCCATGACCTCGGGCTCGACGCCGGCGTACGCGAACGTGACCAGACGCATCCGCGCCGACATGCCCAGCTCGTCGGCGATGTCCTCGGCCGCCAGCAGGCACGACGCGGCGCCGTCGGTGAGCGGCGCCGCGGTGGCCGCGGTGACGCGCCCTCCGGGGCGGAAGGGGGTCGCGAGGTCCCGGATCTGCTCGAGCGTGGTCCCGGGACGCGGCGGCTCGTCGGTCGTGGCCAGCCCCCAGCCGTTCGCTGGGTCCCGCAGCGCCACGTACACGAGGTCCGGGGTGATCTTGCCGGCCGCGAGCGCCGCGGCGTACTTCTCCTGGCTCGCGACGCCGTAGGCGTCCGCCCTGTCGCGGGTGAGGGCCGGGAAGCGGTCGTGGAGGTTCTCGGCCGTCACGCCCATGTTGAGCGCGTCCGTGCTCACGAGGCGTTCGGACAGGAACCGCGGGTTGGGGTCGGCGTCGAAGCCCATCGGGTGGTGCCCCATGTGCTCGACCCCGCCGGCGACGGCGACGTCCTGGGCGCCGAAGCCGATCGCTGCCGCGGTCGAGGTCACGGCGGTCATGGCGCCCGCGCACATGCGGTCGATCGCGTAGCCGGGCACCGTGCGGGGGAGCCCGGCGAGCATGGCCACGGTGCGGCCCAGGGTCAGGCCCTGGTCGCCGCGCTGGGTGGTCGCCGCGATCGCCACCTCGTCGATCCGTTCGGGAGGCAGCTCGGGGTGCCTCCGGAGCAGCTCGCGGATCGTCTTGACGCTGAGGTCGTCGGCGCGGGTGTGGGCGTAGATGCCGTCCTCCCGCGCGCGGCCGAAGGGCGTGCGCACGCCCTCGACGAAGACGACGGGGCGGACGGTACGGGCGGATGCGCGCGGCATCGGACCTCCAGGCGGGACGGCGGTGTCCGGGTGGCGGTCTGGTCAGACACGCCTGGACCGACCGTACCCGGGACCAAGGTCCCGCACCAGCCCCAAGCTACTGCGCAGTAACGTGGGGCCGGCCGGCTCAGTCGGTGGCCGCCTGCGCGAACGCCGCGGCGAGCCGGGGCGCGATCAGGCTCACCTGCCATTCGCGGGCACCGCCCGCCGTCAGGAACGCCGCGATCGACTCCTCGTCGAGCCGCGCCGGAGGGGTCCAGCACAGCCGTCGCAGCAGGTCCGGCTGCAGCAGGTTCTCGGTCGGTACCGAGTGCTCGGCCGACAGGGCTGCCACGACGTCGCGTGCGACGGCGAGCCGGGCAGCGGCTGCAGGATCGCGGTCGGGCCACGCCCGCGGCGGCGGGGGAGCGTCCGAACGGGGCCCGCGCACCGACGGCAGCTCGGAGTCCGGCAGAGCCAGACCACGGTCGATCGCCTGCTGCCACAAGGTCGCCCGCCGGCGCGTGCCCTTGCCGGAGAACGCGGGGAGCGCCACGAGCTGGGGGACCGACCGGGGCAGCGCCTGGGCGGCGGCCATGATCGCGTGGTCGGGCAGCACCCTGCCCGGAGAGATGTCGCGCTGACGGGCGTTCTCGTCCCGCGTGGTCCACAGCTCACGGACCACAGCGAGACGCCGGGCGTCGCGGATCGCGTGCAGCCCGGAGACCCGGCGCCACGGCTCGACGCGCGGCGGGGGCGGCGGGGCGAGGCGCACGGCCTCGAACTCCTGCGCGGCCCACTCGGCCTTGCCCGCGACGGCCAGCCGCTCGGCCAGGATCTCGCGCAGCTCGACGAGCACCTCGACGTCGAGCGCCGCGTAGCGCAGCCACTGCTCGGGCAGCGGACGCGTCGACCAGTCGACCGCCGAGTGCTCCTTCGCGAGGCCGAGCCCCAGCAGCTCGGCGACCACAGCGGCGAGGCCCACGCGCTCGAGGCCCAGCAGGCGCGCCCCGAGCTCGGTGTCGAAGACCCGCGAGGGACGCAGCCCCTGCTCGGCGAGCCCCGGCAGATCCTGCGACGCGGCGTGCAGCACCCACTCGACCCCCACGAGGGCCTCGGAGAGCGTCGAGAGGTCAGGCAGTGCGATCGGGTCGATCAGCGCGGTCCCCGCACCCTCGCGGCGCAGCTGGACCAGGTAGGTGCGCTGCCCGTAGCGGTAGCCCGACGCCCGTTCGGCGTCGACGGCCACCGGCCCGGTGCCGGCGCCGAACGCCGCGACGACGCGCTCGAGCGCCTCGGGGGTGTCGACCACGGGCGGGACGCCCTCGGCCGGCTCGGTGAGCGGGACGACCTCGGGCGGGAGCGGCTCGCTCCGCGTGAGGGTCGGTTCGAGGGCGAGTTCGTCAGCCTCGTCGGACGGCGCGGCGTCCGCGGTGTCGTCCGTGGCCGGTGGATCGGGGAGCATGACCTCCACCGTATGCGCTCCGGGGGGTGCCGCCGCGCATGCCGCGCTGACACGGGCAGGTCGGTCCGGGTGGCGGACGTCCGGGACGCGGGTCAGGGGATGAGACCCGAGCGGATCGCGATCGCGACGAGCGCGGCACGGTCGCCCGTGCCCAGCTTGCGGGAGATGCGGGCCAGGTGGCTCTTGACCGTCAGCGCCGACAGGCTCAGCATCTCGCCGATGCGGCGGTTGCTGCAGCCGTCCGCCACGAGGGCCAGGACGCCGAGCTCGCGCGCGGTCAGCTCGGCGCGCGGGGGAGCGGTCGCGGGCGTCACCTGCTGCGGCACGGACGGGTGGGCCTCGGCCGCGACGGCACCACGCAGGCCGCCTGCGAGCAGCCCCACGAGCTCACGACGTCCCGCCCGGCGGGCCAGGAGGATCACGCGCCCCGAGCCGCGGCGCCGCAGGTTGCGGACCAGCAGCTGCCCGTCGCCGTCGGCCAGGTCGGTCACCACGATGCACATCTGCCCGATGCTGCGACGCGCGGTGTGCTCGGCCCCGGCCGTGGGCGTGGGGACGCGGCGGGGTGTGGGCGGGACGCCGCGCACGACGGTCGCGGCCCTGCGCAACGGTTCGATGCTCACTGGGACTCCTGGCGACGGATGCGGTGCGGGACGTATCCGACCCATCGGCACCCGGCGAACCGACCTTGAGGTCCGAGCTTCAGACCTTCGCCGCGAACCATCCGCACCGGGACCGCCCGCCCGAGACGACGCTCAGCGCCGACGGGGCAGCGGGACGACGCCGACCGGCAGCGGCGGCAGGCCGGCGACGCTGCACAGCAGCGAGGCCCAGGCCCGCAGGTGCGGGGCGAGGTCGTCGTCCTGCGCGGTCCAGCTCACGCGCATCTCGATCTCGACCTGGTCGGGGCGCTCGGACAGCGCACCGAAGCTCTGCGACAGCACCCGGGTGACGGTGCCGCCCGCGGCGTGCGGGGTGACCCCGAGTCCCTGGAACGAGTCCCGGAACCAGCTCCACGCGACCTCCGCCAGCAGCGGGTCGCCGCCCACCTCGGCCTCGAGGGTCGCCCGGACGAGCGTCACGAGCCGGAAGGTGCCGTTCCACGCCTCCTGCCCCTGCGGGTCGTGCAGCACCACGAAGCGGCCCGAGGCCAGCTCGTCCGCATCGGGATCGCGTCGCGTCGCGTGCACCTCTGCCGTCAGCGCGGCCGAGTACGGGGCGATCCGGCCGGGACCAGGCACCTCGTCGACCTCGAGCTCGGGGCGCAGCCGCACCGAGCGCAACGACCGCAACGCGCGGACGAACTCGGTGGGGGCTTCGTCCGGACCGGGGGGGATCACGCCTGCGAGCGTACGGGCGCGGACCCTCGGTCTTGCGGTACGGCACGCCGCGTCGTCGTTCGTGCCTCGCGACTAGGCTGGGGCACTGTACGAGACCTCTCGGCCACCCCGCCCCAGGGCGGGCGGCAGGCGACGAAACGGAGCAAGCGCGCATGACGGCAGCAGGAACCGCCCCCACAGGAACCGCCCAGATCGGCGTCACCGGTCTGGCAGTGATGGGGCGCAACCTCGCCCGGAACTTCGCGCGCCACGGGTACACGGTCGCCGTCCACAACCGGTCGTTCGCCAAGACGCAGTCGCTCATCGAGGAGAACGGCGACGAGGGCGCGTTCGTGCCGTCCGAGTCGATGGCCGACTTCGTGGCCTCGCTCGAGCGCCCGCGCAAGGTCGTCATCATGGTCAAGGCCGGCGCGCCCACCGACGCCGTCATCGCCGAGCTCGTCCCGCTGCTCGACGAGGGCGACATCGTCATCGACGCCGGCAACGCGCACTTCCCCGACACGCGGCGCCGCGAGGCCGAGCTCAAGGAGCACGGCCTGCACTTCGTCGGCTCGGGCGTCTCGGGCGGCGAGGAGGGTGCCCTGCTCGGCCCCTCGATCATGCCCGGCGGGTCGCGCGACTCCTACGCGGTGCTCGGCCCGATCCTGGAGGACATCTCGGCCAAGGTCGACGGCGTCCCCTGCTGCACCTACGTCGGCCCGGACGGCGCCGGCCACTTCGTCAAGATGGTGCACAACGGCATCGAGTACGCCGACATGCAGCTCATCGCCGAGGCCTACGACCTGCTCAAGCAGGGCCTGGGTGCGTCCGCTGCCGAGATCGGCGAGATCTTCCGCACCTGGAACGAGGGCGACCTCGAGTCGTTCCTGATCGAGATCACCGCCGACGTGCTCAGCCACGTCGACGCGAAGACCGGTCAGGCGTTCGTCGACATCGTGCTCGACCAGGCCGAGCAGAAGGGCACCGGTCGCTGGACCGTGCAGAACGCGCTCGACCTGGGCGTGCCGATCACCGGCATCGCCGAGGCCACGTTCGCACGCGCCCTGTCGGGCTCGGTGCCCCAGCGCACCGCCGCGGTGGGCGTCCTGCCCGCCGAGACCACCCCGTTCGACATCACCGACCGCGACGCCTTCATCGAGGACGTGCGCCTCGCGCTGTACGCCTCCAAGGTCGTCGCGTACTCGCAGGGCTTCGACCAGATCGCCGCGGCGAGCGCCGAGTTCGGCTGGGACATCGACCGCGGTGCCATGGCGCGCATCTGGCGCGGGGGCTGCATCATCCGCGCCCGCTTCCTGAACCGGATCACCGAGGCCTACGAGCGCCAGGCGGACCTGCCGCTGCTGCTCGCCGACCCGTACTTCGCGGGGGCGGTCGGCAACGGGGTCGGCGCATGGCGCCGGGTCGTGTCGCAGGCCGCGCTCACCGGGGTGCCCACGCCCGCGTTCTCGTCCTCGCTGGCCTACTACGACGGCGTGCGCGCCGAGCGGCTGCCCGCGGCTCTCATCCAGGCGCAGCGTGACTTCTTCGGGGCGCACACCTACCGGCGCACCGACAGCGAGGGCACGTTCCACACCGAGTGGTCCGGCGACCGCGCCGAGCACGACGCGTGAGCGGGCAGATCCAGCCGGTCATCCTGGGCGCCGACATCGGCGTCTACGCGCTCGCGCGGTCGTTCCACGAGGCGTACGGCGTGCGCTCCGTGGTCGTCAGCGGGGCTGCGCTGGGCCCGGTGGCGCACTCGCAGCTCATCGACAACGTCCTCGTCGAGGACGGGCACGACCCGCGCCAGCTCGTCGACCGGCTCGTGCGCCTGGCCGATGAGCTGAGCGGGCGCCAGCTCGTCCTCATGGCGAACTCCGACTGGCTCGTGCGTGTCGTCGTGCAGCACCGCGCCGAGCTCGAGCCGTACTACGTGGTGCCGTTCCTGTCCGAGGACCTGCTCGAGCGGATCTCCGACAAGGCGACGTTCGCGGAGATCTGCCAGGAGATCGGCATCAGCGTGCCGCGCACGATCGTGCAGGACTTCGCCCGGGCCGGGGAGAGCGGCTGGCAGCCCGTGCCGGTCGACATCGACTACCCGCTCATCGCCAAGGCCGCGAGCAGCGCGGACTACCAGGACGTCGAGTTCGCCGGCAAGAAGAAGGTCTTCGAGATCGGCTCCGCCGCCGAGCTCGACGCGCTGTGGGACTCGCTCGCCGCGGCGGGCTTCCGGGGACGGTTCGTGGTCCAGGAGCTGATCCCCGGCGACGACACGCAGATGCGTTCGATCACGGCGTACGTCGACAGCCTCGGGCAGATCACGCTGCTGTGCTCGGCGCACGTGCTGCTCGAGGAGCACACCCCGTCAGGGCTGGGGAACCCCGCGGCGATGGTCACCACGCGCATCGACGGGATGCTCGACCAGGCCCGGCACTTCCTGAAGTCCACCGGCTACGTCGGCTTCGCGAACTTCGACGTCAAGGTCGACCCGCGTGACGGGTCGTTCCGGTTCTTCGAGGTCAACCCCCGGATCGGGCGCAACAACTACTACGTGACGGCGGCCGGGGCCAACCCGATGCGGTTCCTGGTCGAGGACCGGGTCGAGGGGCGCGCGGTCGAGCCCGTCGTGGTCGACCGCGAGATCCTGTACTCGATCCTGCCCCACCAGCTGCTGCTGCGGTACGTGCTCGACCCCGCGCTCCGGGCTCGCGTGCAGGGGCTCATCAAGGGCGGGAAGGTCGCGCACCCGCTGCGCTACGCGAAGGACGCGTCACCGCGCCGGCTCGCGTACGTCGCGGCCGCGATGATCAACCAGGTCCGCAAGTTCCGCCGGTACTACCCCGAGGTCACCGGCACGGGCTTCTGAGCGTGCCTCCACCGGCACCATGCCGTTGACGAGGAAGGGTCCCGGAGCGGTCGCTCCGGGACCCTTCCTCGTCGGTGCGGGCGCGGGGGTCAGTCGAGGATCTCGCTCGTGCCCGAGTACAGGTGGAGCACAGGGACCTGGAGCTCCTCGCGGGCCCGTGACGCCCAGTCCCGGTGGAAGGTGTCCTCGACGGCGTGCGGATAGGTGACGACCACGATCTCGCGTGCGCCGCCTCGCACAGCGGCGCGCAGCGCGGGCAGCGGGTCGTCGTCGATCACCTCGCCCGTCACCTCGCGACCCGCCGGCCGGAACGCCTCGAGGCTGTCCTCGAGCTGCTCGGCGGCCGTGCGCCGGGCCTGCGCGGGCGACGGCTCACGACCGAGCACGGTCTCGAACGCCTCGCGCAGCTCGCCCAGGCTCAGGTCGTCGATCAGGGAGACCAGCACGTTGCGCTCGGTGTCGGCGGGCACGAGCACCCGGTAGGCGAGCTCCTCGCCCTCGTGCAGCGACAGGATGTGGGTCACGTCGGTCGGCGCGACGGCGTTCTCGGCCAGGACCACGATGGTGTCAGTCACGGCTGCGAGCCTAGTCGCGGCCCTGGTCACGCGCCCGCGGACGGACAGCACAGCACCGCGTCAGTCGGGCGGCTCGAGGTCGGGGGTGTCCGCTGACCCCGGGGTCCGCAGGAGCCACCGCCCGAGCAGCGACCCGCCGGCGTGCAGCAGGTGGGCGGGCGTCGCGTCGACCGGCGGCGCGAGCCATCCCTCCGACGCGAGGACCCGCGGCGCGGGACCACCCACCAGCAGCGGGCTCGTGGTCAGGCACAGCTCGTCGACGACGTCGTGGGCCACGAGCTCCGCGAGCAGGTGCGGACCCCCTTCGGCCAGCACCCGGACGAGACCCCGTCCGGCCAGGGCCGCGAGCGCCCGGGCAGGCTCGACCGTCGAGGTGCCCGCGACGATCACCCGGTCGGGGCCGACGATCTCCCGCAACCGGTCGAGACCGGCGCGGTCCGCGACGGTCAGCACGAGCGGGGGGCGCGGGCCGGACAGCAGCCCCGCGGGGAGCGCGCCCGACGCGCTGACGACCGCGAGCTCGAGGTGCGGGGCCTGGCCCCTGGCGCTGCGGGCGGCGGCGAGGCCCGGTGCGACGGTGAGCGCGCGGTAGCGCTCGGCGCGGGCGGTGCCGGCCCCCACGAGCACGACGTCAGCCCAGCTGCGCTGCACCTCGAAGGCACGGTGGTCGGCCGCGGAGTTGATCGAGCCCGAGACGTGGTCGGCACCCGTGGCCGCGCCGTCGAGCGTCGTGACCATGTTGGCGCGCACGTAGGCCGCGCGGCCCGCCTCCGGCAGAGGATGGGCGTAGAGCGCGCTGAGCGTGCGCTCGTCGGGCTCGGGTGCCAGGCGCTCACCGGCGCGGGCGAGCGGCAGCAGGACGTCGAGCGTCGGGGCGGGCACGCCTTCAGGCTAGCGAGCGGGGGGTGGCGCGTCGTGGGGGGCGTGCGGGACCGCCAGGTGTGCAGGTCGCGCGCGGGTGGGTGACACGTAGGCTGAGCGCTCGTGACGTCGACCGACCCCGCCGCACCCGCCCCGCCGACGAGCCTCGTGGGGCGCCGTCCGCTGGTGCCGGTGGACCGCCTGCTCGACGAGCTCGTGCCGCCGCGTCACTTCGCGTCCGAGTCGTTCGCGACCTACCGCCCCGACCCCGCGCACCCCAGCCAGCAGGACGCGCTCGCACGGCTCGAGGTCGTCGCGGCCGGGCTGACCGCGGTCACCGCGCCACGGTGGTGGCGGCGACGGCGCGCGGACCCGGTGGCGGTATACCTCGACGGTGGGTTCGGGGTCGGCAAGACGCACCTGCTGGCGTCGCTCGCGCACGCCGTCGACGGGCGCGCTGCGTACGGCACGTTCGTCGAGTTCACGAACCTGGTCGGCGCGCTCGGGTTCCTCCCGACGGTCGAGGCGCTGGCCCGGCGTCCGCTCGTGTGCATCGACGAGTTCGAGCTCGACGACCCCGGCGACACCGTGCTCATGGCCCGCCTGCTGCGTGAGCTCGCGGACCGCGGTGTCTCGCTCGCCGCGACGTCCAACACCCTGCCCGGGTCGCTGGGCGAGGGGCGCTTCGCAGCGGAGGACTTCCTGCGCGAGATCCAGGCCCTCGCGGGCCGCTTCGAGGTGCTGCGCGTCGACGGGGAGGACTACCGCCACCGGGTGGCCGCGACCGACGACCGCGGTCTCGACGACGACACCGTGCGCGCCGCGGCGGCGCTCGTGCCGGGCGCGACGATCGACCGGTTCGAGGACCTGCTCGCCCATCTGGCCACCGTGCACCCCAGTCGCTACGGGGCGCTGCTCGACGGCACGTCGCTCGTCGCGCTCACCGAGGTCGGGCCCGTGCACGCGCAGGACGTCGCGCTGCGGCTCGTGGTCCTCGTGGACCGCCTCTACGACCGTGACGTGCCCGTGCTGCTCGGCGGCGGGGGAGAAGGCCGGCTGTTCAGCGACGAGATGCTGCGTGGCGGGTACCGCAAGAAGTACTACCGGGCCCTGTCGCGGCTCGGTGCGCTGGCGAGCGCGGGACGGGCGTCGTTGCCCGGCGCGTCGGAGCTCCCCGACGGCCGCAGCGCGTAGCGGAGCGTCTCAGGCGAGCACCACGACGCTGCGTCCGGGCACCACCGCGTGCGTGGGCCCTTCGTCGTCGCCCGGGTGCTCGAGCTCGACGTCGGACCATGCGGCGCGCACCGTGAGCGGCCCCACGGCCCGCAGGGGCACGCGTCGGGGCTCGTCGGCCAGGTTGACGACGACGCGCGCGGGCCCACGCTCGACGACGAGCCACCCGCGCCAGCCCCGAGCGCCATCGCGCCCCGGGGACGTCTCAGGCCCGGACCCCCCGGCCTCGACGTCCACGTCGGGCTCGAAGTGCACGTCGGTGGCTCCCAGGTCGCCCGACGCCAGGTCGGGGATCGCCCGGCGCAGCGCGACCAGGTCCCGGTACCAGTCGAGGAGTCGCGCGGACCGGTTCTCGTCGCGCTCCGCGCGGTCGAGCACGCTCGCCGCGAACGTCGCCGGGTCCTGCGGGTCGGGGGCCACGACGTCACCGCCGTACAGCTCGACCCACCCGTGGTCGCCGAACTCGCCGCGCCGTCCGCTGCGCACCGCCTCGGCCAGGTCGGGCTCGGGGTGGTCGGTGAAGAACAGCCACGGGGTGCGGGCGCCCCACTCCTCGCCCATGAAGAGCATGGGCGTGAACGGCGAGAGCAGCACCAGGGCGGCCTCGGCCGCGAGCGCCCCGTCGTCGAGCCGGGCCGCGGGCCGGTCGCCGAGCGCGCGGTTGCCCACCTGGTCGTGGTTCGAGGCGAAGACCACGAACCGGTGGCCGTCGGTGCCGGGCGGCACCGGCGTGCCCCAGGGGCGGCCGCGGAACGTCGACCACGAACCGGCGTGCACGAAGACCTGGGTGAACGCGGTGCGCAGCACCTCGGGGCTGCCGAAGTCGACGTAGTAGCCGTGCCGCTCGCCGGTCACGAGGGCGTGCACCGCATGGTGCACGTCGTCGGCCCACTGGGCGGTCATGCCCCAGCCGCCGTCGACCGTGGGCAGCACGGCGACCGGGTCGTTGAGGTCCGACTCGGCCACGAGCGACAGGGGGCGACCCAGGGAGCCCGCGAGCGCGGCGACCTCGTCCGACAGCTGCCCGAGCAGGTGCCGGGCGGAGCCGTCGACGAGTGCGTGCACGGCGTCGAGGCGCAGCGCGTCGACGTGGAAGTCGCGGAACCAGCGCAGCGCGGAGTCGACGACCCAGCGGCGCACCTCGTGGGCGCCGTCCTGGTCGAGGTTGACCGCGGAGCCCCACGGGGTCTGGTGCGCGGGGGTCAGGTACGGCCCGAACGGGGCGAGATAGTTGCCCGAGGGGCCCAGGTGGTTGTGCACCACGTCGAGGCACACCGCCAGACCGTGGCGGTGCGCGGCGTCGACGAAGCGCTGCAGGGCGCGCGGGCCGCCGTAGGGCTCGTGCACGGCGTACAGCGAGACGCCGTCGTACCCCCAGCCGTGGGCGCCGTTGAAGGGGGCCACGGGCAGCAGCTCGACCACGTCGACGCCGAGGGCCACCAGCTCGCCCAGGTGGGTGGTCGCCGCGTCGAGGGTGCCCTCCGGGGTGAACGTGCCGACGTGCAGCTCGTAGAGCACGCCGCCCCGCACGTCGCGTCCCGGCCAGTCCTGGTCGGTCCAGGGGAACGTGGTGGCGTCGAAGGCCGCGGCGGCGGCGTGCACGCCGTCGGGCAGGTGCTCGGCGCGGGGGTCGGGGTGCGGCGGCGCCCCGTCGACCGCGTAGCCGTAGCGGGTGCCCTCGGGCAGGTCCAGGTCGGCCTCCCACCAGCCGTGCTGGGTGCGGTGCAGCGGTTCGCGCCGGTGCGTGTCCGGAAGGTCGAGCTCGACGTCGTGGGCGGCGGGTGCCCACACCCGGGGCCGCACGATCACTCCTCGGCCCGGACGAGCAGGGCGACGGGCAGGTCGGTGAGCAGCGGGCCGATGCGTTGCAGGCCGCCGTCGGTCTCGCCGCCGCGGAGCACGTCGCGCCAGTGCCCGTCGGGCAGTGCGACCGTGTGCTCGCCCCAGCCGCCCAGGCGCTCGAGGGCGACCGCGAGCCGGGTGGCCACGACCACGACGTGCGGCGTGCCCTCGACCGTGCGGGCGAACGTGACCGCATGGTCGGACGAGTGGGCCAGGGGCACGAAACCTGCGTGCGGGCCCGTGAACGCCTCGGGTGCGTCGCGGCGGGTGCGCAGCGTGCGCGCGGTCACCAGCAGCTTCTCGTCGGCCAGGTCCCGGGGCGCCGCACCCGTGTCGAGCCGGGCGAGGCGTGCCGCGAGCTCGTCGACGGGCACCGGGCGCCGGTTGTCGGGGTCGACCAGGGCGATGACGGGCGCCTCGGTGCCCTGGTACACGTCGGCGACCCCCGGCAGGGTCAGCTGGACGAGCTTGGTCCCGAGCGTCGCGGCGCGCACCGCCTCGCGGGTGCGTTCCTCCCAGCCGGTGAGCAGCATCTGCACCTGCGGGTCGACGAGCGCCGAGCGGGCCGTGAGCAGCACGCCCTCCTCGTAGTCGGCGTCGGGGCTCACCCATGAGGTGTGGGTCTTGGCCTCGCGCACGGCCTTCGTGAGGTAGGTCGTGAGCCGGTCGGCCGCGAGCGGACCCTGGTCGGTCCACGTCCCGGCGAGCGTCTGCCACAGCAGGTTCTCGGTCCGCCCGTCGAGCAGCGCGCTGCGGTACGGCGCGGACGCGGCACGCAGCTGCTCGACCAGCGCCGCCCACTCGAGGGGGAGCTCGGAGAGCACGCCGATGCGGGTGCGGGTGTCCTCGGTCCGCTTGGTGTCGTGCGTCGAGGACGTCGTCATGCCCAGCGGTGTCGCACGCTGGGCGTGCGCGGCCCACGAGACGAGCTCGGTGGGCGGCAGGGCGAACCGCGAGGGCTCACCCCCGACCTCGCACAGCGACACGAGCTGGGTCCACCGGTAGAACGCGGTGTCCTCGACGCCCTTGGCCATCACCGCCCCGCAGGTCTGCTGGAAGCGCACCACGAGCTCGTCCCGCTGCGCCTCGCCGGTGCGCCCGGCCTCACCCACGGCGTGACCGAGCAGGAGCTCGACGACCACGTCGAGCGTCGGCAGCCGCTCGGGGGCGAGACGTTCACGGGCCAGGTGGGCCGCGGCCTCCATCGCGGCGAGCGACGCCGGGTCGACGGGGCGCCCGGGCACGACGTACGCGCGGTAGCGGTCGAACGCGACCAGCAGCTCGATCAGGCAGTCGTGCAGGGCGCGCCACGTGTGGTCGCGCAGCCACAGGTCGTCGTGGCAGATCTCCGCGGCGAGGTCGGTGATCCGGTGCACCTCGGCGTACAGGGGGCCGGCGACGACCTCGCGCTTGGCCTCCTCGATCACGGCGGCCAGAGCGTCGCTCGTGTCCCCGGCGATGCGGTGCATGAGTGCGCCGAGCTCGGCCGCGCCACCCGGGTCGACGAACGTCTGCTGGACGCGCCACAGCCCGTCGTAGCCCGTGGTGCCCGCGGTGTCCCACTCCGGGTCGAGCTCCTCCTCGCCCTCCAGGATCTTCTCGACCACGACCCATGCGCCGCCCGTGCGCTCCCGCAGCCGCTCGAGGTAGCCCGCCGGGTCGGCCAGGCCGTCGGGGTGGTCGACCCGCAGCCCGTCGACGGTCCCGTCGGCCAGCAGCTCGAGCACCAGCGCATGCGTTGCGTCGAACACGTCCGGGTCCTCGACCCGCACGGCGGCGAGGGTGTCGATGTCGAAGAACCGGCGGTAGTTGAGCTCCTCGTCGGCCACCCGCCAGTACGCGAGACGGTAGTGCTGACGCTCGACGAGGTCGGGCAGCGGCAGGTGCTCGGTGCCCTCGCGGACGGGGAACGCGTGGTCGTAGTACCGCAGCACCCGCGTCGGCCCCTCCCCGGGGACGTCGACCTCGTCGAGCGTGAGCTCACCTCGGGCGAGCACTGCCCCGATGCGCTCGCCGAGCACGGGCATCAGCAGCGCGCCCTCGCCGGCTGACCAGTCGACGTCGAACCACGGGGCGTACGGCGACGAGGAACCCTCGGCGAGCACCGACCACAGGGCGCGGTTGAGCCACGCCGGGGTGGGCACCGCCATGTGGTTGGGCACGATGTCCAGCACCAGGCCCAGCCCTGCCGCGTGCGCGGCGTCCGCGAGCGCCCTCAGGCCGTCGCGGCCTCCGAGCACCTCGGACACGGTGCCGTGGTCGACCACGTCGTACCCGTGCTGCGAACCGGGTGCGGCGGCGAGCACGGGGGACAGGTACAGGTGCGTCACGCCGAGCGAGGCGAGGTAGGGCACCTGCGCGCGGGCGTCCGCGAACGTCAGCGCGGGGCCGAGCTGCAGGCGGTACGTCGAGACGGGCACGGGCCGGCCCGGCGCGGGCAGGTGCCGGGCGGGCGTCCCCTCCCAGGGCGCGCTCATGCGGGGGTCGCCGCGGCGGCCGGGAGGTCGGAGACAGGCGGGCGGGTCAGCAGCACGACCGAGCGCTGCTCGAGCTCGAGGCTCGCGCCCGCGTCGAGCTGCGCGCCGGGCTCGACCCGCGTGTCGGTGCCGAGCACCACGGTCCACCGCTGGCCGTACTCGGCGGGGGGGAGCGTGAACTGCACGGGCTGGGACTGGCCGTTGAACAGCACCAGGAAGCTGTCGTCGACGATCTGGTCGCCGCGCAGGTCCGGCTCGGCGATGGCCTCCCCGTTGAGGAAGACCGCCACCGAGCGGGTCTGCTCGCCCTCCCACGCGGTGTCCTGCATGTGCTCGCCCGTGGGCGTCAGCCACGCGATGTCCCGCAGCTCGGACTCACCGCCGTGCTCGGCGGCGCCCGCGAAGAACCGGCGCCGCCGGAGCACCGGGTGGTCACGGCGCAGGCGCACCAGGTGCCGGGTGTGGTCGAGCAGCGCGATGCGTTCCTCGTCGAGGTCCCAGTCGACCCAGGACAGGGGCGAGTCCTGGCAGTAGACGTTGTTGTTGCCGTGCTGCGTGCGCCCGATCTCGTCGCCGTGCGAGAGCATCGGCACGCCCTGGGACAGCAGCAGCGTGGCGAGGAAGTTGCGCTGCTGGCGCCCGCGCAGGGCCCGCACCTCCGGGTCGTCGGTCGGTCCCTCGACCCCGCAGTTCCACGACCGGTTGTGGCTCTCGCCGTCCCGGTTGCCCTCGCCGTTGGCCTCGTTGTGCTTCTGGTCGTAGGACACCAGGTCGTGCAGCGTGAACCCGTCGTGCGCGGTGATGAAGTTGACCGAGGCGATGGGTCGGCGCCCCGTGTGCTCGTACAGGTCGCTCGAGCCCGACAGGCGGCTCGCGAACTCGCCCAGGGTCGAGGGCTCGCCGCGCCAGAAGTCGCGCACCGTGTCGCGGTACTTGCCGTTCCACTCCGACCACAGCGGCGGGAACCCGCCGACCTGGTACCCGCCGTCGCCCAGGTCCCACGGCTCGGCGATGAGCTTGACCTGGGAGATGACGGGGTCCTGCTGCACGATGTCGAAGAACGCCGAGAGCCGGTCGACCTCGTGGAACTGACGGGCGAGGGTGGCAGCGAGGTCGAAGCGGAACCCGTCGACGTGCATCTCCTGGACCCAGTAGCGCAGCGAGTCCATGACGAGCTGCAGCACGTGCGGCGAGCGCATGAGCAGCGAGTTGCCGGTGCCCGTGGTGTCGAAGTAGTGCGTCGGGTCGGCGTCGACGAGCCGGTAGTAGTTCGCGTTGTCGATGCCGCGGAAGCCCAGGGTCGGACCCAGGTGGTTGCCCTCGGCGGTGTGGTTGTAGACCACGTCGAGGATCACCTCGATGTCGGCCTCGTGCAGCGCCTTGACCATCGACTTGAACTCCTGCACCTGCTGGCCGGCCTCGGGGTAGGCCGCGTAGCCGTTGTGCGGGGCGAAGAAGCCGATCGTGTTGTAGCCCCAGTAGTTGCTCAGGCCCTTGTCGACGAGCCCCGGGTCGACCACGAACTGGTGCACCGGCATGAGCTCGACGGCCGTCACACCGAGCGACGTGAGGTGCTCGACGACCGCCGGGTGGGCCATGCCGCCGTACGTGCCGCGCAGCTCCTCGGGGACGGCCGGGTGCTGGCGCGTGAGGCCCCGCACGTGCGCCTCGTAGATCACGCTCTCGTGGTACTCGTGACGCGGCGGGCGGTCGTGGCCCCAGTCGAAGTAGGGGTTGATCACGACGGCCGTCATGGTGTGGCCCGCGGAGTCGTCGTCGTTGCGCTCGTCCTCGGCGCCGAAGCGGTAGGAGAACAGCGACGGGTCGCCGTCGACCTGGCCGTCGATGGCCTTGGCGTACGGGTCCAGGAGCAGCTTCGAGGGGTTGCACCGATGGCCGGCCGCCGGGTCGTACGGGCCGTGCACCCGGTAGCCGTAGCGCTGACCGGGTTGCACGCCGGGCAGGTAGGCGTGCCACACGAACGCGTCGACCTCGGGAAGGTCCAGGCGCTGCTCGGTGCCGTCGGCGCCGATCAGGCACAGCTCGACCCTCTCGGCGACCTCGGAGAACAATGCGAAGTTCGTCCCCGTGCCGTCGTAGGTCGCACCGAGGGGGTAGGGACGTCCAGGCCAGATCTGCATGCGCCAAGAGTGCCAGCGCCCGGTGCCGCGCGCAGGATGACCTGGTCAGAGATGCCGGCCAGATGTCGGCGCGCGGGGGCGGTGGGAGGATCGAGGAAGCGCGACCGCCGCGGGGGCAGGTCCGGGCCGGTGCACCGCGGGGCGGGCCGTCCCGTCCCGTCGGCGTCCGAGCGGACGGGGGACACGGATGACCTCGATGCTGGCGTACCGGATGCTCGAGTGGGGCCGACCGCCCCGCTCCGTCGAGGTCGACGTCCCCGAGCCGGGACCCGGGCAGGTCCTCGTGCGGATGGTCGCCTCCGGGGTGTGCGCGACCGACCTGCGGGTGATGGACACCCCGGAGGGCGCTGTCTGGGGCGAGGTGCCGTTCACGCTCGGGCACGAGAGCGCGGGGCGCGTCGCGGAGCTGGGTCCCGGCGTCGAGGGTCTCGAGGTCGGCGACGGGGTGCTCGTCTCAGGGGTCCTGTTCTGCGGGCGCTGCGACCGGTGCGTGCGCGGGCTGCAGCACCAGTGCCGGCACCTGCGTCTGGCGGGCCACGGCACGGGCGACGACGGCGGCCTGGCCGAGTACCTCCTGGCCGAGGCCCGGCACGTCGTGCCCCTGGGGCCGCTCGACCCGGTGGCCGCGGCGCCGCTCGCGGGCCCGGGCGCGGCCGCCTACCGCGCGGTGCAAGAGGCGGCCCCCCTGCTGGTTCCCGGTTCGAGCGCCGTCGTCATCGGCCTGCGCGGGCCCGGCTCGTTCGCGGTCCAGTACCTCGCTCAGCTCACGGGCGCGCAGGTCGTCGCGCTCGACCCCGACCCGGACCTGCTGGCCGATGCCCGGCGCTGGGGCGCGGAGGAGGCGTTCGCACCCGACGGCGACGCCGCGGCGCTCGTGCACGAGCTCACCGGGACGGGCGCCGACGTCGTGCTCGACCTCGTCGCGACGGACCGCACCCTCGCGATCGCGGTGGGGGCCCTCGGCGCAGGTGGGCGCGTGGTCGTCGACGGGGACGGCAGTGGCACCGTCGCGCTCGGCTGCGACCGCCTGCCGCGCGACGGTGGCCTCGTGTGCGTGAGCGGGTGCACGCCCGCCGACCTGCGGGCCGTCGTGGCGCTGGCCATCGCGGGCCGCCTCGCCTTCACCACCACGACGTTCCCGTTCGCGCACGTCGACGAGTGCGTGCGGGCGCTGCGGGACGGCGACGTGAAGGGCTGCGCGGTGGTGACCCTCGGATGAGAGCCAGGGCGCCCGGTTGCTAGCATCGCGCCATCACCAACTCACCTCTGCACCCCGCCCTGCCGCCGCGCCCGCTGCGCGTCGGTCTCGTCATCGACGACTCGCTCGACCGGCCTGACGGCGTCCAGCAGAACGTCCTGACCCTCGGCCGGTGGCTGACGTCGCAGGGCCACGAGGTCCACTACCTCACGTCGACCACGACCCGGACGGATCTGCCGAACGTGCACTCCCTCACCCGGAACGTGAGCGTGCGGTTCAACGGGAACCGGCTGAGCACACCCCTGTGGCCCCGGCGGGGCGACCTCGACGACGTGCTCGCGCTCGGCCTGGACGTGCTGCACGTGCAGATGCCCTACAGCCCGTTCCTCGCCGGTCGCGTGATCTCCCGGGCGCCGCGCAGCACCGCGGTGCTGGTCACGTTCCACATCCTGCCGCTGTCGCGCGCCGCGCGGGCCGGGACGTACGCGCTCGGCGCCGTGCAGCGCACGCAGGTGCGCCGCCTCGACGGGGTGCTCGCGGTGTCGGCCGCGGCGGAGGAGTTCATGCACGGCGCGTTCGGCGTGCCGGGCGACGTGGTCCCCAACCCGGTCGAGCTCGCGCCGTTCCAGGCGGCACGCAGCGCTGCCCTCGCCGTCGAGGCCGACACCTCCCGCCCGCGCGTGGTGTTCCTCGGTCGGCTCGTGGAGCGCAAGGGCGCCGGGTCGCTGCTCGACGCGCTCGGCGTGCTGGCCCGCGAGCGGGCTCTGTCCCCGGGCATCGAGGTGGTCGTCGCGGGGACCGGTCCCGAGCGTGAGCGCCTCGGTCGCGTCGCGGTGGCGCAGGGGCTCGAGGGGGTCGTGACGTTCCCCGGCTTCGTGGCCGAGGAGGACAAGCCCGCGCTGCTCGCGTCGGCCGACGTCGTCGCCCTGCCCAGCCTGGGCGGCGAGAGCTTCGGCATCAGCGTGGTCGAGGCGCTCGCGTCGGCGCGCGGCGTGGTGCTCGCCGGGGACAACCCGGGGTACCGCTCGGTCATGGACGGCCTCACCGACCAGCTCGTCGACCCGCGCGACCCCGACGCGTTCGCCCGGTCGCTCGCGACCTGGCTCGCCGACGCCGAGGCGCGCCGCACCGCGAGCGTGCGGCAGGCGGCCGCGGCCGAGAAGTTCGACGTCGCAGTCGTCGGGCAGGCCGTGCTCGGCCACTACGCGACGGCCCTGCGGCACGCGGACCTGAGGGTCGGGCGCGACCACGGCAGCGCCGCCGGACGCCGCGGGTAGATGGTCCTGTCGGCCCACGAAGGGGTGGCTGTAGCGTGCCGAGCATGCGTAGAACCTTGGAAGTGACCTGCCAGAGCTCTGTCCCCGCCCGGCGCCCGCGCGCCCGGGCCGTCCTCCTCGTGGGGGCCCTCGTGCTCGGCCTCTCGGCCTGTGCCGGAGGTACCACCACCACCGCCGCGTCCGACGCGAGCACCCCCGGCGCGACGACCAGCCCGTCGGCCGAACCCCTCACCGGCCAGCTGCGCATCATGGCAGCCGCCTCGCTGCGGGCCTCGTTCGACGAGCTCGTCGCGGAGTTCGTGGCCGACAACCCGGAGATCGACACCCCTGTCGTGACGTACGACGGGTCCTCGACGCTCGTGATGCAGCTCGTCGAGGGTGCCGAGGCCGAGATCTTCGCCTCGGCCGACCAGGCCACCATGACCAAGGCCCTCGACGCCGACCTCGTGCCCGGTGAAGCCGAGCAGTTTGCCACCAACACGCTCGAGATCGCCGTCGCCGCCGGCAACCCGGCAGGAGTCACGTCGCTCGCCGACCTGGCGTCGGCTGACCTCCAGGTAGTCCTGTGCGCCCCTGAGGTGCCCTGCGGCGCGGCGGCGGCCAAGGCCCTCACCGCCGCGGGTGTCACAGTGACCCCCGTGAGCGAGGAGCAGAACGTCACCGCTGTGCTCACGAAGGTGGCGATGGGTGAGGCCGACGCGGGCCTGGTCTACCGCACCGACGTGCTCGCCGCGGACGGAGACGTCGAGGGGGTCGAGTTCCCCGAGGCGTCGCAGGCAGTGAACAGCTACTTCATCGCCTCGCTCCAGGAGACCGCGACGAGCCCCGTCGCGACCGCGTTCGTGGAGTTCGTGCTGTCCGCCCGGGGTCAGGAGATCCTCGCGTCGCACGGCTTCTCCGCGGCATGAGCCTCACGGCGCACCGCACGCGCGAGGCCGTCGCGCCTCCGCGTGCGGTCGCCGTGGGTGTCCCGCGTCTGCTGTACGTGCCCGCGGCGATCGGCCTCGGGCTCATGACGCTGCCGGTCCTCGCGCTCGTGGCGCGCGCGGACTGGCCCGGGATCCCTGCGGCGGTCACGTCCCCCGAGGCGCTCTCGGCCCTCGGGCTCTCCTTGCGGACCGCGCTGGCCGCGACCGCGCTGTGCCTGCTGCTCGGGGTGCCGCTCGCTGTCGTCCTCGCGCGGGCGTCGTCCCGCATCGCGAACCTGGTCAGGGCCGTCGTCACGCTGCCGCTCGTGCTGCCCCCCACCGTGGGCGGCATCGCACTGCTGTACCTGCTCGGCCGCCGCGGGCTCATGGGTGAGCAGCTCGACCTGATGTTCGGCGTGCGCATCCCCTTCACCACCACCGCGGTGGTCATCGCCCAGGCATTCGTCGCGCTGCCGTTCCTCGTCATCGCGGTCGAGGGTGCGCTGCGCAGCGCGGGCGACGGGTACGAGGTCGCCGCGGCCACGCTCGGCGCGGGGCGGTGGACCGTGCTGCGGCGCGTCACGCTGCCGCTCGTCGGCCCGGGCCTCGTGAGCGGGACCGTGCTGTGCTTCGCCCGGGCGCTCGGCGAGTTCGGCGCCACGGCGCTGTTCGCGGGCAACACCGCGGGCGTGACACGCACCATGCCGCTGTCCATCTACACCGCCTTCAACGGGGCGGGCGTCTCGCAGGACTCCGCGGTGGCGCTCTCGTTGCTGCTCGTCGCGGTCGCCGTGGTGATCCTCGTGCTGGTCCGCGCCTGGCGACCGGGGGAGCGCGCATGAGCGACTTCCTCGAGGCCCGTTTCACGGTGCACCGCGACGACTTCTCGCTCGATCTGGGGTGTGCCGCTGCCGAGGGCGAGGTCCTCGCCGTGCTGGGCCCGAACGGGGCCGGCAAGTCCACCCTGCTGGCCGTGCTCGCGGGGCTGCTGCGGCCCAGCGCGGGGTTCGTCCGGGTGGGCGACCAGGTGCTGACCGACGTGCCCGGCACCGGTCGGGGCACCCTCGTGCGGCCCGAGCGCCGTGCGGTCGGGCTGCTGGGCCAGGACGGCCTGGTCTTCCCGCACCTGACGGCGCTCGACAACGTCGCGTTCGGTCCGCGCTCAGCAGGGATGGGGCGGGCGGCCTCCGACGCCGTCGCGCGCCGGTGGCTCGAGGACGTCGGGCTCGGCGAGCTCGCCGACCGCCGCCCGGCCGCGCTCTCGGGCGGTCAGCGGCAGCGCGTGGCCCTGGCCCGGGCGCTGGCCGCCGAGCCGCGCGTCCTGCTGCTCGACGAGCCGCTCGCCGCGCTCGACGTGGGTACCGGCCCGCAGATGCGTCAGCTGCTGCGCGAGCAGGTCGCCCGCACGGGCACCACGACCGTGCTCGTCACGCACGACGTGCTCGACGCGGTCGTGCTCGCGGACCGGGTGCTCGTGCTCGACGAGGGCCGCGTGGTCGACGAGGGGCCGACGGCCGCCGTGCTCGCCGCCCCGCGCGACCCGTTCACGGCCACCCTCGCCGGGGTCAACCTGGTGGTGGGCGACGTCCGGGGCGACGGCGTGCTGGCCCCCGACGGCCGGCTCGTGGTGGGGCGTGAGCCGCTGGCGCCCGGCGGGCAGGGTGCGGCGGTGTTCGCGCCGTCGGCGGTGGCCGTGCACACGCGCCCGCCCACGGGGGCGAGCCCGCGCAACGTGTGGCGCACCACCGTCGTCGCGCTCGAACCGGGTCACGCCGTGATCAGGGTGCGGACCGCGGGTCGGCCCGAGGTCGTCGCCGATCTGACCCCTGCGGCGGTGGCCGAGCTGGGCCTGCGGCCCGGCTCCGAGGTGTGGCTGTCGGTCAAGGCGACCGAGGTGGGGCTGCACCGCCGCTGAGGTCCCGTACTCCTGACCGGGCCCGCCCGGAGCTACGAGGTGCGGCGTCGGCGCGGGGTGAGCCGCACGTTCGGCAGGTCGGGGGCCGGGATGTGGTCGTCGCCGTGACCGGGCACGGTGCCGAACCGGGCCGCGCGGTCGTGCTCCCACGCGTCGCGGGCCTCGGCGACGTCCGCGTGGCTGCGGCCCAGGAAGTTCCACCACATCACGAGGTCGTCGCCGAACGGCTCGCCACCGATGAGGAGGAACCGCGCCCCCGCCGTGCTGGCCACGTCGAGGTGCGTGCGGCCCGTCCCGAGGTAGAGCAGGGGCCCCGGGCCGTGGCGCATCCCGGCGACGTCGATCTCGCCCTCGAGCACCAGGACGGCGTGCTCGAAGTCGCGGTGCAGCGGGACGGCGGTGCGGGTGCCCGGCTCGACCACGACGTCGGCCCCCACCAGCGGGGAGTGCACCCGCGCGGGCGAGACGTGCCCCGCCAGCTCGCCCACCAGGACGGTCACGTGCAGGCCGTCTCCCGTCACGAGAGGCAGGTCGGTGCGCTGCTCGAAGCTCGGGGCCATGTCGCTCGCCTCCCGGGGCAGCGCGAGCCACAGCTGCACGCCACGCAGCAGCGGACGCTCGCCGAGCGACATCTCCGAGTGCGACACCCCGTGCCCGGCGGTCATGAGGTTGAGCTGGCCCGGGCGCACCACCACGTCGCTGCCCACGCTGTCGCGGTGGTGGATCTCGCCGCTGACGGGCCACGTCACCGTCTGCAGGCCGGTGTGCGGGTGGGGGAGCACCCGCATGTCGACGTGCTCGGGGCCGAACTCGTCGAGGAAGCACCAGGCCCCGACGAGCGGCAGGTCGCGCTGCGGCAGCGTGCGGCGCACGTGCATCGCGCGCAGACCCCCGAGCGGCACGTCGCGAGATGCCAGGAGGCGGCGCACGGGGCCGGTCGCCGCAGCGGGGTGGGGCGGCGCGGTGCGGGACCGCTCCTCGAGGTTCGTCACCCTGCCACTGTGCCACCCGATCCCGGCGCCTCGCGCCGCCCGGGCTGCGTCGAGCGGGCGGCGGGTCTGCGCCCCCAGGTGCGCCGTCCAGGCCGACGCGGTAGAACCGGTGCATGACGAGCGAGCCGAGCAACCTCACGTCCGACCCGTCCGCCGAGCGCATCGCCGTCCGCCGACTCTCGGACGACGAGGTCCGGGCGGAGGACGCGCGTGCGGGCGGGGACGCGGCAGCTGCCCCCCGGTCGCTGCACGCCGTCGAGCTGCGGCCCGACGACGAGGCCATCTCGAGCAACGACGAGTGGGACGACCCCGAGCGGCTCTGACACCGGGCGTCTGTGAACCCGCACGTCAGTCGAGCGCTGCGCCGCTCTCGCGCCACCGCTCCACGAGCTCGTCGCCGTCGCGACCCTGGACCACGGGCACCCCGTCGTCGCGGGTGCGTCCGCGAGCGCGTGCGCCCTCGGCCACGGGGACCGGCGCGCCGTGCGCGAGCACGTGCTCAGCGCCCGTGAGCTGTCTGATCACCACGGCGCGGACCGCGGCCGGGCGCTCGCGCACCAGCTCGGCGTAGACCTGCGGGTCGCGCTGGCCGTCGTCGCCCACCAGGACCCAGCGCACGTGCGGGAAGTCGGCGGTGAGCCGGCGCAGCGCCGCCCGCTTGTGCTCGCGGCCGCTGCGGAACCAGCCGGTGTTGGTGGGGCCCCAGTCGGTGAGCAGGAGCGGGCCGGTCGGGAACCCGTGCCGCCGCAGGAACCTGCCCAGCGCGGGGGCGGCGTTCCAGGCGCCCGTGGAGAGGTAGACGACCGGCACGTCGTCGCGGCCGGCGAGCAGCTCGCGGTAGAACCGGGCCATGCCGGGCACCGGTTCGCGGGCGTTCTCGTGCCGCACGAAGCTGTTCCAGGCGGCGACGAGGGGCCGGGGGAGCCGGGTGACCATGACGGTGTCGTCGATGTCGCTGACCACGCCGTACCGGGTCGACCTCCCGATGACCCGGACGGGCACGGTGGCCCAGTGGCCCCCCGCGGCGCGGACCACGACGTCGTGCCAACCGGGGGACAGCGCCGCGGGGACCACGGCGTCGAGGTAGCCGCCCCGGTCGGTACGCAGCCGGTGGCGGCGTCCCGCGACCTCGACCTCGAGATCGGCACCGGGGACCTGGGCCGTCGCGAAGCTGCGCCAGCCCCGCACGGCGCCCTCGACACGGGTGGGCAGCTCCGCGGCCGCACCGGCCCCGGGGATGTCCTCGCTCCGGACCTGGGGCGCGGCGAGCACGGCCCGGGCCAGGACGCGCACCCATTCGCCGTCGCCGTAGCCGACGTAGGGCTCGACGCGCACGGTCCAGCCGCGCGCGCCGAGCCACGACGCGACACGGCGGTTGACCGCGTCCTCGACGCGTGCCGCGCGGTGCGGCCTGCGCGAGGACGCGACCCGCGCGCCGGGGGAGGGTTCGCTCCTCAGCGCTTCGACCCGCCCTTCGCGGCGGCACCTGCCTTGGTGGCAGCCTGCTTCTCCGTCTCGGCCCCGGCCGTGCTCAGACGACCGCCCGAGGACTCGAGGTGGGCCCGGACGAACCACTGGAACAGCTCGAGCTGGCGGAGCTGGCCGATGATCAGGTCGTTCGTCACGTCGTCGAGGCCCTCCGTCTTCTCCATCGCCTCACGGTGCGAGGCGATGACCCCGTCGTAGACCTCGTCGAGCGCACCGAGGTGCTCGATCGCCCCGGCGCGTCCGATCGCGTAGTCGTCCCAGGTGCGGTGCTCGACGATGTACCCGGGGGTGCCCTGGGGCGGGACGCCGAGGGTGGCGATCCGCTCGGCGGTCTCGTCGACCATCTCCCGCACGGCGTCGACCTGCGGGTCGATCATCTCGTGCACCGCGATGAACTGCGGACCCACGACGTTCCAGTGCACGTGCTTGAGCGTGAGCGCCAGGTCGTTCAACGAGTTCAGCCGGTCCTGCAGGATCTCGGCGACCTCGGATCCCTGCGCGGGGGTCAGTCCGGGGACGGTGAACTTCGGCAGGTCGGTGCGGCTGGCCATGATGCGGGTCTCCTTCGCACGTCAGGGGGACCACCTACGGAGGTGTGGTGGCGCCTCCACCGTGCCGTACCTGCGCCGACGTCGCATCCTGGGGAGCCGCCTCGGCACGTGCGCGCCGCCGCCGACGCCACCGCCACCACAGCGCGCCACCGGCGGCCAGCATGACCAGCACGAGCAGCGGGGCGAGCAGCGCGGCCAGTGACAGCGACAGGCTGGTGGCGTCCTCGGCGGCGCTCAGCACGGGAGCGCCCAGCCCGAACGTGGTCGCGTTCACGACCGGGCGTGCGAGCGCCTTCGCGGCGTGCACCGCGAGCGCGAGCAGCACCCCGGTGGCGACCGGCACCCACTGGCCGGAGCCGGCGAAGGCCCCGGGGTCGGTCACGACCGCGGTCTGGGACGCTGCCCCGGCGCCGAACGCGATACCGCCGGCCCCGGGACGCACGACCGACTGGACGACGTCGTTGACGTGGTCGACCCCGGGAACCTTGTCGGCCACCACCTCGAGCACGAGCAGCACGGCCAGCACCGTGAGCACCCAGCCGTTGGTGAGCCACTCCCAACCTCCCGGCGGGGACACCACGTCGGTCCAGCGCCCGAGCGCACCGAGCAGCAGGAGCGGCACGTAGGCGTTGAGGCCTGCGGCGGTCGCGAGGCCTGTCCCGGTCAGCAGCTCGAGCATCGCGCCAGCATCGCACCCGGACGCGTCCGCGCGGCGACCCTCACGCGTCGAGCGGGCCGAACGGGTCTCCCTCTCCCACGAGCCGGCGCACGACGTCGTCGGGCCCGAGCTGCGCGAGACCGGGCCCGATCTCGTCCCAGGAGCGTGGGGCTGCGACCGCCGGGCGCTCGCGACCGCGCAGCGAGTACGGGGTGATCGTGGTCTTGGCCGGGTGGTTCTGCGACCAGTCGAGCAGCACCTTCCCGCCGCGCAGGTCCTTGCGCATCACGGAGACGACCAGCGCGGGGTGCGCCGCGGCCAGCTCGCGGGCCACGTCGTGGGCGTACTGCCGCACCTCCATCGCGGAGCGTCGGACCGGCAGCGGCGCGTACAGCTGCAGCCCCTTGCTGCCCGACGTGACGGGCACGCACGCGAGGTCGTCCTGCGCGAGCCGCTCGGCGACGAGGTGCGCGACCCGGGCGCACTCGTCGAGCCCGGCCGGGGCCCCGGGGTCGAGGTCGATCACGAGCCGGTCGGGCGCCCGCACGCCGCCGCGCGGCCCGACCCGCCACTGCGGGGTGTGCAGCTCGAGCGCGCCCTGGTTGCCGACCCACACCAGCGCGGCCAGGTCGTCGAGGAACGGGTAGGTCAGGTCCTTGCCCTCGTCGTCGGTGCCCGGTGCCGCGGGCAGCGTCTGGCGGCGCACCCAGTCGGGGGCGCCGGCAGGGATGTTCTTCTCGAAGAACCGTTCGCCGTCCACGCCCTGCGGGAACCGGATCCGTGTGACGGGGCGGTCGCGCAGCTGGCGCAGCAGCGCGGGAGAGACCCGCGTGAGGTAGTCGATGACCTCGGCCTTCGTCATCGCCACCGACGGGTACATCACGCGGTCGAGGTGCGTGAGGCGCACCCGGTGGCCGCCCACGTCGACGACCTGGGCGTCGTCCGCGGGGCTCACTGCTCCTCCCAGGGGTCGACGCCGGTGTCGTCGCGCACCCCGCGCACCACGGGGTGCCGCAGCCGGCCGACCTGGGTGCGGTGCAGGTAGGTCACGTCGAGGGCCACCACCGGATCGCACCACGTCGTGCCGCGGGCGTCGACCGCCGGGACGGGATCGTCGAACGGCGACGCGTCCCGCGTGTGCGGTGCGAGGCGTCGGGCCAGGTCTTCCGCGAGCCGCCCCGTGATCCCGCTGCCGGCCCGGCCGAGGTAGCGCAGGCGCCCCGCGGCGTCAGGCGCGGCGAGGAGCACAGCCCCGAGCGCCCCGCCGCCCGACGTCGCGGGTCGCCACCCGGCGACGAGCGCGGTGCGGGTCGTGCGGTGCGCTGCCTTGACCCAGTCGTGCGAGCGGCGTCCGGGCTGGTAGGTCGACGCGCGGCGCTTGGCCACGACCCCCTCGAGGCCGTGCTCGCGCGTCACCTCCCACAGCTCGGCCCCGTCGGGGTACACCGGCGAGAGCTGCACCGGGGCGGGCAGGGCGAGCCGCTCGAGCGTGGCCCGGCGGTCGTCGAAGGACCGCCGGGTGATGTCGACGCCGTAGAGCACGAGGATGTCGAAGACCAGGTAGGCGACAGGCAGCTCGTGCGCGAGGCGTTCGGCCCGGGCCGGGTCGCGCACGTGCATGCGCTCGGCGAGGGCCTCGAACGAGGGCACCCCGCCGGCCATCGCCACGACCTCGCCGTCGAGCACGGCGCCCTGGACCGAGGCGAGGGGGGCGAGCTCGGGGTAGGCGGCGCTCACGTCGCGACCGGTGCGGCTGAGCAGGCGCAGGCGCCCGCCCGTGGTGTCGGCCAGCACCCGCACGCCGTCCCACTTGACCTCGTACGCCCAGCCCGGACCCGCGGGCAGGCCGGACTGCGGGTCGGCTCCGGTGGCGAGCATGGGCTGCACGGGTCCATCCTGCCGAGAGGACCCCGGATCGGCGCGCGCTCGGGCGCTCGTCGCGCGTGCTCCGGGCCACGAGGGCGGGGAGGTGAGCACGTGCGCGCGATCTGGAAGGGCGCCGTCGCGTTCGGGCTGGTCAACGTGCCGGTCAAGCTCTACGCGGCCACGGGTGAGCACGAGGTCCCCCTGCACCAGGTGCACAGCACGGACGGCGGCCGGATCCGGTACCGCAAGACGTGCGCTGTGTGCGGCGAGACGGTCGAGATGGATGAGATCGCCAAGGGCTACGAGACGGCCGACGGCGAGCTGGTGATCCTCACCGACGAGGACCTCGCCCAGCTCCCGCTCGCGACCGAGCGCGAGATCGAGGTGGTCGAGTTCGTGCCGCAGGACCAGGTCGACCCGATCCTGCTGGCCAAGACGTACTACCTCGAGCCCGAGCGCACCGCGGTCAAGCCGTACGCCCTGCTGCGCGAGGCGCTCGCGACGACCGAACGGATGGCCGTCGTCAAGGTCGCCCTGCGCCAGCGGGAGTCCATGGCGGTGCTGCGCGTGCGGGACGACGTCATCTGCCTGCAGACGCTGCTGTGGCCCGACGAGGTGCGCGCAGCGGACTTCCCGGTGCTCGACTCCGAGGTGCAGGTCAGGCCGCAGGAGCTCGCGATGGCCTCGTCGCTGGTCGAGTCGCTCGCGGGCGACTTCGACCCGTCCGGGTTCGAGGACTCGTACGTCGGCGCTCTCGAGAGCCTCATCGAGGCGAAGGTCGCCACGGGGAGCACCCGCGAGATGCCCGCCGCCGAGGGAGCCGGTGGCCGGGAGGGCGAGGCCGAGGTGGTCGACCTGCTGGCCGCGCTGCAGCGCAGCGTCGAGAAGGCGCGCGGCGATCGCGGGGGAGCGGGCGCCGGCGAGAAGCCCGCGCGGCGGGCGACGGGCACCCGGGCCAGGAGCCGCAAGGACGCGACGCCCGACACCGGCACGGCGGACGAAGGGGGCGAGAAGGCCACGGGCACCGAGGGTGCACCGGCCCGGCGTCGGGGCGGCGACGGGACCGGGTCGTCCGGCGGCCGTGCGAAGGATGCGTCGACACCCCGGACCCGCAAGCGCGCGTCGGACGAGGACGCGTCGGCCCCCGCCAAGCCGCGCCGCCGCGCGTCCTGACCGCCCGTGACGACCCCCGCGACGCCCACCGGCACCGGTGCGCAGCGTGCCCAGGATGCGGCCGTCGCCGCGCTGCGCCGCATCGCGTTCCTGCTCGAACGCGCCCAGGCCAGCAGCTACCGCTCCGACGCGTTCCGTCACGCGGCACGCAGCGTCGAGCGGCTCGACCCCGACGAGCTCGGCACGCTCGTGCGCACCGACGGGCTCACCGACCTGCCGGGCGTCGGCCAGCGCACAGCCTCGGTCGTCACGGCGAGCGTGCGGGGCGAGCCCCTCGACTACCTCGAACAGCTCGAGGCCGAGAACGCCGCCGACCGGGGGCCGCGGCCCGGCGACGAGCTGCGCGCCGCGCTGCGCGGCGACCTGCACACCCACACCGACGCGAGCGACGGCGGCAGCCCGATGCAGGAGATGGTGCTCGCCGCGATCGAGATCGGTCACGAGTACGTCGCGGTGACCGACCACTCCCCGCGGCTCACGGTCGCCAACGGGCTCTCGGCGGCGCGGCTGCGCGCCCAGCTCGACCAGGTCGCGGCGCTCAACCGCGCCGTCGCGCCGTTCCGGGTGCTGACCGGGATCGAGGTCGACATCCTCGACGACGGCACGCTCGACCAGGACCCCGACCTCCTCGACGAGCTCGACGTCGTGGTCGCGTCGGTGCACTCCAAGCTCCGCATGGACCGGGCGGCGATGACCCGGCGCATGCTGGCCGCCGTGCGCGACCCGCGTACCGACGTGCTCGGGCACCTGACCGGACGCCAGCTCACGGGACGACGCCAACGACCTGCCAGCGAGTTCGACGCCCCCGCTGTGCTCGCGGCGTGCGCCGAGAACGGGGTGGTCGTCGAGATCAACTGCCGCCCCGACCGCCTCGACCCGCCGCACGCGCTGCTGGACCTCGCGATCGCGGCAGGTTGCGACTTCTCGGTGGACTCCGACGCCCACGCCCCCGGCCAGCTCGACTGGCAGATCGCCGGCTGCGACCGCGCCGCGGCGCACGGGGTGGGGCCGGACCGGGTGGTCGACACCCTCCCCGTGGACGCCCTCCTGGCCCGGTTCGGCGCCCGGATGTGATGTTCGCGGTGCGTGGCGTGGCACTGTCGACCCAGCGGCGCCCACTAGGGTCGTGCGCGGCGGTCGACCGTCGGGGTGCTCAGCGACCCCGGTCGGTTCGACCTCGTCGTCCGGGGTTCGTCCCCGGACCTGCACGTCCCGACTGACAAGGAGCACAACTTCCGTGAGCGTGAACCGCACCGAGCTCGTCCAGGCCATCGCCGCCAAGGCGGGTCTGACCAACACTGCCGCCGACGCGGCGCTCAAGGCCTTCCAGGAGATCCTGGTCGAGCAGCTTGCCGCCGGCGAGAGCGTCACCATCCCCGGCCTGCTCGCGGTGTCGCGTGCCGACCGTGCCGCTCGCACGGGCATCAACCCGCAGACGGGTGAGAAGCTCGAGATCCCCGCGGGCTACCGCGTGAAGCTCACCGCGGGCAGCGCCCTCAAGCGCGCCGTCGCCAAGTAGTCCCACGAATCGCCCGCGAGGCCCCGACCGCTCCGGCGGTCGGGGCCTCGCGTGTGCCCGGGCCCCTCGATCCCGGGGTTCCACCGGGTGCTTCGCCTAGACTGGGGCGTCGTGCGCCGGGCACGTGACGCGTGGGGGAGGTCCTGATGGCGGTGGTGCAGCGCAACACGCGGCAGCGCGCCGAGGTGATCGCCCTCCTCGACGGTCTCGACGAGTTCCGCAGCGCTCAGCAGATCCACGAGATGCTCCGGGCGCAGGGATCGAGCGTCGGCCTCGCGACGGTGTACCGGGCCGTGCAGACCCTCACCGAGAGCGGTGAGGTCGACGTGCTCCGCTCGGCGGACGGCGAGGCCGTGTACCGCCGGTGCGAGCGGCGCAGCCACCACCACCACCTCGTGTGCCGCGACTGCGGTCGTGCGGTCGAGATCGACGGGCCGGGCACCGAGGCCTGGGCCGAGCAGGTCGCGGCATCGTACGACTTCGCCGACGTCGAGCACACGATCGAGCTCGTCGGCACGTGCGCCGACTGCCGCGCGGTGCGGGCCCAGCGGGACCACGCCCACGAGTCCTGAGGTCGGCGGTCGCGCCGACGCCGGTCGTCCCAGGGGCGTCGTGGCGTCCGGCAGAATGGCCCGGTGACCTCCAGCCACGCCCCGCTCCGGCGCGACTTCGCCTCCGACAACTACGCGGGGGTGCACCCCGAGGTGCTGGCCGCGCTGGCCGAGGCCAACGGGGGGCACGAGGTGGCGTACGGGGCCGACGCGTGGACCGCCCGTCTGCAGGACGTGCTCCGTGCGCACTTCGGCCCGACCGCACAGGGCTTCCCGGTGTTCAACGGCACCGGCGCGAACGTGCTCTCGCTGCAGTCGATGCTGCCGCGCTGGGGCGCGGTGGTGTGCGCCGAGACCGCGCACGTCAACACGGACGAGAACGGCGCCCCCGAGCGTGTGGGCGGGCTCAAGCTGCTCACGGTGCCGACCCCGGACGGCAAGCTGACCCCCGAGCTCGTCGACCGGCAGGCGTGGGGCTGGGGCGACACGCATCGCGCGCAGCCCGGCGTCGTGTCGATCACGCAGTCGACCGAGCTCGGCACGGTCTACACCCCCCAGGAGATCCGCGACCTGACCGAGCACGCCCACGCGCTCGGCATGCGCGTGCACCTCGACGGGTCGCGGCTCTCGAACGCCGCCGCGGCGCTCGACGTGACGCTCGGTGCGCTGACGTCCGACGTGGGTGTCGATGTCCTGTCCCTCGGCGGCACCAAGAACGGGCTCATGTTCGGCGAGGCCGTCGTGGTGCTCGACCCCGAGGCCGTGAGCGGGATCGAGTACCTGCGCAAGGTCGACATGCAGCTCGCGTCGAAGATGCGCTTCGCCTCGGCCCAGCTCGTCGCGCTGTTCGAGGGCGACCTGTGGCGCCGCTCGGCCGCCCACGCGAACGCGATGGCGGCACGGCTGCGCGCTGGCGTGGAGTCCGTCCCGGGCGTCCGGCTGACCCAGCCGACCGAGTCGAACGCCGTCTTCGCGGCGCTGCCCGCGGGCGTGGCCGACCAGCTGCGCGAGGTCCGTCGCTTCTACGACTGGGACGCGGCCGCGGGCGAGGTGCGCTGGATGTGCGCGTTCGACACGACCGAGGCCGACGTCGACGCGTTCGTCGCCGCGATCCGCGCCGCGGTGGGCACCGCGACCGTCTGACCCCCGGCCGTCCGGGCGCGACACCCCTGGTCGCATCGGTGTCGCGCGTCGCGGCGGGCATGGTGACAGGTGCGGGGAGCGAACCGCCTCACGCCCCGCACCTGTGCGTGTGGTCGGCTCGGCCGACGGTGGACCGCCCGGGCCGGAGGCCTCAGAGCGGGTTCGGCGCCACGCAGGTGGGCGCCGTCCGGTGGTCCCGCCCGTGCGGACGGGACCACCGGGGGTGGGGCTTCAGCTCACCGTGCAGGCCTGACCGTTCAGCGCGAACGCGGTCGGTGCGGTGTTGGTTCCCGTGTGGGACCCGTTGAAGCCGATGTCGACGCTGCCGTTCGCGCCGAGGGTGCCGTTCCACGCGGCGTTGGTCGCGGTCACGGCGCTACCGGACTGGGACCACACCGCGCTCCATCCCTGGGTGACCTGCTGTCCCGAGGCGAAGGAGAAGGTGAGCTTCCAGCTGCTCAGTGCCGAGCTGCTCGTGTTGGTGATGCGCACCGACCCGGTGAAGCCGGTGTTCCAGCTGTTGGCCGTGTACTTCACGGCGCACGAGCCGACCGGTGGGGTGGTCGGGGTGGGCGTGACCGACGGCGTGGGCGTCGGCGTGACGGTGGGTGTCGGCGTCGGCGTGACGGTCGGCGTCGGGGTCGGCGTGGGCGTCACGGTCGGCGTGGGCGTCACGGTCGGGGTCGGGGTCGGACCGGTCGTGATGGCGGGGTACGCGTTCTGCACGAGGGTCTTGAACTGTGCGTCGAACCACTGGCCGGCGAGCGGGGCGTCCGGGGTCGCGCCCGTCAGCTGGTTGCTGAGCTTGGGCGAGACGAAGGTCGGGTCGCACATCCGGTCGAAGGCCTTGCCCTGGTCGTTGGCGATCTCCTTCGAGGCCCCGTCGGACTCGCCCGGAGGCTTGATCCAGACGAACGCGTCGAGGTGGGAGCTCGTGTAGCCGGACGGCGTCGCCTGGGGGCGCTCGCCGATGCCCGCACCGAGCGGGTTGCACCAGGCGCCGCGGTGCACGCGCTTGTCGACGCGCGACTGGTTGACGTAGGTGTTGAGGTCGGTGCTGGTCGAGACGGCCGTCGGTCGGGCCGAGCCGCCCCAACCGTTGCGTGACGTGTCGACGAGCATGCCGGTGCTCGCCGGGAAGCCCTCGGCGACGAGCAGGCTGTACAGGTGCGCCGTCCAGTCGATCTCGTCGAAGTCGTCGTTCCACTCGTAGAACTTGGCCGACTTCACCTGGGCGCCGCCCACCTGCAGGGTGGGGTTGGTGAGGAAGGGCTCGACGAGCGGTGTGGTGTTCGCGGTGTTGGTGACGAAGCCGTCGACCGAGGCCAGGCCCGCGGTCGTGGTCCGTGCGACGTCGGCGAAGAGCTTCGCGGCGGGTGCGGCGTTCGACGGCCAGCCGAGCCACCCAGAGTGGGCGGCGTCGATGTAGGTGTAGACGTTCGGGATGGCGTGCAGCTTGTCGAGCGCGTACTTCACGCCCGCGCGGTAGTACGGCGCGGACTGCTGGCATGCGGCCTCGGACGAGTTGGTGATGAGGTTGGGCAGCGAGTCGGGCTCGATCGTCGCCGAGATGCGGATGTTCTGGTACTTGGCGTCGGAGAGCAGCGCGGCGATGGGGTCGATGTACTCGGTCTTGTAGCGCGCGAGCCCGGCGTCCGTGGCGGGCAGCTCCCCGTTCGATGCGAGCGCGTAGCAGTCGCGGCCGGGCAGGTTGTAGATGACGAGGTTGAGCACGAGCGGCGTGCTGCCCTGCTTCTGTGCGAGGGCCTGGTCGAGGTGGTATTTCAGGCCGTTGCCGTCGGCGTTGCCGGCGATGGCGCTGATGCGGTCCATCCAGACCGCGGTGGGCTGGTTCTTGATCGCGCGCATCTTCGCGGCGAGGGCCGTGTCGGTGGTCCGCCCGGCGGAGGCCTCGACCGACGCCGACCAGGTGGGGTTCACGTACTGGATGGCTCCGGCGTACGGGTTGTCGACGTGGGCCTCGGCGGCGCTCGCGCCGCTCGAGAGGAACGTCAGAGGGACGGCGACGAGCGCTGCCGCCGTCACGGCGGTGGCAGCCGCCTTGAGTCGCTTGGGGATCTTGGACACTCGGTCCTCCGGGGTGGGTTCGGCACGCCGCCCGGCCGGTCCGCCCGGGCGACAGTCGCCCAGCGATCAGTCCGCGGCGACTGTGGGGAACGTGACACGCGAGGGTTTGCGGGCGGGATGTCGTGAATCGTTTAGGCACCCGCCCGTTACCCGATCGTGACCCGCGTCGTCCGACTCTGCGGACCGGACGGCACCGCGTCCTGGCGCGTCAGCGCGAGCGTGGACCGGTGCTCCCGCGCACCGCGATGCCACCCACCGGGACCGTGCGGCTCGGATCCTGGTCGCCGTCCAGGATCGCCAGGACCGCGTCGCCGACCGCCGTCCCCAGGGCGGTGAGCGGCGTCGGCAGCGTCGTGATCGACGGTGTGGCCAACCGGCACAGCGCTGAGTCGCTGCCCGCCAGCACCGACAGCTCCCACGGCACCTCGAGACCCGTGCGGCGGGCCACGTCGAGCGCGGCCACCGCCATCTGGTCGGTGTCGTAGACGATCGCGGACGGGGGGAACGGGGAGGTGAGCAGCCGGCGGGTGGCTGCCGCCGCGTCCTCCGCCGTGGCCTTCGTCGGTTCGTGGACCAGGCCACCCCCGGCCCGCTCGACCGTCGCCCGCAGCGCATCGAGCCGGACCCGCGTGCGGTGCAGCGCAGCCGGCCCGGTGACGGCGGCCACCTCGCGGTGACCCAGCTCGACCAGGTACGTGCCCACCCGGGCGTAGGCCTCCTGCTCGTCGAGCCACACCGTCGCGAGGCCGTGCGCGACCTGCGGCGACCCGAGCACGACAGCGGGCACGCGCATCCGGGCCAGGGCCTCGACACGGGGGTCGACCGTGAGCACGTCGGTCACCACCATCACGTCGAACCGGCGCTCGGCCCACCACGTGCGGTAGGTCGCGACCGCCTCGTCGACCGATCCGACGATCTGCAGGACGAGTGCGAGCCCGCGGCCGGCGACCACGTCCTGGATCGCCGTCACCAGGTCGAGGAACGACGTGGCGTGCGCCGTCGCGCCGGCGCCACGCCCCAGCACGAGCCCGACCGCCCGCGGGCCGGTCCGCATCGAGCGCGCGGCAGCGCTCGGGCGCCACCCGAACTCGTCGGCGACGCGCAGCACGCGCTCGCGCGTCGCGGCCGACACGCCGGGCCTGCCGTTGAGCGCGTAGGAGACCACGGCGATCGAGACGCCTGCCGCCCGGGCGACGTCGGAGATGGTGGGCCGGCGCGTCGTCGAGCCGGGTCCGTCTGGTGCAGGTATGTCCACGATCGCCTAGTCTGTCGCCCGATGCGTGCGAGCGCATCGTCTCGGCTCCGACGACGTAGACGAGGTGTGTGCATGGTGAGCACCATCAGGCGCGGGCACGTACCGCTGAGCGCACGACGCACCATCGGGGTCCTCTCGCCTGTGGTCGGGGGCTTCTACTTCGGAGGGCTCATCGCCGGCATCGCCCGCGCGGCCCGCAGCGCAGGGCACCGCGTGGTCGCGGTCCAGACCTACCCCGCCGGCCTCGACCGCGAGCGCTACCCCGACGAGCCGCTGCTCGAGGTCCCGGTCGCGCTCGGAGCCGTGGACGGGATCATCGTGATCGCGAAGGCCGTGCGGCACGACCGGCTGGCCTCGGTGCAGGGGTGGGGCCGACCCGTCGTGCTCGTGAGCGAGGACGAGACGACGCTGCCCGCACCGGTGGTCGTGCCAGACAACGCGGGGGGTGTGCGTGCCGCTGTGCTGCACCTGCTCGAGCACGGCCATACGCGGATCGGCTTCGTGGGCAACATCGCCCAGCGTGACCTGCGCGAACGCTACGTCTCGTACCGGGACACCCTGGCCGAGCACGGCATCGAGCCCGCGCCCGAGTGGTTCTACGAGACGCTCGACAACCATGAGCCGGGCGGAGCGGACGCCGCGGCGCGTTTCCTGGCGGGCGGGGCGCCGACCACCGCGACGGTGGCGGCCACCGACCGGGCGGCCATCGGCTTCCTGCGGGCGCTGCGGGCCAACGGCCTCGTGCTGCCCCGCGACCAGGCCGTCGTCGGGTTCGACCACACCGAGAGCGGAGCCCGGTTCTCGCCGCGGCTGTCGACCGTCGACCCCCACAACGACCGGCTCGGCGAGCTCGCCGTCACGCTCCTCCTGGCGAAGATGCGCGGTGAGGACGTCGCCGCGGGCACGCACCGGTCGCCCACCACGCTCTTGACCCGGGAGTCCTGCGGCTGCGGGGAGACAGCAGCGGGTGCCGCGGACGTCGCCGGGCCCGGCGACGAGCGCGGCGGCAGCCCTGCCCAGGTGCGGCTGCGCACCGTCGCCGACGCGGGCTTCGGTGGTGCCGTGTCGACCGGCGCCGGCCGACGGCCCCACGAGGACGCCCGGGCGAGCTGGTGCCACGGCGTGGCCGAGCCGCTGGCCGTCGCGGCCGAGCGCGGCGCCGTGCCGACCCCGACCGCCCTGGCACGGCTCGCCGACCTCACGTCGGCGCTGCAGCCGCACCCCGAGGCCCTCGAGCAGCTGGTGTCGGTGGTGCGGGACCTCGAGGCCGAGACGATGGAAGCGCTGCCACCCGGATCGCCGCACGTGGGGACGGTGCGGCGGGTCGCGACCGAGGTCCTGCTGGCGCTCACGAAGGGCTGCGTGCGGCCGCTGCTCGCCCGCAGCGGGCACCTCGAGCGGACGATCGCGGACCAGTACGAGGTCGACATGGACCTGCTGCGCGGCAAGGGCACCAGCCCGCGTGCGCTCACCTGGCTGCCGCGCGCCGTGCGCGGCCCTGCGTGCCTCGGGCTCTGGGTCGGGCGCGAGCGGGCCCCGGGCGACCGTGAGGTCGAGGTCGTGGGCGTGTACGACACCTCGGGCACGCTCTCGCGGCTCATCGGTTCGCGAAGCCCGGCGAGCCAGTTCCCGCCCGCGGCGCTGGGCCGGGCCGCGAACGGGCCGAGCGGCGACCTCACGTTCGTGATCCCGGTCAGCGTCGCAGGCAGCGACTGGGGCCTGCTCGCGATCGAGGGCACGGTCGAGGCAAGGATGACGAGCGCCCGGGACAAGTTCAACCACTGGGCGGCGCTGCTCGCGGTCGCCCTCGACCAGGAGCGGCTGCTCGGCTCGCTCCGCGAGCAGCGCCGCGCGCTCGAGCAGGCCGCGGCCCGCGAGCGCTCGCTCGCCGACAAGGTCCGCGCGAGCGAGGAGCGGTACGCGCTGGCCTCGATGGCCGCGCAGGACGGCACCTGGGACTGGGACGTCTCGGCGGGCGCCGTCTACTTCTCGCCCCGGTGGAAGCAGGTGCTCGGCTACCAGGACGAGGAGATCGGCAGCTCACCGACAGAGTGGCTCGAGCGGGTGCACCCCGACGACCGTGACGAGCTCTCGGCGGCGATCGCGGCGCAGCTCGGCGGCGCCCGCGTCCCGCTCGAGCTCGAGCACCGCGTGCGGACGTCGAACGGGGACTACCGCTGGATGATGTGCCGCGCGGTCACCGTGCTCGACGACGCGGGCTGCCCCGCCCGGCTCGTCGGTGCGCTCGTCGACATGACCGAGCGCAAGGAGCAAGAGCTCGCGCTGCGCCGCAACGCGCTGCACGACCCCGAGACGGGGCTGGCCAACCGGATGCTGTTCCTCGAACGGCTGGGGACCGCGATCAAGAGGGCGCGTCGGTCGACCGACTACGACTGCGCTGTGGTCCTCGTGCGGCTCGAGCACGCCGACGCCTCCGCGGACGACGAGCTGCTGCTCCGGGGCGAGGTCATCCGCAGGCTCCGGGGGGCGACGTTCGACGGTGACACGGCGGCACGCCTGGGGCAGGACGAGTTCGCGATGCTCATCGACGACGTCGGCAGCGGCGGCGACCCGACCCGCGTCGAGGACCTCCTGACGCACCTGCAGCTCGACCTCGGCGCGGACCTGGCCGTGGGCGTGCTCGCGGGGGTGCGGCGCTACCACGACGCGGACGACGCGCTGCGCGAGGCCGACATCGCCCTGCTGCGGGCGCAGACGCAGCCGGACGCACGCAGGCGCTCGGCCCTGCGGTGAGCGGGGCCGAGCGCCTTCGTGCGCTGCGTGGTGGGACGCGGGTCGGTCAGCGACCCGTGGTCTGGCGCGGACGACGGTCGCGCGAGTCGGGACGGTCGCCGCGGTGCTCGGTGCGGTGCGCACCGGCGGGACGCGACGCGCCCTGACCCGCACGGGGGCCGGGGCCCTCGTCGAGGCGCATGCGCAGCGGGCGTCCAGCGACACGGGCGCGTCCGATGCGGTCGAACGCCTCGGGGCTGAGGCTCGCGGTGATCTCGACGAGCGAGAAGCTGCCGTAGATGTCGATCTTGCCGAGATCCTTGCCCGTCAGGCCGCCCTCGTTGGTGAGCGCACCGACGATCGCACCGGCCTGGGCGCCGTGCGTGTGACCCACCGCGACGCGGTAGCGCGTGGCACCGTCGGGACGGTGCGTGGCGCGACGCGGCCCGTCGGAGGACGGGCGTGCCGAGCGCTCGTGGCGGTCGCCACGCTCGGGCGACAGCGAGGCGCGGCTCAGCGCGTCGTCGATGTCGTCGCCGTGCGTCGGGCGGGCCGAGGGGCCCGTGTCGCCCACCGCGAGCGCCGCGAGCACCGCGGCGAGCTCGACCGGGTCGACCTCGGGGTTCTCCGCGAGGAACGCGGCGACGGTGGTGCGGTACAGGTCCAGACGCCCGGCCTCGACCCGCTCTGCCACGCTGCCCAGCAGCCGCTGGACGCGGTGCGCCGAGACGTCGGCGGGGGAGGGGATCTGGATCTCCTCGAGGCGCTGGCGCGTGGTGCGCTCGATCGCGCGCAGGCGGTGCTGCTCGCTCGGCGTGACGAAGGTCAGCGCCTCGCCGGTGCGGCCGGCGCGGCCCGTGCGGCCGATGCGGTGCACGTACGCCTCGGGCTCACCCGGGGCGTCGAAGTTGACGACCAGGCCGATGCGGTCGACGTCGAGGCCACGGGCCGCGACGTCGGTCGCGACGAGCACGTTGAGCGAGCCGTTGCGCAGCCGCTCGACGATCTTCTCGCGGTCGCCCTGGGCGACGTCACCCGAGATGTGCGCGGCGGAGATGCCGCGCTCGACCAGCGCGTTGCCGACCTCCTCGGCCGCACCGCGGGTACGGACGAAGACGATCGCCGCGTCGGCGTCGGAGACGGCCAGGACGCGGGCCAGCGCACCGGCCTTGTGGCGGTAGGGCACGACCGCGTAGGTCTGGTGCACGCTCGTGACCGTCGACGACTGCCGCGACACGGCGACCTCGACGGGGTTGTTGAGGTGCTGGTTGGCCACGCGGCGGATCGCGGGCGGCATGGTCGCGGAGAACAGCGCGACCTGGCGGTCCGTGGGGGTCGTGTTGAAGATCTTGTCGACGTCCTCGGCGAAGCCCATGCGGAGCATCTCGTCGGCCTCGTCGAGCACCAGGAAGCGGATGTTGTCGGGCCGCAGCGTGTGGCGCTCGAGGTGGTCGATCACCCGGCCGGGGGTGCCGACCACGATCTGTGCGCCGCGGGCCAGCGCACGCTGCTGCGGGAGGAACGGCGAGCCGCCGTACACCGCGACGACCTCGACACCGGGCAGGTGCTTGGCGAAGGTCTCGATCGCCTCGGCGACCTGCATCGCGAGCTCACGCGTCGGGGTCAGGACGAGCGCCTGGACCTCGCGCAGCGACGGGTCGACCGCGGCGAGCAGCGGCAGGCCGAACGCGGCGGTCTTGCCCGTGCCGGTCTGGGCGACACCGGTGATGTCGCGACCCGCGAGCAGCGCGGGGATGGCCTCGGCCTGGATCGCGGAGGGGATCGTGAAGCCGAGGTCGGCGATGGCGCGCTCGAGGGCTGCCGGCAGGCCGAGGTCGGCGAAGGTCACGCTGGGTGCTGCGTCCGACGACTCGGTCGTGGGCAGGGCAGCAGAAGGCAAGGACGTCATGTGTGAATGGCACCGTTCGGATTGCTTGGGAGTCGCGTGCGGGCCGGCCAGGGGGGCCGTCCCGAAGGTCGCAGTCCCGAACACATCCACGGCGGTGAGGCCGGTACACAGGCACGAGGGAGGCGCGACGAACTCCAGGTTCGGTGCGAGTCTAGCGTCGATCGGGGGTGGTCCGGTGGTGACCTGGCGCACACGGGGCGCCCCTGGCGGCCTGATCCCAGCGTCGTCGCAGGTCAGGGGCATGCGGTGCGGGCACGTGTGAGACCGGACACCGCGCGCGTCAGGCGATGCCGAGCCGGTGCGCCTCGATGACGGGGCAGGCGTCCATCACCACGTCGAGCCCTGCGTCGCGCGCCCGGGCGGCAGCGTCCTCGTCGACAACCCCGAGCTGGAGCCAGACGGCGCCGGCGCCCGTCGCGATCGCCTGGTCGACGACGGCGCCCGCGCGGTCCGAGTTGACGAACACGTCGACCACGTCGACCGGGCGAGGCACGCTGTCGAGGTCCGGGACGCCGGGGGAGCCGTGCACGGTCTCGGCCCGTGGGTGCACGGGGACGATCTCGTGACCGAGGGTGCCCTGCACGAACTCGGCCAAACCCCACGCCGCGCGGGTGCGGTTCGCCGACAGGCCCACGACCGCCCAGCGGCCCGGGCTCGTCAGGAGCCGCCGGACCACCTCGGTGTCGTTGATGTGAGCCACGTGCCCAGCGAACCACACCCGCGGCGCGGACCGTCAGTGCTTGAACGCGTCCTTGATCTTCTCGCCGGCCTGCTTGACGTCGGCCTTGATCTGGTCGCCGCGCCCCTCGGTCTCGAGCTTCTCGTCGTCGGTCGCCTTCCCGGCGCCCTCCTTGATCTTGCCCGCGGCGTCCTGCGCGGCGTTCTTCGCCTTGTCATCGATGCCCATGCGGCACCCCTCTCGTGGCTGATGCTCCGGTGGAACTGCGCATCGACCGTACGCCGGACGTCGCGCGCCCGCGCGGCGGGACGACAACGGGTCCGAGCCGCCTAAGATCGACTCTCGGTGAGATCTACGACGACAGGGGACGCAGTGGCGGAGAAGGCGGCCGTCTCTGACCGCGTGCTGACGGTGCCCAACGCGATCAGCCTCGCGAGGCTGCTCCTGGTGCCGGTGTTCGCGGTGCTGATCGCAACGGGCGAGGACGGCTGGGCGTTCCTGGTGCTCGCGGTCTCGGGCGCCAGCGACTGGCTCGACGGGGTGCTCGCACGGCGGCTGGGGCAGGTCTCGAAGCTCGGGCAGATGCTCGACCCCGCGGCCGACCGCCTGTTCATCCTCGTCACGCTCATCGGGCTCGCGTGGCGTGACGTCGTGCCGTGGTGGCTCCTGGTCGCGATCGTGCTGCGCGACCTGCTGCTGCTCGGGATGCTCGGGGTGCTCGCGCGCCGAGGCTACGGGCCGCTGCCGGTTCATCTGGCGGGCAAGGCCGGGACGTTCGCGCTGCTGTACGCGTTCCCCCTGCTGCTCCTCGCGGAGTGGCCCGCGCCCGTGGGGACGGTCGCGCTCGTGCTCGGCTGGGCCTTCGCCTGGTGGGGGATCGCCCTGTACTGGTTCGCCGGTGTGCTCTACGTGGTCCAGGCCTGGCACCTGCTGTCCGCAGACGCCCGGGGCGCCGACGTCCGAGCCGTGCCATGACCTCGGAAGGTGCCCGGCGGCCCGTCGACGCGTCGATGACGCTGCTCCACGAGGTCGTCAGCAAACCGCTGGACCCGGGTTACCGCATGGTGGCCGACCGCCGAGCGCTGCACGGTGAACCGGCCAGGTCGCCGGCGCGGGCCGTCGGGCTGCTGATGGTCGCGCTCGCCCTGGGGCTCGGCACGACCGCGGCGACGCTCGCGCTCCGCGCCCCCGAACCGGCCGTCGTCGCCGCCCGCACGCTGCTCGAGGACCAGATCCTCGAGCGCTCGGCGGACATGGAGGACCTGCACGCACGGTCGTCCGAGCTGACCTCCGAGATCGCGCAGCTGCAGACATCGGTGCTCGCTGCCGCCGGGTCGCCGCTCGTCGACCAGCTCGAGGCCGACTCGCTCGCCTCGGGCGCCGTCCCCGTGACGGGCCCGGGACTGCGCATCACGCTCACCGACCCCCCCGACGCCGCTCTGGAGGACGACGCGCTGGCGAAGGTGCTCGAACGGGACGTCCAGATGGTCGTGAACGGGCTGTGGGACGCCGGCGCGGAGGCCGTCGCGGTGAACAACCAGCGGCTGACCTCCACGACCGCGATCCGCGAGGCCGGCGGCTCGATCATGGTCGACGTGGTCCCCCTCATCGGGCCGTACGTGATCGAGGCGATCGGCGACCCGCAGGACCTCCAGGTCGCGCTCGCACGCTCCACGGCCGGCCAGTACATGGTGGGGCTGCGCATCGACCCCGGCCTCGGGGTGGAGATCAGTCCGCAGACGTCGCTCTCGCTCGCGCGGGCGACCACCGTCACGTTCCGTTCGGCCGTCGTGCCGGAGGGTGTGCCGGTCCTCGCCGCGGGTCCGGGGCCCCGCGGGTGACGGCCGATCGGGTGATCGGTCGTCGGGCGATGCCCTGCCGACCGGTGGGGTGCCGTCGTGGGCACGAGTTGTGGCAGGGTGCGGTGCGCACACCGAGCGGTAGAGGGAGTCTGACGTGATCGCAGTCATCGGCCTGGTGGTCGGGGTCGTCGTGGGTCTGCTGGTGCAGCCCGTGGTCCCCGTGTACCTCCAGCCGTACCTGCCGATCGCGGTGGTCGCGGCCCTCGACGCGCTCTTCGGGGGCCTGCGCGCGATGCTCGACGGGATCTTCGACGACCGCGTGTTCCTGGTCTCGTTCCTGTCGAACGTGGTCGTCGCCGCGCTCATCGTGTTCCTGGGCGACCAGCTCGGCGTGGGGTCGCAGCTCTCCACGGGCGTCGTCGTCGTGCTCGGGATCCGGATCTTCTCCAACGCAGCCTCGATCCGCCGTCACCTGTTCAAGGCATGAGCACGACCGACGCGCCGGGCACCGACGGCACCGGCACCGACACCGAGGAGCACCCCGAGGCGCCTGCACCGGCTGCGCCCGGACCGGCCGGCCGGCCCGCGTGGGCCACGCTGCGACAGCTCCTGCGTCCGCGGCTGACGCGGGCGCAGCTGCTCACAGCGCTGCTCTGCGCCCTGCTCGGGTTCGCCGTGGTGGCGCAGCTCCGCCAGACCCGGGACGACGGCCTCTCCACGCTGCGGCAGTCCGAGCTGGTCGGGATCCTCGATCAGACGACCCGCCAGGGCGACGACCTCCAGCGTGAGATCGCCGAGCTCGAGGCCACTCGCCAGGAGCTCGTCTCGGGGACGGACAGCCGGCAGGCGGCGCTCGACGCGGCGACCCGCAGCGCGGCGGTCCAGGGGATCCTGACCGGCCGCCTCCCGGCCGAGGGTCCCGGGATCGTCCTGACGCTGACCGAGCCCGACGGCGCGATCACCTACCTCTCGTTGCTCAACGTGCTCGAGACGCTGCGCAACGCGGGCGCGGAGGCCATCCAGCTCAACGACGTGCGCCTGACCGGCACGACCTACTTCGCACCGGGAGCGGGCGGTGTCGAGGTCGACGGGACCGTGCTGCACGCCCCCTACCGATGGGTCGCGATCGGGAATCCGGACGTGATGGCGTCCGCCCTCGACATCGTCGGCGGGGCACTGGCCGCGGTGCGCAACGACGGCGGGCACGGACTCGTCTCGACCGGCGCCACGGTCGAGGTGACCGCCACCAAGGAGACGCCGACGCCCCGCTACGCGACACCTCAGCCGGCACCGTCCAGCTGACGACCGCGTCTGCGATCGTCCGGCGCGCGGCGCGGTGCTACACGTTCGCGCTGCATCCGCATAGGCTGTCGGCACACGCGTGACCTCGAAGGCGGGTCGCAGTCACGAGCAGGCCCGGGAGGCGGCATGAGCAACGACCGGCAGCTACCGGAGCAGCAGCGGAGCGCACACGACGAGCACGAGCAGGGGTATGTCCCCTCGGCGTCGGACACCACCGTGTTCTCCAGCATCGACTCGACCGAGCTCGAGGTCGTCTCAGGTCCAGGGCTCGCGGGCGACGCCCTCGCGGCGGTGCATGCTCTCCCCCCGACCTCCGCGCTGCTCGTCATGCAGCGGGGCCCGAGCGTGGGTGCGCGGTTCCTGCTCGACGCCGAGCGCACGGTCGCCGGTCGCAGCCCCGACGCGGACATCTTCCTGGACGACGTGACGGTCTCGCGCAAGCACGCCGAGTTCGTGCGTGAGGGCGACGACTTCGTGGTGCGGGACATCGGTTCGCTCAACGGCACCTACGTGAACCGCAACCGGATCGACGCGATCGCGCTGCGTCCGGGCGACGAGGTGCAGATCGGCAAGTACCGCATGACGTTCCACCCCAGCCCGCGCGCGGGTCATGAGGGCTGAGGGCCACTCCGTGCGGAACGGCGGGGGCGCGGCGAACGCCCGGGTGGCGAGCTCGACGACGGTGCAGGAGCTCGAGGCCGAGGCGGACGACCAGCCGGTCGAGCCCTGGCCCCGGGGCATATCGCGGCGCGCGACCATGCGTATCTCGGACGTGCTCGCCGCGCTGCAGATCGAGTTCCCCGCGGTGACGAACTCCAAGCTGCGGTTCCTCGAGGAGCAGGGCCTGGTCCAGCCGGTACGGACCCCTGCGGGGTACCGCCAGTACAGCCCGGCGGACATCGAACGGCTGCGCTACGTGCTGCGCCAGCAGCGTGACCGCTACGTGCCGCTCAAGGTCATCGGAGCCCAGCTCGCGGCGCTCGACGCGGGCGAGGAGGACGACGTCCCGCTGCGCGCCCAGCTCGCGACCCGCGACGGTGTGCGTCCCGCGCCGGCCACCGGGGCGCGGCTCACGGCGGAGGCGCTCGCCCGCGAGGCCGGCGTCGACCCCGAAGTCGTGACCGGGCTCGTGACGGCGGGGGTGCTGCGACCGACGGCGTCGGGGCACTTCGACGCCTGGGCCCGCGACGTCGTGGTGCTGGCCGTCGCGCTCGGTGAGCACGGTGTCGACGCCCGCCACCTGCGGGTGTTCCGGACGGCGGCCGACCGGCAGGCGGATCTCGTCGAGCAGATCGTGGCGCCGTGGCGGGGGCGCCACGCGCCGTCCTCCCGCGCGCGTGCGGGCACCCTCGCAGCCGAGGTCGGTGAGCTCTGCACGCAGCTCCACACGGCGCTGGTGCGTGCCGCGGTGTCCGAGCTGGCCCCCTGACGGCGACGTCTCCGCAGCGTGCGGGCACGCGTTCGACTCATGGGGCCGACCTCGCGTGCTCGACGTAGCGTGGGCACGTGGGGGAGGACGAGGAGCTGGTTCCGGTCGAGGTGGTCGGTGTGCGGCAGCATCTGGTCGACGAGGAGATCGTCGTCCTGCTGCTGGACCCGGCCTCCGAGCTCTTCGTGCCCATCGTCATCGGGCCCAGCGAGGGCAGTGCGATCGCGTCCGCGCAGGCCGGCATCGTGCCGCGCCGTCCCATGACGCACGACCTGCTGTGCGACGTCATCAGCGCGGCCGGCACCGTGCTGCGGCGCGTCGAGATCACGAGCCTCGAGCACGGGGTGTTCCACGCCGCGCTCGTGCTCGGGTCGGGCGGTCGGGTCGACTCGCGGGCGTCGGACGCGATCGCGGTCGCGGTGCGGGTCGGCTGCCCCGTGCTGTGCTCGGCCGAGGTGGTGGCGATCGCCGGGGTCGAGGCGTCCGCCGGGCCCGCCGAGCAGGAGCTCGAACGGTTCCGGGAGTTCCTCGAGCAGGTCACGCCCGAAGACTTCGACACGGGTCAGGACCCGGGCGGGGAGGGTCGGTGAGCACAGACCTTCGACCTCAGGTCGAACGTGAGACTCGCCCTCGCGACACTCCGTCGCGGCGCGCCGGGCGACGTCGTTGACGACCCCCAGGTGCGGGCCTAGCGTGGCGACCAGACATCCGAAGCCCGAGGTCACGCACCGCGACGACCGGCCGGGCACACCGCCTGGACGGATGACGGCAGCGAGTGGAGGACCCCGTGAGCGGCACCGGTGACAGCGTAGAGGCCGCGGGTGGCGTGCCTCAGCGCGCCCAGGGGCTGCTCTTCGGAGACGAGCTGCCCGACCTGGACATCACGACCGGGTACCGGGGCCCCACGGCGTGCCGCGCGGCGGGCATCACCTACCGCCAGCTCGACTACTGGGCGCGGACCGGGCTCGTCGAGCCCACGATCCGTCCCGCGACGGGGTCCGGCACGCAGCGGCTCTACAGCTTCCGCGACATCCTCGTGCTCAAGGTCGTCAAGCGGCTGCTCGACACGGGCGTCTCGCTCCAGCAGATCCGCACCGCGGTGAGCACCCTGCGTGAGCGCGGTGTCGACGACCTGGCCCAGATCACCCTGATGTCGGACGGTGCGAGCGTGTACGAGTGCACCTCGGCGGACGAGGTCATCGACCTGGTGCAGGGCGGGCAGGGCGTGTTCGGGATCGCCGTAGGTCGTGTCTGGCGCGAGGTCGAGGGCACGCTCGCCGCGCTCCCCACCGAGCGGGCCGACGAGTCGCACGACGACACCGCGAAGGTCGAGGACGACCTCGCGGCACGGCGCCGGGCCCGCACCGCGGGCTGAGCCCCGCGACCCGCCGACGCGGCGGTCAGCGCGTGGACGGTGCGCGCAGCGCGCGGTCCAGCAGGTCGTCGAACGCCTGGGAGAGCTCCGCCGCCGCGGCACCGGGCCAGGCGTGCACGGGCTGGGCGGCACCCTGCGCCTGCTGGAGCGCGGCACGCTCCGGAAGCATCGGGCTCAGCACGAGCGGGCCGTAGAGCGAGCGGAGCTCCTCGAGCCGGAACGCCTGCTCGACCGACCGGGCCCGCACCCGGTTGACCACGACACCCAGCGGCTGGAGCGACGGCGCGGCGCCCCGTCGCAGCTCGTCGATCGTGCGCATCGCGCGACCCACCGCCATGACGGAGAACAGGCCCGGCTCGGTGACGACCACGGCCCGGTCGCACGCCGTGAGGCCGGCCCGGGTCAGGCCGCCCAGCGAGGGCGGGCAGTCGAGCAGCACGAGGTCGTAGCCGGCGACCCAGGAGAGCGCGAAGCGGAGACGGTCGAGGTCACGGCCGCTCTCGTCGGCGCCGTCGTGCCGTGCCGAGGCCGCGGACCCGACCAGCACGTCGAGGCCCTCGTCGGCCCAGCTGCTCGGCGCGGTGGCGGCGCGCACGGTCTCGGCCGACGGGTCGTCCAGCACCGCGGCCACGTCGAGGTGGTCACCCGCTCCCACGCCCAGCGCGAGCGTGCTGTCCCCCTGGGGGTCGAGGTCGACGACGAGGGTGCGCAGGCCGCGCTCGAGCGCGGCCGAAGCCAGCCCGAGGGTCACCGACGTCTTGCCCACGCCACCTTTGAGACTGCACACACCCAGCACCAGCACGGCGCTCACGGTAGCGGGCTCAGGAGCCCTCGACGAAACCCGGCCGTGGGATCATCGGCTGAGCCGTTTCGCCATGCGGTTCGTCGCGTCGTCGCTGGAAGCGGCCCGCTACGGTGCTCACGAACCAAACGAATGGGGTGAGTCGTGTTCTCCAAGGTGCTCGTAGCCAACCGTGCCGAGATCGCCGTGCGCGCGTTTCGCGCCGCATATGAGCTGGGTGCCCGGACCGTGGCCGTCTTCCCGCAGGAGGACCGCAACTCCGAGCACCGGCTCAAGGCCGATGAGGCGTACCCGATCGGCACCCCGGGTCACCCCGTGCGCGCCTACCTCGACATCCAGGAGATCATCCGCGTCGCGCTCGACGCCGGTGCGGACGCGATCTACCCCGGGTACGGCTTCCTGTCGGAGAACCCCGCGCTGGCCCGCGCGGCCGAGGCCGCGGGTCTGACCTTCATCGGGCCGCCGCCCGAGGTGCTCGAGCTCGCCGGCAACAAGGTGCGCGCGCTCCAGGCAGCACGCGAGGCCGGCATCCCCGTGCTGCCGTCCTCGGCCCCGTCCGCGGACGTGACCGAGCTGATCGCCTCGGCCGACGAGGTCGGCTTCCCGATCTTCGTCAAGGCCGTCGCGGGCGGTGGCGGCCGCGGCATGCGCCGCGTCAACACCCCGGCCGAGCTGCCCGAGGCGCTGGCCGCCGCGATGCGCGAGGCCGACGCCGCGTTCGGCGACCCGACCGTGTTCCTCGAGCGGGCCGTGCTGCGCCCCCGCCACATCGAGGTCCAGATCCTCGCCGACGGCCAGGGCAACGTGGTGCACCTGTACGAGCGGGACTGCTCGCTCCAGCGCCGCCACCAGAAGGTCGTCGAGATCGCCCCGGCCCCCGACCTCGACCCGGCCGTGCGTGACGCCCTGTGCCGCGACGCGGTCAAGTTCGCCCGCAGCATCGGGTACCAGAACGCGGGCACGGTCGAGTTCCTCCTCGACACCGTGGGCGACCGTGCGGGCGAGCACGTGTTCATCGAGATGAACCCGCGGATCCAGGTCGAGCACACGGTGACCGAGGAGGTCACCGACATCGACCTGGTGTCGTCGCAGATGCGGATCGCCGCGGGGGAGAGCCTCGCGGATCTGGGCATCGACCAGGACTCGATCCGGATCAACGGCTGCGCGCTGCAGACCCGCATCACGACCGAGGACCCCTCGAACGGCTTCCGGCCCGACACCGGCCGGATCATCGCGTACCGCTCGCCGGGCGGCGCCGGGGTCCGGCTCGACGGCGCGACCGCGTCGGCGGGCTCCGAGATCTCGGGCCACTTCGACTCGATGCTGGTCAAGCTCACGTGCCGCGGCCGGGACTTCCCGACCGCTGTGCGCCGGGCGCGGCGTGCGCTCGCCGAGTTCCGCATCCGCGGGGTGCGGACCAACATCCCGTTCCTGCAGGCCGTGCTGGCCGACCCCGAGTTCGCTGCCGGGCACATCTCCACGTCGTTCATCGACGAGCGCCCCGAGCTGCTCGCAGCCCGGGAAAGCGCCGACCGTGGCACGCGCCTGCTGTCGTACCTGGGCGACGTGACGGTCAACCGTCCGAACGGCGCCCGGCCCGCGGACGCGGTCGACCCGCGGCTCAAGCTGCCCCGTGTCGACCTCGCCGCACCGGCGCCCGCGGGCAGCAGGCAGCGGCTGCTCGAGCTCGGTCCCGAGGGCTTCGCGCAGGCGCTGCGTGCCCAGACCGCGGTGGCCGTGACCGACACGACGTTCCGCGACGCCCACCAGTCGCTCCTCGCGACCCGGGTGCGGACGCACGACCTGCTCGCGGTCAGCGCCACCGAGGCCCGGCTGCTGCCCCAGCTGCTCTCGGTCGAGGCGTGGGGCGGCGCGACCTACGACGTGGCGCTGCGCTTCCTCGGTGAGGACCCGTGGGAGCGGCTCTCGTCGCTGCGCGAGGCCATGCCGAACCTGGCGCTGCAGATGCTGCTGCGCGGCCGCAACACGGTCGGATACACGCCGTACCCGACGGCGGTCACGGCGGCGTTCGTCCGCGAGGCGACCGCGACCGGCATCGACATCTTCCGCATCTTCGACGCGCTCAACGACGTCGAGCAGATGCGCCCGGCGATCGACGCTGTGCGCGAAGCGGGGACGCCGCTCGCCGAGGTCGCGCTGTGCTACACCGGCAACCTGCTCGACCCCGCCGAGGACCTCTACACCCTCGACTACTACCTGCGGCTCGCGGACCGGATCGTCGAGGCCGGCGCTCACGTGCTGGCGATCAAGGACATGGCGGGCCTGCTGCGCCCGGCAGCCGCGACCCGCCTGGTGTCAGCTCTGCGTGACCGGTTCGACCTGCCCGTGCACCTGCACACGCACGACACGACGGGCGGCCAGATGGCCACGCTGCTGGCCGCGGTCGAGGCCGGGGTCGACGCGGTCGACGCCGCGAGCGCCGCGATGGCCGGCACCACGAGCCAGCCGCCGATGTCGGCCCTCGTCGCGGGGCTCGAGCACACGCCGCGCGACACGGGGCTGTCGCTGCGGGCGGTGTGCGACCTCGAGCCGTACTGGGAGGCCGTGCGTCGGCTCTACCGTCCGTTCGAGTCGGGCCTGCCGGGCCCCACGGGGCGCGTCTACGACCACGAGATCCCCGGTGGCCAGCTCTCGAACCTGCGCCAGCAGGCGATCGCGCTGGGTCTCGGCGGGCAGTTCGAGCAGATCGAGGAGACGTACGCCGCGGCGGACCGGATCCTCGGCCGGCTCGTCAAGGTCACGCCGTCGTCGAAGGTCGTCGGTGACCTCGCGCTGCACCTCGTGGCACGCCACGCGGACCCGGCGGACTTCGCCGCGAACCCGCAGGAGTTCGACATCCCCGACTCGGTGGTCGGTTTCCTCTCGGGCGAGCTGGGCGACCCGCCTGGCGGCTGGCCCGAGCCGTTCCGCTCGAAGGCGCTGGCCGGGCGCACAGTCCGCACCAAGGTCACGCCGTTGTCCGAGCAGGACCACGCCGACCTGGCCGGCGACTCCGCGACACGTCGCGACCGCCTCAACCACCTGCTGTTCGCCGGGCCGACCAAGGAGTTCGAGACGTTCCGCGCCTCGTACGGCGACGTCAGCGTGCTCGACACGACGCGCTACCTGTACGGCATGACCAACGGCGACGAGGTCGACATCGAGCTCGGCAAGGGCGTGCGGCTGCTCGTCGGGCTCGAGGCAGTGGGTGAGCCGGACGAGCGCGGCATGCGCACGGTGATGTTCACGCTCAACGGTCAGATCCGTCCGCTGCAGGTCCGCGACCGCACGGTCGAGGTGGACGTGGCGATGGCCGAGAAGGCCGACCCCGGCACGCCCGGGCACATCGCCGCCCCGTTCGCCGGCGCCGTGACGCCCGTGGTCCAGGAGGGCATGCGGGTCGAGGCCGGTCAGACCGTCGCGACGGTCGAGGCCATGAAGATGGAGGCCGCGATCACCACGCCCGTCGCGGGCAAGGTGCAGCGGCTCGCGATCGGCGCGGTCCAGCAGCTCGAGGGCGGCGACCTGGTGATGGTCGTCTCCTGACGTCCGACCCTGTCCCTCCGGTGGGCTCCTGCGCGCCGGAGGGACAGGGCGTCGGTGGCACGGTGCGTTGGCGGGGGCGTGCGCGGGCGTCGATGCTGGGGAGATGACGACCGACCTGACGTCCTGGGGGCACTCGTGCGTGCGGCTCGAGCGGGACGGCCGTCGGCTCGTGATCGACCCCGGGGTGCTGAGCGACGCACGGGCGCTGGACGGCGCCCAGGCGGTGCTGCTGACGCACGCCCACCCCGATCACGTCGACGTGTCCGCGCTGCGTCAGGTCCTCGACGTGAACCCCGCGCTGGAGGTCTGGGCACCGCCCGACGTCGTGCTGATGCTCGCTGACGGGACCGCTGTCGACGAGCGCCTGCACGGTGTGACGTTCGGGGACCGTGTGGACGCGGCCGGCTTCGACGTCGAGGTCTTCGGCAGCTGGCACGCCGTGGTGCACCCCGACATCCCGCTCGTCCCCAATGTCGCCTACCTGATCGACGAGGCGCTGCTGCACCCGGGTGACTCGTTCACGGTGCCTGACGGGCGCACCGTCGACACGCTGCTGACGCCCGTGGGCGCCCCCTGGTTGAAGATCTCGGAGGCGGTCGACTACGTGCGTGCGATCACGCCGCGTGTCGTCGTCCCGATCCACGACGGCGTGCTCAGCCCGCCCGGCAAGACCCTCGTCGACCGCGTGATGCGCGAGCAGTGCCCGGACGTCGAGTACCTGCGCCTGACCCCGGCGGATCCGCTGCCCGTGAGCTGACGCGGTGGGTGCCGGGGTCGTCCTCCGGGTCGCCGCCGTGCTAGCCGTCGTTCGGCGCGTCGAGGACAGGGGTCGCTGAGGGCGTCATGCATGCTGAACGCGTGATCCGAGTCGAGCGGCTGTCCGAGGACCAGTGGGGCGTGCTCCGCGACGTCCGCCTCCGCGCACTGTGGCAGAGCCCGCACACCTTCGGGTCATCGCTCGCCCGCGACCAGCGCTTCAAGGAGCCGCACTGGCGCATGCGGCTGCGCGGGAGCCCGTGGTTCGTGGCCCGTGTCGACGGTGTCGAGGAGCCGCTGGGTCTCGTGTCGATGCTCACCGAGCCGGGTTCGCCGATCGACGACCGGCACGTCGTGAGCCTGTGGGTGGACCCGGAGCACCGCCGTCGCCGCGTCGCGTCGGCGCTCGTGGGGACCGTCATCGCCGAGGCCCGCGCGGCCGGGGCGACGACGGTGTCGCTGTGGGCGGCGGAGGACAACGTGCCCGCTCTCGGTGTGTGCGAGGCGCTCGGCTTCGTCGCCACCGGTGCCCGGCAGACGCTCCCTCGTGACCCGTCGCGCGCTGAGCTGCGGTTCGAGCTCGACATCTCCGCCCCGGAGTCCTGAGCCGGGTCAGTCCCGCGCCGGGCCAGGAGAGTGCACGGTGCGCAGACGCCGATCGGCAGTCGGCCCGTCAGCGCCGGAAGAGCCCTGCCCACAGGAACGGCTCGCCGAAGGTCGCGGAGTCGTCCGGCTGGGCGTGCATGCGGCGCAGCGCGAGCTCGTCGAGCCAGTCGAACGTGGTGCGCAGCTCGTCGTCGGAGTAGGCCAGGCCGCCCGCCAGGCTGCCCGTGCGGTACAGGTCGACGTCGGGCGCCTGCGTCCCCATCGCGCCGGCGGCGAAGCACGAGAGCGCGAAGTGGCCGCCGGGGCGCACCATCGCCTCGAGCAGCGACCGGTAGCTCACGCGCCGGTGCGGGGGCAGGTGGTGGAAGCAGCCGCTGTCGTAGACCACGTCGTAGGGCTCGTGCCCGTCAGGCCACGCGAAGATGTCGGCCTGCACGAAGCGCACGGAGACACCGGCCTCGTCGGCCCGTTCGCGCGCCCAGGTCAGTGCGGTGTCCGACAGGTCGAGCGCGTCGACCTCGGCGCCCTGCTGCGCGAGCCACACGGCGTTGCGACCAGGGCCGCACCCCAGCTCGAGCACGCGGGTGCCCGGCCCGATCGGCAGCAGACCCTCGTCGTGCCACGCCACGAGGCTCTCGTCCGGGGCGCTGCGGAAGAACGGCACCGACCGGTCACGGTCGGTGTAGAACGTGTCCCACCAGGCCGCCCCGCCGCGGTCGGTCCACCGGTCGGCCTGCTCCGCGAAGAGCAGGTCGAGCAGCTCCATGACGTCGTCGACGGTCTGTACAGAACGGTTCACGTAGACCCCAGAAATAGGCGCTGACCTGCGAATTCGCAGGTCTCTATTGTACCCCGCCCGGCCCTCCGCGGGGTCCTGGAACCGTCGGTGGCGCACGCCGGATCGGCGCGGTCAGACGGTCAGGTGCGCGCCCGCACCGCGTCCAGGAACCCGTCGATCTGCGCGGGGGTGACAACCAGCGGTGGGTACACGCGGATCGTGTCGTGCGCGAGGTGGGCGCCGACGAGGTAGCCGCTGTCGAGCAGCGACGACTGCGTCTGCGCGGCGGTGCCGGGTGCGACGTCGAACGCGCACATCAGCCCGCGGCCGCGCACAGCCCGCACACCGTGGCCGGACGCGGCGAGCGCGGCCAGTCCGGACGTCAGCTGCGCCCCGCGGTCGACCGCGGCCGACAGCAGGTCCTCCGACTCGATGGCCTCGATGACCGCGAGCAGGACCGCGGCGCCGAGCGGGTCGTCCTGGTGCGACTGCGCGTACCGAAGTCCCGCCTGCTCGACCCGGTCGGCGACCTCGCGGGTGACCACGACGGCGCTGACCGGGTAGCCGTTCCCAGCCCCCTTGCCGACAGCGACGACGTCCGGGCGCACGCCCAGGTGCTGGAACCCGAACCAGCGCCCGGTCCGGCCGAAGCCGGTGGTGACCTCGTCCACGACGAGCAGCCCTCCGGCCGCGCGCACCGCGTCGACCACGCGCGCGACCCGTTCGGCGTCGGGCAGCCGGACCAGGCCGGACGAGTTGCCGGGCTCGAGCACGACCGCGGCGACGCGTGCGAGGGCGTCCCTGCGCTCCGCGCCGCTCATAGCGTCGAGCTCCTCGACGGTCAGCTGCCGGCCCGTCCCCGGCGCCCCCGCCGCCCCGAACGCGGACAGGTAGTGACCGGAGAACCGCAGCACGCCGTCCCGGCCAGTCACCGCCGACGCGATCCGCAGCCCCAGCTCGACCGCCTCGCTGCCGGAGGCGAGGAGCACAGCCCGACCGTCCGGCACCCCCGTCACCTCGCACAACCTCGCGCGAGCCCGCATGACGACCGGATGCGACCACCGGTAGCCCACGTGCGCAACGGCGAGCGCCTGGTCGACCAGCGCCGACGTCACCGCCGGGTGCCCGTGCCCGAGGTTCGCGCACCAGACCCCCGACTCGAAGTCGACCAGCTCCCGGCCGTCGGCCGTCCGCAGCACGCACCCAGACGCCGTGATGACGTCGGGGACCTCCACGGCGAGCCCGGACAGCGGCAGCAGCGACGTCCCGCGGTGGTCCGTGCGCCCGCTCGTGGCGCCCACGGTTGACGGCGCCTGCGTCCCGACCATCTGGACCACCCCGAGTCTCTCGAAGACGGGCCGGCCATCACCGGCGCCCGGGGCTTGTCCGCCCTGGCCCACCGTAGGGAGGGTCAACCACCTCACCAGGGGACCTCCGTCCCCGCGCCCGCACGCCCGCCACAGGGGATCACCACGTGCCAGCCCGAGATCGGCCGGCGCGGGCGCCGGGGGAGAGGTCGTCCAGCGCACCACCCGTGACCGTCAGGCCTGCGCCGTCGGGCGCAGCACGATCTCGTTCACATCGACCTCGGGAGGGCACGACACGGCGAAGGCGATGGCCTCGGCGACGGCGACAGGGCTCAGGGCGATCTCGTCGCGGAGGTCCGCGAGCGCGGCGCGAAGCCGCTCGTCGGGGATGCTGTCGGCGAAGCTCGTCGACACGATCCCCGGGGAGACGACCGAAACCCGGATGCTCGCGCCCGCCTCCTGGCGCAGGCCGTCGCAGATGGCCCGGACGGCGAACTTGGTGCCCGAGTACACGGCTTGGTTGGGCACGGTCTTGAACCCGGCGGTCGAGGCGGTCGTCACGAAGTGCCCGGACGACTGCGCGCGGAACACGGGCAGCGCTGCGGCGATGCCGTGCAGGACCCCCTTGATGTTGACGTCGACCATGCGGTCCCAGTCGTCCACCCGCAGCTCGTCGAGCGGTGAGATGGGCATCACGCCGGCATTGCTGACGAAGACGTCGAGGCGGCCGAAGTGCTCCACCGCGAGGTCGACGAGGGCCTGGACGTCGGCGCGGCGCGCGACGTTGGTAGCGCGCCAGATGGACCGACCGCCGGCGCGCTCGATGCTCTCGGTGAGCTCGACCAGCGGTCCGGGCCGACGGGCGCCCAGGACCACGCGGGCCCCGCGAGCCGCGAGCAGCCTCGCGGTCGCTTCGCCGATCCCGCTGCTCGCGCCGGTGATGGCGACGACCTTGCCGTCGATGGATGCAGACATGGGTTCTCCCACGGGTAGAGTGAGAACCGGAGATATCTCCGGTACGTCGACGACAGTACCGGAGACCTCTCCACTTAGTCGATCGGGAGGGGGCGTCATGGCGCTCGAGATGCGCGCCGACGCGCACGAGAACAGGCAGCGGATCCTCGCGGTCGCGGCAGATGCGCTCGAGGGGGACAGCGCTGTGTCCCTGAACGCCATCGCCAAGCGGGCAGGGGTCGGACCCGGGACCCTCTACCGCCACTTCCCCGATCGCGAGGCGCTCGTCATGGCGGTCTACCGCCACGACGTCACCGAGCTCGTCGCGTCGGCCGAGGAGCTGCTCGTCGGCGCGAGCCCCGTCGACGCGCTGCGGACGTGGTGCCTCCGCCTCGGACGATTCGGGCTGGTCAAGCACGGCTTGACCGAGGTCCTTCGCGCGACCACGAGCGAGCAGCTGCACGGCGAGAGCTACGGCCCGGTCGTGCGTGCCCTCGACACGATCCTGGGTGCGGGCGCGCGGGCCGGCGCGCTGCGGTCGGACATCGCGCCGGAAGAGCTCCTCCTGGTCCTCGGGTTCTTGTGGCGACTCGAGCCCGGCCCCGACTGGGAGGACCGCGCGGGCATCTTGCTGGACGTGGTCATCGCGGGCCTCGAAGCCCGGGACTGAGGCTCCGGGCGGCAGCGACTCGGCACCCATCGGGCCGCGCGGTCATCATGGCCGACGAGAGCGATGCGGGGGAGCGGACCCGGTCGACGCTGCTCAGAAGGGTGAAAGCACGCCATCGGCACGGCGTGGCTCCGGAGGTCGGTGCCGCGTTCGTGATAGTTCATTGAGATGGAAGCACTCTCTGTCCCCAGCCCGACGGCGTTGATGTCGGCAGCAGCTCGCGCCGCGCACCTCCTGGTCGACGGCCCGACGCCCCTCCTGGTGGACGCGCAAGCGCTCGCGCTGTGTCGCGCTGTCGGTTCCTCGCCCCTCGACTACCAGCTGGCGGCTCCCCGTGAACCGGTTCTCGCCGCCGCTCGGCTGAGCGCAGTCGTCCGCAGCCGCTTCGCCGAGCAGATCGCTCGCCGCTCGTCGACGGACCAGTACGTGGTCCTCGGCGCCGGCCTGGACTCCTCCGGCCATCGGCTGCAGGCATCGACGAGGACGTGGCTGGTGGATCTCCCGACGGTCCTGCGCTGGCGCGCGTCAGCCTTCGCCGCGGCGGAGATCGAGGACGTCGGAGCAGCGGTCCCGCTCGACCTGGCGACGGCAGATGTGCCCGCTGCACTCGCGGCCGCGGGGGGCGACCTCGAGCGCCCGGTCGTCGTCTCCTGGCTCGGAACCGTGATGTACCTGGACCTCCCCCAGGTCGAACGCGTCCTCGGGCAGCTGTCTGCCCTGGCGCCCGGGTCGCACCTCGTCTTCGACTGCATCGTGCCGCCGAGCGAGCGGGACCCGGCCGGACAGGCGTACGCCGAGGCGGTGTCCGCGGTCGCGGGCACGTCCGGTGAGCCGTGGCGCTCGACGTTCTCGGCAACTGATGTCGAGGACGTCCTGTCGCGCACCGGCTGGCGACTGGAGCGTTCGGCGAACGAAGCAGAGGTGGTGCCGGACGGGTCGTGGCAGGAGCACGAGGCGCTCCGGCCTCAGCGGCTCGTCCGACTCGTCCACGCGAGCACGAATCCCGACGGACGACCGACACCGTGACCTCAGGTCCCGGTGGGCTCAAGCACGTGCGCCGCTCGATCCGCGCTGCCCTGGTCGAGTCCACGGCTGATCGCGTGACGAGTCGCGAGCCACAGCCCGACGCCGACGACGAGCACGGCGAACTCTGTGACGGTCAGAGCCCAGACGATGCCGGACAGTCCGAACCAGAGCTTGCCGAGCAGGACGACCGGGATGAACAGCAGGCCGTGGGTCGCCGACATCGTGGTCGCAGCCAGCGCACGCCCGGTGGCCTGGAACAGCGACGTGATCAGGCCGCTGAACCCGTTGGCGAGCATCGCGACGAGCTGGGCGGTGAGGAACGTGACGCCGATGGCGAGGACCGAGCGGTCAGCGACGAACGCGGCGAAGACCTGCTCGCGGAACACCAGCACCGCGGTCGAGAAGACGATTCCGAAGGCACCGACCGCTATCGCGGAGGTGCGTAGCGCCGACATCAGGCGTTGGCGGTCTCCACGGCCGTACGTGTAGGCGAGCAGCGGCAGGACGCCGAGCGTGATGCCCATGAGCACGAATTCAGGTACCTGCGCGATGCGGACCGCTACGCCCATCGCCGCGAGCGGGCCGTCGCCGTACGCAGCGGCGAGGTTGTTCAGGACGAGCGCGGTGACGATCATGAACGCGGACTGGACCAGCTCGCCGACACCCACGCCGAACACGGGTCTCAGCACGGCGGGCGCGAGCGTGAACCAGCGGGGCGCGAGGCTGATGTGTGCGCTGTGCCGCGCCAACCAGGTGGCGAAGTAGGCCACGGTGACGACGTTGGCGAGGCCGACCGCCAGGGCAGCTCCGCCGACCCCCCACCCCAGGACGAGGATGAACACGACATCGAGGACGACGTTCGCGACCGTGGAGGTGACCAGCCCGATCATCACCTGCCGTGCCGCACCCTCTGCCCGGACGAGCTGTTCGAGGCAGAAGGCCGCCGCGAGCACGGGGACGAACGCGAGCAGAACCGTGGCGTAAGCGCTCGTGGCGTGTGCGGCGGCGGCATCTGCGCCGAGCAGCCGCACCAGCGGGGCCCGCAGCAGCATCCCGGCGGCCCCGAGCACGGCGCCCACGACAACCGCGCCCCAGACGGCGAACGAGGCGACGTGCTTGATCTGCCCGGCCTGTGCCGGCTCCCGCTCCGCTGCTCCGAGCAGGCGGGAGATGAGCGCGCCGCCTCCCGTGCCGAACACCCCGCCCACCGCCATGACCAAGACGAGCAGCGGTGACCCGAGCGTGACGGCGGCCAGCAGCGAGGTGTCGTGGAGCGCCCCGATGAAGCCGGCGTTGATGACGTTGTAGAGGGCGCTGACGATCAGGGCGGCGGCCATCGGCACGCAGAGGTGCACCAGGGCGCGGACGATCGGTGCGGTGGCGAGGTACCAGTGGTCGGTGCCGACGGCGGCGGCCGGGACGGTGGAGGTGGGAGTGCTCATGGCTGCTTCTTCCGGGCAGGCTCGAGCGCGCGCGCCGGCAGAAAGCAGGCGCGGCGGAGGAGTGGGGTGTGGGGTGGGAGGTCCACGCGGCCGTGCCGCGGGAGGGCGCTCAGTCGCGCGTCGGCTGCGGCAGCTCCGCGGCGATCTTGGCAAGCAGGGCGTGCAGGGTGGCTCGTTCGGACGGGTCGAGCGGGGCGAGGATGGCCTCGTCGACGGCCGCGATCGCGTCGTCGAACCCGGCCACGAGCGCACTGCCCTCGGGCGTCGCATAGACGCGCTTGCTGCGTTCGTTCCCGGGTTCGGTGCGGCGTTCGACGAGACCTCGACGCTCAAGTCCCTGGAGGAGGCTCGAGACGCTCGCCGCGCTCGTGCGGGTCACGGAAGCGATGTCGCGCTGGATGGCACCGGGGTTCTGCACCAGGTAGCCGATGACGAACGCCTGCTCGTGGCTCAGCTTCCGCGCCCGGATCCAGTCCTCGCCTGCCTTGCGCTGCGCCCAACCGATCCAGCGAAAGAGGTCCAGGCTGGTGGTTCGCGGGCTGCTCGGTGCGTCCATGATTCGAACTCTAACGGTTAGAGATCGAACTGACAAGGCTCGAACCGCCAGTGGCGGGGGAGCGGCACCGGGTGCGCCAGGCCGTCGGTGAGCCCGTCGCGCGTTCGTCGACGCGAGCATCGCCGCGGTCAGGTCGCCCGCCGATTCGTCGTCAGTCAGGGGATCGCTCGCCACCGGCATCGAAACTGGTGCATGTGACCCAGGCGTTCAGAAATACGACAGATCGGATCCGGCCCGGCGCGGCACATCGAAAGCGGCGACGTCGACCGGAGGCACAACGGCACACCCGTCCGCACCGCGGACCGCGGGCGCCGCCCGAGGTGCCGCGCGTCAGCGCGGAGGTGCGGTGGCCGACAGCCGCCCTGGAGGCTCGATGACCTCGGTGGGGGCGCCCTCAGTCGCGTGAAATGACATAATGTCCATTATCGGCACGCAACCAGGACGAGCCGAACGAGAGGCGAGGACTCGATCAGTCCAACGGTCCCTCAGAGATGCGATTCGCTCCCGATACGCTCCCACGCCATGGCGACCATCCCCGAAGACGTGACCCGCCCTGACGTCCCGCGATGGCGTCTCGGCGAGCATCCGTGGCTCGAGGGTGCGCCACCAGCACCTTCTGCGGTCCGCGTCATCATCGACAACGACTTCGCGGGCGACCCCGACGACCTGTTCCAGCTCGTCCACCACGTGCTCTCGCCGGCGGTCGACATCGCCCTGGTCGTCTCCTCCCGCCTGCGGATGGAGGACGGCGTCTCCACCACGAGCGCAGCCGACGGGGCGCGGGTCGCCGAGGACGTCTTCGGGCGCATGGGCCTGGAGTCGACCGACCGCGTGGTGGCCGGTGCAGAGGTTCCCCTGCCCGACCGCAACACACCGTGCCCCTCTCCGGCGGTCGACAGGATCATCGCCGAGGCGCTGCGCGATGACCCGCGACCGCTGTTCTACGCCGCCGGCGGAGGTCTGACCGACCTCGCCTCGGCCTACCTTCTGCAGCCTGAGATCGCCGATCGCCTCGTGCTGGTGTGGATCGGGGGCTTCGAGCACGAGCCCGTGCCGTGGCTCGGCGAGCCGGCCCTCGTGTCCGAGGAGTACAACCTCTCGATCGACGTCTGCGCTGCGCAGGTCCTGTTCGACGCGCCGGGCCTGGAGGTCTGGCAGGTGCCGCGCAGCACCTACCGGACGTGCGTGCTGTCGGACGCGGAGATGCGGGTCCGGGTCCGCGCCGCGGGTCCGCTCGGACGCCATCTCGACGACGAGGTGCGTGCCGAGATGCTGCGCCACGCGACGGCAGGGCGACCGCCGTCCGAGGTCTACGTCCTGGGCGACTCCCCGCTCGTCCTCCTCACCGCCCTGCGCAGCTACTGGGAGGACGACGCCACGTCCTGCGAGTACGTCCGCCGGTCGAAGCCCTCGCTCACCCCCGAGGGACGCTACGTCGGCTCCCGCGAGCGCACGCTCATGCGCGTCTACACCCGCGTGGACGCGCGCACGATGAACGAGGACTTCCACGCCAAGCTGGCGCTCTTCGAGGCGTGGCACTCGAACCACGCCGGAACCTGACCGGATCGAGCCGTCGCCTCTCGCTCTTCCAGCGCAGTCGCCGTCAAGACGTGTGCACGCGACGTCGCACGGCGTCGTCGTCGGCTGGTGCGGTGGGCGTCTCGGCGCTCTGCGACGCCGGCCAGGTGGCCGCGTCAGCGAGTCGTGCCAGGGCCGGCACGAGCATCGCGGCGCGCAGGATGCCGTACCCGACCACGGCCCCGAGGGTGTTCGCGAGCAGGTCGTTGACGTCGGCTGCGTGGCCGCCGCCGAGGGTGACGTCGACGACGAGCTGGAGCGTCTCGATGGTGAGGCTCGCCACGAGCCCGCACAGCAGCACGTGGCGCACGGAGCGAACTCGGGCGACCACGGGCAGCAGGACTCCCCAGGGCGCGAAGAGCACCACGTTCTGCAGCATGTCGGCCGGGTCCGTGTTGACCAGCGGAGTCAGGTTCAGGAAGGTGAACCACGCCTGGTCTCTGCCAGGTCTGCCGATGGCGATCGGCAGCAGGACGGCGGTGAGCACGACGGAGCCGTACGCGCACAGGGCGGCGCCGGCTGCCGCCCTCAGTGCCGTGAAGGCGCCCCGCCGGCGAAGTCGCCACCACACCGCCACCACCCCTGCAGCGGTCAGCAGAGCCGCGACCGGCAAGGCATGGATCTCGTAGGAGGTGTCGTGCACTCTCGGTCCTTACGCATCGACGTCAGCCAGCCGTGGACCCCACCCTGACGCACGTCCGGCGGTCGGGAATCCCACCGGAGGACGAAGCCTCCGCGGACCTCGTCCGTCCGCGGGGTGATCCCAGATCGAGGACGGGGCAATTCGCGCTGCGGATCCCCCCGCTTCCCATGCCCCTAACGCCAGCGCGTACTGCGATCGGTCCTCCGGTCGTCAATCAGTTCGCTGCAGCGAGAACCATCGGCGTGCAGCGGCTCGCGTCCGTGGCTCGAAGTCGAGCTGCGCTTCGGGGATGCCGTGGCGTCGGCCGTGTGCGATCACGTCTGTCCATGAGGTCGGCTCGGTCGTCGCGACGAACACCCGGTCCTGGAAGACGACGACCAGCTGATCGTCACGGAAGAAATGGGCGTACCAGCAGTCGTCGTCCGCAGGGATCATCCGCCGACGCAGCTCGGCAACGGTGCGGCCGAGGTCGGCCTCGGGCACGTCCGCCAGGACGACGTCCCATGCACCGACCCGTCGGTGCGCCAGCGCCATCAGGCCATCCCCCACGCCGCGGTCACCGCACGACTGTGCGATCACGACACCCCAATAGCTGCTCACGGCCGGATCGTACAGCTGTTCGAACGTCGCGGCCGCGGTCAGCCTCCCGTGTCGCGGCATGAGGGTCAGGCTCGCCGCTCTTCAGTGCTCCTGCGGTTGCGCCGTGCGCGGCAGCAGGCGCACGAGGAAGCAGCACAGCAGCACGACGGCACCGACCACGGCGAGGCTCGCGAGCATGCCGTTCACGGAGGGCGCATCGGAGACCGCGAAGAAGACGGTGGTGATCGCGGCGCTTCCAGCGGCATTGGCGAGCTGTTGCACCGCGTTGAGGGACCCGCTCGCGCTGCCCGTCTCATGGGCGTCGATGTCGCCCAGGGCGAAGCTGAAGATCGTGCCGAAACACGCCCCCATGCCCAGCCCGACGAGCACCAGCGGGCCGACGAGCGCCCACGTGCCGACGGTCGCGCCCGCGGCGAGCACGATCAGTCCGGCCCAGGCCGTGCCCGCCAGCGTGAGGAGCAGGCCGATCAGCACGAGACCGCGGCCGAGCTTCCCCATGAGGATGCCGCTCACGATCGACGCGACGATGAGGCCGGTTGCGACGGGCGCGAGCGCCAGCGCGGCGCCGAGGGCGTCGACATGGAGCACGCCCTGGACGAACAGCGAGATCGTGTACAGCAACCCTGCCACCGCCGCGAAGAACAGCACACCCATGATGAGACCGGAGGTGAAGCCGCGGTTCCTCAGGAGCGAGGGAGAGATGATCGGCGCCTTGGCCACGCGCTGGCGTCGGACGAAGAGCGCGGACCCGATGATGCCGAGGCCGATCAGGGTGAAGGGCACGGGGCCCCAGCCGGTGGACGAGCCCTCGATCAGCCCGCTGAGCAGGCCCAGCATGGCCACGCTGAGCAGCCCGGCACCGAGCCCGTCGAGCACGACGGACCGATCTCCCCTGTCCCGCGGGACCACCAGGAGGGCCGCGACGATCGCGGCGACGCCGATGACGAGGTTGATGAGGAACATCGGTCGCCATCCGAGTCCGAACAGGTCGGCGTGGATGAGGAAGCCGGCAAGGATCGGACCGCCGACCGCCGCGATGCCCATGGCGGGCCCGAAGGCGCTGAACGCCTTGCCCACCTCCTCGCGCGGGTAGGCGGCCAGCAGGATGCCGAAGCCCTGCGGGATCAAGAGCGCGCCGAAGGCTCCCTGCACGATGCGGCCGGCGATGAACATCTCGGGGTTCAGGGCGACACCGCACGCAGCGGACGCCGCGGTGAACCCGATCAGGCCGATGAGGAACGTCCGGCGCCGCCCGAACTTGTCACCCAGGCGGCCACCCACGACGAGCAGCACGCCGAGTGCCAGCGCGTAGCTCGCTCCGGCCCACTGGATCAGCTGCTGGCCGCCACCCAACGCGTCGGCGATCGTCGGCGCGGCGATGTTGGTGATGGTCGAGTCGAGCAGGTCGAGGATGTCGGCCACGAGCACGACCGCGAGGATGAGGGTCCGTTGCAACGGGCTGGTGAGCGGCGGCTTGACCGCGGTGGCGATGGCGGACATGAGAGCTCCAGGAAGTTGAGAGCGAACGTTGTTCGTTGAGATCGATCACCGCGAACGTACGAGCGAACGGTGTTCGTGTCAAACGTTGTTCGTTCGAAACGTGGTTCGGTACGGTGGGCACATGCGTGATCGTGATCAGTCGCCGGTGAGCCGCCGTGCGCGCCCCGCCAAGCCGCCGTTGAGCCGGGAGACGATCGCGGCCGCGGCGCTTCGCGTGGTCGACGCCGAAGGGCTGGGCGCGCTCACCATGCGCCGGGTGGCGCGCGAGCTCGACACCGGAGCAGCCTCCCTCTACGTCTATGTCGAGAACCGCGAGGACCTGCTCGCGGCCATGATCGACAGCGAGCTCGCGACCGTCGAGAATCCGACGGAGGGCAGCTGGCAGGAGAAGGTCACCGCGCTCGTCCAGTCCCAGATCGCAGCCCTCACCCGCCACCGCAGTCTCGCCGTGGCGGCGCTCGGCGCGATCCCCATCTCACCCAACGCGAGCCGCGTCGGCGAGCACCTGCTCAACGCGGTGCTCGAGTCCGGCGTCGACCAGCGCACGGCGGCGTGGGCTGTCGATCTCATCGGTCTCTGGACCAGCGCGACCGCGGCCGAGAAGACCATCAACGACCAGCGTGGAGCGGACGGTGCGGTCGAGGCCGACTACCTGGACCGCATCGACGAGTACTACCGCACCCTCGACCCGGCGGACCACCCGACCACGCTCGCGATGCGCGACCTGCTGCTCAGCGGAAGTGACGACCAGCGCGCCGCCTGGGGACTGGGCGTGATCCTCAACGGCATCCTTGCGACCCCGGTCCCGGCGCCGACGGAGTAGACAAGACCGCGAGCGCGAGGGCCCTCCGGACGCGTCCCCGTCGCTGTCGCCGTCGCCTCGCCTCGGTGTCAGGACCCGGGCGCGCGGCGCTGCGGGTCGCTCGTGCTGCGCTCCCAGCTGCCGAGCAACGTGCGCAGCAGGTCGCCGACCTGTTCCTGCTGATCGGCGTCGAGCATCGCGATGAGCGAGGCCTCGTGCGCGAGGTATCCGGGCAGCAGCGCGTCGAAGCGCCGCGCTCCGTCTGGCGTGGGCGCGATCAGGAAGCCGCGGGCGTCCTCGGGGTTCACGTCGCGCACGATCCAGCCGCCGTCCTCGAGGCGTCGAAGCCGCTTGGTCGTCGCGGGCCCGGTGAACAGCAGCTCGCGCGAGAGCTCGCCGGGGCTCAGGGGGCGTCCGCTGCGGGTCAGCGCGGAGACGATGTCGAACTCGGCCCGGCTGAGGTCGTGCGGCGCCAGGTACGCCTCGCACGACGCGAGGACGAGCGGCGCCGCCCGCAGCAGCCGGCCGACGACACCCATCGGGACGGTGTCGAGCTCGGGGCGGACCTGGTTCCACGCCGCCTGCATCCGGTCCACGCCGTCGCGTGCCGACTCCTCCACGGCGCACCCCTCTCACGACCGCTCGGATCGAAATAGTTTACCTGTAAAGTAGCCGGGACGGTCGGGCCGTCGCCCCCCATCATTCTCTCCTGCAGCCCTCTGGAGGTCCCACCCTCGTGCCGTTCGCGGACCATCTGCCACACCCCCGCGACCTGGTGCGCTTCGGGCCGCCCGCGGCCAGCAACGCCGTCGCCCTTCGGGCGGGCGTCTCGGTCGCCGTCCCGCTCGCGACGCTGATGCTGACCGGTCACCTCGAGTGGGCTGCCTACGCCGCGTTCGGCGCGTTCACCGCGCTCTACGGGCGCATCGAGGGCTACCGGCGGCGACTCCCGACCCAGCTCGCGGCTGCCGCGGTGCTCGTCGCCGCAACGGGCGGCGGTGCGCTGCTGGCAGCCACGTCCCCCTCGAACGCTGCAGGCACCTGGCCCATCGTCCTGGCCGCAGCCGCGACGGCGGTGGTCGCCTCGCTGATCGGTGACGCGGCGGGCTGGCACCCGGTCGGGCCGTTGTTCGCTGTGTTCGCGATCGCCACCTGTGCCGCCATCCCGACCGACAGCGGTGGCGTCGTCGCGAGCTTCGTCGTCTCGGCCGCGACCGCCGCCTTCGCTGTCGGCGTGGGTGCGCTGGGTGCGCTCAGCCGTCGCCGCCGTGCGGTGCACCATCCGGCCCGGCTGCCGTTCGGGGCTCGGCGCGTCGTCGACGACCCCCAGGTGCTGCGTCATGCGGTCCGCTACGGGCTCGCAGCCCTCGTCGCCGGCAGCGTCGCGAACGTGATCGGGATCGGTCATCCGGGCTGGGCCATGGTCGCCGCGATCGCGTCCCTCGTCGGGCCGGACACCCCCGGGCGGGTGCTGCGCGGCCTGCACCGGGTGGCGGGCACCGCGGTCGGCCTCGTGATCGCCGCCGCACTGCTCTCGCTGCACCTGGACGGCTGGGCGGTCGTGGCCACGGTCGTGGTGCTGCAGACCGTCACCGAGCTCTTCGTCGGGCGCAACTACGGGTTCGCGATGATCTTCATCACGCCGATGGCCCTGCTGATGACGACCATGGTCACGGTGACGCCGACGGACGTGCTGGTCCGGGACCGCGGTGTCGAGACCTTCGTGGGTGCGGTGGTCGGTGTCGGGCTCGCCTTCCTCGCGACCGAGCACCGCGCAGCGGTCCGCACCGCACGGTCGACGCTCGAGGCCTGAGGTCCCGACGCACCGCTCCCCCGCGAGCGGGGCTGCACCGCGGGCCGTCGGGTCTCGACACCCCGCGCACTCGACGGCTAAGGTAAAGCAAACGCCAATAATGGACATTATGAAAGTAAAAAGACGCTCGGCAGGACAGTGGCCGGTCGTCCCACCACACTGTGGTGGTGCGCAGCATCGGGATCGAGGAAGAGTTCCTTCTCGTCGCGCCTGACGGTTCGCTCCGCGCCGTTGCAGCTCCCGCGCTGCAGCACGCGGCAGCGCACGCGTCCGACGCCGTCGCGGGTGAACAACCAGGTGGGACGCTCGAGAAGGAGTTCACCCAGGAGCAGGTCGAGACGTCGACGCGCCCGAGCACCGACCGCGACGGGCTGCTCGCCGAGGTCCGGACGGGCCGGGCCCGCGCGGACGCCTCGGCCCAGCACGTCGGCGCCCGCGTGGTGGCCCTCGCCACCGCGCCCCGTGGCGGTGACCCCACGGTCATCGCGAACCAGCGGGCGCGGGCCATCCGGCACGACTTCGGCGAGATCGCCCGGGAGCAGCTCACGTGCGGCTGCCACGTCCACGTCGAGGTCGGCGACGACGACGAAGGCGTCCAGGTCATCGACCACCTCCGCCCCTGGACGCCGCTGCTGCTCGCCCTCAGCGCCAACAGCCCCTACTGGCACGGCGAGGACACCGCCTACGCGAGCTACCGGTCCCAGGTGTGGGGGCGCTGGCCGACGGCCGGCCCCACGAGCCCGTTCGGCAGCGCGCAGGCCTACCACGACCTGGTCGACGTGCTGGTGGGGAGCGGCACGATCCTCGACCCCGGGATGGTCTACTTCGACGCGCGCCTGTCCCCCCGGTACCCGACCGTCGAGGTCCGGGTGCCCGACGTCTGCCTCGACGCGGCCGACGCCGTCCTCCAGGGCCTCCTCGTGCGGGCACTGGCCGACACGGCCCTCGACCCCGAGCTCACCCGTTCGTCGCCGACCGAGCCTGCGCCACGCACCGAGATCCTGCGGCTCGCCGCGTGGCGCGCGGCACGCTCGGGTGTCACGGGCGACCTGCTGAGCCCGCTGACCGCGCGAGCGGTGCCCGCGGGCGACGCGATCGCGGAGCTCGTCGAGCACGTCCGGCCCGCGCTCGAGCGCACAGGCGACCTCGAGTGGGTCCAGAACCAGGTCCGTGAGGTGCTCGGTCGCGGCACCGGATCCGTGCAGCAGCGCCGGTGGCGCGCCGAGGGCGCGGACGACGCCGCGTTCATGGCGCGGGCCGTGGAGCGCACGCACGCCTGAAGGTGCCGCATGATCGCCCCGGTCGTCGCGGGCGGAATCTCGTGGGCGCTCTGGCCACGCGTCCGGTACGGTCGCCCGATCGTTCGAACTCCGCGCCGGAGGAGCCTTCCCGCCCGTGACCGCGCCACTTCTCCCCCGCCCGGACCTCGTGGACACCCTGCGAGCCGCCGGCTGCGTGTTCGCGGAGGACGAGGCCCTGCTGCTCGTCGAGTCAGCCTCGGGTCCCGACGACCTGGCCCGGATGGTCGCCCTGCGCGTCGCGGGCCTGCCGCTCGAGCAGGTCCTCGGCTGGGCCCAGTTCTGCGGTCTGCGCATCGCGGTCGAGCCCGGGGTGTTCGTCCCCCGCCGACGCACCGAGCTGCTCGTGCACGAGGCCGCCGCCCACGTCGCCGCGACCCGTGCCCGCTCCGCGGGAGCGTCCGGCATGCCCCGCACCGTCGTCGTCGACCTGTGCTGCGGCTCGGGCGCGGTGGCGGCCGCGCTCGCGGCGCAGCTCGGCGCCGTCGAGGTCCATGCGGTCGACATCGAGCCGGCAGCGGTGCGCTGCGCCCGCCGCAACCTCGCGCCCGACGTCGGCCACGTCTACGAGGGCGACCTCGACACCCCGCTGCCCGCGACGCTGCGCGGACGGGTCGACGTCCTGGTCGCCAACGCCCCGTACGTCCCGACGGACGCGCTGGACCTGCTGCCGCCCGAGGCGCGCCTGCACGAGCCCCTCTCGGCCCTCGACGGCGGCACCGACGGGCTCGACGTGGTGCACCGCGTGATCGAGGCGGCACCGGGGTGGCTGGCGCCCGGTGGAGCGCTGCTCGTCGAGACGAGCGAGCGGCAGGGGGCCCGCGTGATCGAGGCGATGACGCGGGGCGGACTGGCCGCGCGGCTCGTCAGCGACGACGACCTGGGTGCGACGGTCGCGATCGGCCTGGCACCGGAGCGGGTGCACGACCCGTCAGACTGACCCCATGACAGCTCCGACTCCCCCACCCGCGTCGTCGCCCGTCCCGGAGCCTGACGAAGCGTCCTCGGGGGCGCTGCTGCGGCGCGTCGGCGGACTCCTCACCCCGTACCGCGGCGAGCTGGTCCTGGTCGGGGTGTCGATCCTCGTCGGAGCCGTGCTCGGCATCATCACGCCGTTCCTGACCCAGCGGGTCTTCGACGACGCGCTGTTCCCCGCCGACGGCTCGGGCGTCGACATGCACCTGCTGCTCGTGCTGGTGGCCGCGATGATCGTCGTTCCGCTGCTCAGCTCGGCGATCGGCGTGGGGCAGACCTACCTCACCACCAAGGTCGGCAACCTCGCGATGGCGGACCTGCGCGGGCGCCTGTTCGCGCACCTCGAGCGCATGGAGCTCGCGTTCTTCACGGCCACCCGCACCGGCTCGATCCAGTCGCGGCTCGCGAACGACGTGGGCGGTGTGCGGTCGGTGCTGACCACGACAGCCTCGTCGATCCTGTCCAACGCCGTCACCGTGATCGCCTCGCTCGTCGCGATGCTGCTGCTGAGCTGGGAGCTGACGCTCGTCGCGGTCGTGCTGATGCCCGTCTTCGTCGTGCTGCAACGGCGCGTCGGTGCCCGCCGGCAGGTCATCGCGCGGGCCACGCAGGAGTCGCTCGCCGACATGACCGCGATCACCGAGGAGGCGCTGAGCGTCTCGGGGGTGCTGCTGACCAAGATCTTCAACCGCTCAGACACCGAGGTCGCTCGCTACCGCGAGGAGAACGACCGTCAGGTCACGCTGCAGGTGCGTCAGGCGATGGCCGGCCAGGGCTTCTTCGCCGTCGTCAGCGCGTTCATGGCGGTCACGCCCGCGCTCGTCTACCTGGCTGCGGGGTACATGATCACCGGCGGTCTCGACGCACGCGCCATCACCGCGGGCACGCTCGTCGCGTTCTCGACGCTCCAGGCCCGGCTGCTCATGCCCGTGGTCTCCCTGATGCGCGTCGCGCTCGACGTGCAGACCTCGCTCGCGCTGTTCCGCCGCATCTTCGAGTACCTCGACCTGCGGCCGGCGATCACCGACCGGCCCGACGCGGTCGAGCTCGACCCCGCGACGACCCGCGGCCGGGTGACGCTCGACGAGGTCTGGTTCCGCTACCCGGCTCCCCCGCAGCTCCAGGAGCCCGCCCCGGTGCGCACGGTGCGGACCGGCGGCGGGGGCGGCGGCGGGATGCGTGGCGCGATGCTGAGCTTCGGCGTGGCCGGCGCGCACCCCGCGGGCGGCGGGGCGGGAGGTGGCATGCGCGTCGAGGTCGAGCACCGGGGACGTCCCGTCGCCGCTCGTGCCGCAGGCTCGTCGTCGCGCACCTGGGCGGTGCGTGACGTCTCGCTCGAGGTCGAGCCCGGGCAGTTCGCCGCGTTCGTGGGCCCGTCCGGCGCGGGCAAGACGACGCTGAGCTACCTCGTGCCGCGGCTCTACGAGGTGGACCGTGGCGCGGTGCGGCTCGACGGCCACGACGTGCGCGACGTGACGCTCTCGAGCCTCGCCGACTCGATCGGGATGGTGACCCAGGACCCGTACCTGTTCCACGCGACCATCGCCGAGAACCTGCGCTACGCGCGCCCCGACGCGACCGATGCCGAGCTCGAGGAGGCCTGCCGGGCAGCCAACATCCACGACCGCATCGAGTCGTTCGAGGACGGCTACCGCACCGTCGTGGGCGAACGCGGGTACCGGCTCTCAGGTGGCGAGAAGCAGCGGGTGGCGATCGCGCGCGTGCTGCTCAAGGACCCGAGCGTGCTGATCCTCGACGAGGCGACCTCGGCCCTCGACACGGCCTCCGAACGGCTGGTGCAGGACGCGCTGGCGCGGGCCGCGCGCCGTCGCACCACGCTGGCGATCGCGCACCGCCTCTCCACGATCCGCGCGGCGGACGTCATCTTCGTGGTGGACGACGGACGGGTCGTGGAGCGCGGCACGCACGAGCAGCTCGTGACGGCCCCCGACGGCCTGTACGCGCGGCTGTACGCCGAGCAGTTCGGCGGCGGCCGCGTCGAGGCGAGGTTCAGCGACGGGGTCATGTTCACCGACGGCGTGGTGCTCTCCCAGCCCGCGCGGCCCGAGTAGCGACGCCCCGGATCCGGCGCCGCGCACCCCCAAGGCCCGCGCGGCGCCGGTCTCCGCACAGGGGTCGCAGCCGTGAGCGCGCCGGTGTCGGCACCGTTGCGGACGGTGGCCGCATGACACCCCGCACGCACGAGCCCGATCCCGACGACGCACTCCTCGACACCCTGCTGAACGTCCTCGGCGACCGACGCGGCGGACCACCCACCCTGTGGTTCCTCGTCCTCGACGACCACGACCGGGCGCTGCCCGTGGCCCTGCCCGTCGAGCACGCACCCCAGAGGCCGTCCGAGGCGGTCGCGGCGCACCTCGTGCTCGTGCTCACGTCCGTGGTCGCCCACGAGGCGCCCGGCGGCTCGGTGCTCGTCGGGTACGTCCACGAGAGCGGTGGCGTGGACGGCGCGTTCGAGCGCGGATGGTCGCGCGTGCTCCGCCTGCACGCGTCGACGGCAGGGCTGCGCATCCGTGCCGAGGTCGCCGTGGGCGCCCACCATGCAGGGGTGCTCCGTGCCCCCGCCACGGACTGATGCCCGTGGCGGGGTGGACGTGCGCCGGTCAGGCGCCGGGCGACACCTCGTCGATCGCGGCCAGCTGCTCGAGCGTGGGCTCCCAGGCGAGGCTCTGGACGTTCTTCCGCAGCTGATCTGGCGTGCGGGCGCCCGCGATGACCGACGACACCCCCGGCTGGGCCGCCAGCGCGCCGAGCGCGAGGGTCGGCAGGTCGATGCCCCATTCCGTGGCCAGCGCGGCCAACGCTTCGATGCGGTCGAAGTCTGCTGCCGCGAGGCGCTCGGGGATCAGCGTCAGGCGGGTGCCCGCGGGGGCGGCCTCGCCGCGGCGGTACTTGCCCGTCAGCAGGCCCGACGCGAGCGGGACGTACGGGAGGATCCCCACGCCCGAACGCTCGGCCGCGGGGACCACCTCGGCCTCGGCGCGGCGGTCGAGCAGGTTGTACCGGTTCTGGGCCGAGACGAACGGCGTGTGGCCCACGCTGCGTGCGGACCAGTCCGCGTCGACGATCTGCCAGCCGCTGAAGTTCGAGCTGCCCAGGTACAGGACCTTGCCCTCGCGCACCAGCTCGTGGAGCGCCGCGAGCGTCTCGTCGATCGGCGTCAGCGGGTCGGGCTCGTGCATCTGGTACAGGTCGATGTGGTCGGTGCCGAGCCGCCGCAGCGAGCCCTCGACCGCCCGACGGATGTACCGGCGCGAGCCGCGCGCCCCGTGGTCGGCGCCGTTGAGCCCCGCGGCGTCCATGCCGAACTTGGTCGCGACCACCGCCTCGTCGCGGCGTGAGCCGAGTGCCGCACCCAGCAGCTCCTCGCTCTCGCCGGGGGTCCCCCCGTAGATGTCGGCGGTGTCGAAGAGGGTCACGCCCGCATCGAGCGCCGCGTGCACCACGGAGGGGACGTCCGCCGGGGGCATGGTCGCGCCGAACGAGTTGCAGCCCAGGCCAGCGAGGGAGACGGACAGGCCGGAGTCGCCGAGACGGCGGTACGTGGTCAGAGTCACCGGTCAAGACTAACGGCGCCCTGACCAGCGGCCGAGCACCGATCGTGCACGTCAGGCGGCATGCCTGCTCGCCGGGCGTTCACGAGACCTTCACGGCACTATGGAACACCAGGGGCCTGTCGGACGTTGAGCCCTGCGGAAGAGTGTTCTCCACGGCAAAAGCACGGAGGTTCCTAGATGTCGAACCGGTCCCTGCGCGGTATGCGCATCGGTTCTCACAGCATGGAGACAGAGGACGGCGTCGACTTCGCCCCCCGTCTCCAGGCACATTACGACTGCCCCAACGGGCACACCATCATTCTGCCCTTCTCGGTCGAGGCGGACGTCCCGGTCACCTGGGAGTGCCGCTGCGGCGAGGAGGCGCTCCTGCGGGACGCCTCGAAGCCCGAGCCGAAGGGTGGCAAGCCGCCGCGCACGCACTGGGACATGCTCCTGGAGCGTCGGACGGTCAAGGAGCTCGAGGAGCTGCTCGACGAGCGGCTCGACCTCCTGCGGGCCGGGAAGCTGCGTCGCAGCGCCTGATCGTGCACAGCGTCCTCGTCGGGCGTCGGTCCTCCGGGACCGGCGCCCGACGTCGTTCCGGGGCCTGACGACCGCGCCCGGCCCGGCGGCTCAGGCCGCGGGTGAGGTGCCGCGCAGCCGCTGCGCGGCACCGAGGAGCTGACGGCCGCGCTCCTGGACACCCCACACCGTGACCTTGACGAGCGCCTCGACGACGATGTTGCTGCTCATCTTCGACCGGCCCTGCTCGCGCTCGACGAACGTGATCGGCACCTCGACGGCGGTGCCCCCGGCCCGCAGCACGCGCCACGCCATGTCGACCTGGAAGCAGTAGCCGTGCGACTCGATCTCGTCGAGCGGCAGCGCGCGCAGGACCGGAGCGCGGTACGCGCGGAACCCGCCGGTGGCGTCGTGCAGGGGCAGCCCGAGCGCGAGCCGCGTGTACGTGTTGGCCCCGCGGGAGAGCAGCTGGCGGTTGAGCGGCCAGTTGACGACCTTCCCGCCGGGCACCCAGCGTGAGCCGAGCACCAGATCGGCGCCGTCGAGCGCCGCGAGCAGCCGCGGGAGGTCCTCCGCGCGGTGCGACCCGTCGGCGTCCATCTCCACGATCACGTCGTACCCGCGCTCGAGGCCCCAGCGGAAGCCCGCCACGTAGGCGGTGCCGAGCCCCTGCTTGCCGGCGCGGTGCATGACGTGCACCGGGTCGCGTCCCGACCGAGACTCCTCGGCGGCCGCGATCGACTCGGCGAGCTCGCCCGTGCCGTCGGGAGACGCGTCGTCCACGACGAGCACGTCAGCGTCGGGCACGTGGGCCCGCAGGCGGTCGATCGCGCCCGGGAGGCTGTCCCGCTCGTCGTAGGTGGGGACCACGACGAGCACGCGGAGATCGGCGGGGCTGGACGTCATCGTGCTCCCTCGGGACGGTCCGGGCGCCGGATGCGTCGTGCTCCGGCCATCCCGGTGACCACGACGCACAGAGCCAGAGCGTCGGCGATCCACGCGGGCCAGCCACCCAGCCGGGCGGCCGGCGTGAGGGAATCCCGCAGCGGAAGCGTAGCGACCAGCTGCTCCGCCGTGAAGAGGCCGGTCTGCTGGCTGACGGCACCGTTGGGCGCGATCACGGCGCTGACCCCCACCGTCGAGATCTGCACGGTGGCACGGCCCAGCTCGACCGCGCGCAGCCGCGACATCGCGAGCTGCTGGGTCGACTCGGCCGTGTAGCCGAAGGTCGCGTTGTTGGTCTGCACGAAGAGCACCTCGGCCCCCGCGCGGACGGCGTCGCGCGCCAGCTCGTCGTAGCCGACCTCGAAGCAGATGATGTCGCCGAGCGGCACCGTGCGCTCGAGCCGGGGGACCTCGACCGGCACGACCCCGACCTCGGTTCCCGCGACCATGTCCGTCGTGACCAGGTCCACCGCCGAGGAGAACCGCCGGAAGAAGTCCCGCATCGGGATGTACTCCGCGAACGGCGCCGGGTGCTGCTTGCTGTACGTCGCGACGACGCCCCGGCCCGGCTCCCACAGGACGGCCGTGTTGTAGCGGCCGCCGGTGGGCGGGTACTCCACGGTGCCGACCAGGAGCGGGGCGTCCACCGCCCGTGCCGCGTCGTCGATGAGCTGCGCTGCCTCGGCGTCGGCCTGCGGGTCCACGTCGGTGCCGTTCTCGGGCCACACGACGAGGTCGAGCTGGCCGGGCGCCACGCGGTCGAGCAGCGCGAGGGTTCCGGCGATGTGGTTGTCGAGGACCTGGCGCCGCTGCGAGAACGCGTCGAGCCCGGGTCGTGGGACGTTGCCCTGCACGGCTCCCACCTCGAGCGTGCCGGACTCCGCACGGGTGTCCAGGGGGACGAAGGTGCCGGCCACGACGAGCACCACGGCCGCGGCGGTGCGCAGCCCTGCGGCCCCGAAGGCCCCTCGGCGCAGCGCGGTCCACACCTGGGCGAGCAGGACGCCCACCGCGACGACGACGGCGGACACGAGCGGGGCGCCGGCGACCCAGGCGAACCCGAGCAGCGGGCTCGACGCCTGCGAGAACGCGAGTCGACCCCACGGGAAGCCGCCGAAGGGCCACGTCATGCGCAGCTCCTCCACGGCGACCCACAGCACCACGAACACCCCGAGCTGGAGCCCTGCGCTGCGCCAGACGGCGTTGCCGCGGCGTGCCCACGTCCAGGCCGCGCCGAGCAGCGCGACGTAGCAGGCCTCGAAGACCGACAGGGCGAGCCACGGCACGCGACCGACCGCGAAGTCCGCCCAGGTGATGTGCGGGGCGAAGAACGTCAGCCCCCAGACGAGCCCGACGAGCGCGTTCCACCAGGCGCTGTCCCGACGGAAGGCCAGGAACAGGGTGGCGACGCCGAGGAAGGCGGTCCCCCACCAGTCGAGGTCGGGGAAGGCCGCCCAGGTCAGCGCACCGCCGGCGACCGCGAGCACCAGGGTTGACCAGCGGGAGGGCTCGCGATCAGGCACCGCAGCAGAGTACGTCAGCCGCATCGTCCCGACCGACCGGCCCGCGTGTCCTTCGTGCCGGGTGGACCCGCGGTGCGGGTGCATCCGTTTTCTACTGAACACGCGGGCCTAGCCGGGTCCTCCTCCGCGGGCGGAGGGCAGGAGCTGTGGGCTTCCGCCGACCGATCATCCGCAGATGCGGAACACCACGCGAACCTACCGCCTGCCCGGGGGCTGTCAAGCACGCGATGCCCCTGCTCAGGCGCGTCCGCGCAGGTCACCGAGTTCCGATATGTCCGGGATCAGACAGGCCGTCACGGCGTGTCGTGCGGAGTGTCGGACGGGTGTCGGGGCACTGAGCCGTCCGGGTGATTCTGCGCGGACCGGTCAGTCCAGCTCGTCGTGGATGACGATCCCCGAACGCACGGTCCGCACGCACCGCGGCTCCGGTGCACCGGGCTCGAGATCGGGCAGCAGCGGGGTGCCGGCGCGAGGGTCCGCGCTCCACCCCGACACCCGCGGGTGCGCGACCTGGACCGCGAGGTGCTCGGCACGCCACAGAGCGAGGTGGGCGGGGGCGCCCAGCCGGATCTCGCCGGCTCCCGTGTGGTCGAGGCCTGCCGCCCGCCACCCTCCACGGGTGTGCGCGCGGAAGGCCGCACGCGCCGAGATGCGCTGGTCGGACTCGTGGTGCGTGACCGCCGCGCGGACGGCCCCCCACGGGTCGAACGGTGTGACGGGCGCGTCGGACCCGAACGCGAGCGGGATGCCTGCGGCGGCGAGGTCGGCGAGCGGGTTCAGCGCGGCCGCGCGACCGGCGCCGAGCCGACGCGCGTACATGCCGTCGGGACCGCCCCACGCGGCGTCGAACGCCGGCTGGACGCTGAGCCGCACGCCGAGCAGCACGAGCGAGGCGAGCGCGTGGGCGTCGATCATCTCGGCGTGCTCGATCCGGTGGCCTGCGCCGCGGATCGCGTCGACACCCTCGACGTCGACGGCCACGCCCAGGCCGAGCATGAACTCGTCCATGGCCCGGTCCCCGATGATGTGGAACCCGGCCTGCAGCCCGGCGCGGGTCACCGCACCGAGGTGGTTGCTGATCTGCTCGGCCGTCAGGTGGAGCACGCCCGCAGGGTGCTCGGCGCCGGGCACGGCGTCGGCGTACGGCGTGCGCAGGGCGGCCGTCCGCGAACCGATCGAGCCGTCGACATTGAGGTCGCCGCCGATGCCCGTGAGGCCCGGTACCGCCTCGAGCAGCGCGTGGGCGTCGTCGCTCGTGACGCACAGCTCGCCGCGGTACCCGACGACGAGCGGCAGCCCGCTCTCGGCGTCCGCCGTCATCGCGAGCAGCTGGGCGAGCCCCTCGCGGGTGTCCACGAACGGTGCGCTGTTCTCGTGCACCGCGACGATGCCCGCGGCGGCTGCGGCCTGCAGGGCGCGGCGGTAGAGCGCCCCGCGCCGGGCCGGCTCGACGTCCCGCGCGAGCGTGCGGGCCGCATGGTGCGCGTCGCGCTCGACGCGGCCGTCGTCGTCCCAGCCGGGCAGCCCGGCCAGGCCCGCGGCCGCCGCGAGCGACGACGAGACGACGGCCGAGTGGACGTCGACCCGGGCGAGGTACACCGGCGCTCCCCCGGCAGCCCTGTCGAGCTCCTCGCGGGTCGGCGCGCGCCCCTCAGGCCACTCCTGCTCGTCCCAGCCGTGCCCGAGGATCGGCAGGCCCGCACCGGCGTCGTGCACCTGCGCTGCCCGGTGCACGGCGTCGAGCGCGTCGGCCAGCGACCGCACCCCCGCCTCGGGCGTCAGCGCGACGCCGTCGAGCGCGAGCGCCGTCTCGAGCACGTGCACGTGCGCGTCGACGAAGGCCGGCGCCACGAGCGCGCCGTCGAGGTCGACCACCTCGTCGGCGCGGTCGACCATGCCGTCAGCCGTGTCGTCGGAGCCGATCCAGACGATCGTGCCGTCCTCGACCACGACCGCCTCGGCGAACGGGTCCGCAGGTGAGTGCACCACGCCGTGCCGGTAAAGAGTTGAGGTCACAGCGAGTCATGATATCTGGGTCACACCGACGAGTACGCGACGACCCCTCGGCGCAGGGCCATCACGGCCCGCGCGGCGGTCTGCCGCACGTGCCCGTCAGGGGCGGCCTGGGCGATCTGGTCGAGCAGGTCGATGAGCTGCTTGCACCAGCGCACGAAGTCGCCGGCCGCGAGCTCGCTGCCGCGCAGCACCGAGTCGAGCGCCCGCCCCGAGGCCCACCGGTGCACGGCCTGGACGAGCCCCAGGTCGATCGTGGCGGTCGCGTCGATCCGGTGCGCGGTCTCGACGTCGTCGAGCTCCGACCAGATCCGCACGGTGTCGTCGAGGGCGCGGGCGAGCGGCCCCTGCGGCCCGCCGGGGACAGCCGGAGCACCCTCCCGGTCGTCCCGTCGCGCCGAGTACACGAGCGTCGAGACGGCGGCCGCGAGGGCCGGGGCGTCGAGACCGTCCCACGCACCCCGGCGCAGGCACTCCGCGACCAGCAGGTCGTTCTCGGCGTAGATGCGCCGCAGCCACCGGCCCTCCGACGTCACGACCGTGCGCCGCCCGCCCTCGTCGTCGTCCTCGGTGCGCAGGTACCCGAGCTCGAGCAGCACGTCGCAGATCCGGTCGAAGACCTTCGCGATCGACCCGGTGCGTCCCTCGATCCGGGCCACCAGGGCGTCGTGCTCGTGCCGCAGCCGCGACCACCGCTCGGCCCACCGCGCGTGGTCCTCGCGGTCGGGGCACGCGTGGCACGGGTGGGCGCGCAGCCTGCGCCGCAGGTCGGCCAGCGCCTGGTCGTCGGCCGCGCCACCCCGGCCGGCGCGTTCGCCCTTCGCCCCGCGGGCCCGCCCGCCACCACGACCGGCCGGCACCTCGAGCTCGGCGAGCACCCCTCGCAGCGCCGCCGCCAGGTCGCGGCGCTGCGTCGACGTGCGCCCCGTGAACCCCTTCGGCACCCGCAGCGACCCGATCGTGCGCACCCCGTCGCCGACGTCGTCCACCGTGAGGCGGCGCACGTGCCGGTCGGTCGTCAGCACGGTGGGCCGTGGTCCCTCGAACCCGCCCGCGGTGCCCGGGTCGAGCACGACCGCGTGGCCCGAGCGGCGTCCGGCCGCGATCTCGAGCACGTCGCCGACCCGCAGGCCCTCGAGCGAGCGGCCCACGTCACGCCGCCGGGCCGACGTCGCCTGGCGCTTCAGGTCGCGCTCGCGGTCCGAGATCGCGCGCCGCAGCGCGGCGTACTCGGCGAAGTCCCCCCGGTCGCAGCGCATCGCCTCGGCGTAGCCCTCGAGGGCCTCGGTGTGCGCCTGCGCCTGGCGGGCCAGGCCGACCACGCCCCGGTCGGCCTGGAACTGCGCGAACGACGTCTCGAGGACCTCCCGGGCCCGCGGGCGCCCCACCTGGGCGACCAGGTTGACAGCCATGTTGTACGTGGGCCGGAAGCTCGAGCGCAGCGGGTACAGCCGCTTCGACGCCAGCCCCGCGAGCCCCACGAGGTCCAGGGCCGGGTGGTCGACCACGACAGCGTGGCCCTCGGTGTCGATCCCGCGGCGCCCCGCACGCCCCGTGAGCTGCGTGTACTCCCCCGGCGTGATCTCGACGTGCCGCGAGCCGTCCCACTTGACCAGCTTCTCGAGCACGACCGAGCGCGCTGGCATGTTGATGCCGAGCGCGAGCGTCTCGGTCGCGAAGACGACCCGCACCAGGCCGCGCGCGAACAGGTCCTCGACCGTCTCCTTGAACAGCGGGAGCATCCCCGCGTGGTGGCTCGCCACGCCGCGCGCGAGCGCGTCGACGAACGACCAGTAGCCGAGCACGTCGAGGTCCTCGGACGGGATCGACGCGCAGCGCTCCTCGACGACCCGCCGGATCTCGGCCTCCTGCTCGGCGTCCGTCAGTCGCAGGCCGGCGGCGACGCACTGCGCCACGGCTCCCTCGCAGCCCGCGCGCGAGAAGATGAACACGATGGCGGGCAGCAGCCCGGCCTGGTCGAGCAGGTCCACCACCATGAAGCGTGGCGTCGGACGCCCCCGCCCCTGGCCCGGGCCGCCGTGGTTGCTGTGACCGCCACGGCCCCGGTAGCCGCGGTCGCCCGGCCCCCGGCGCCCCTGGTGCGCCGGTCCGCCGTCGCGCTCACGGCGCACGAGGTGGGCGAGCTCGGGGTTGATGGGCGGGTTGACCCCTGGATCTGTCGGGTCGACGTGCCCGGCGTACAGGTCGTGCAGCGCACCGCGGACGAGCACCTGCTGGCCGAGCGGCACGGGACGGTGCTCGCTGACCACCACGGCGGTGTCGCCCCGCACCGCGGTGAGCCAGTCGCCGAACTCCTCGGCGTTCGAGACCGTCGCCGAGAGCGAGACGAGCTGCACGTCGTCCGGAAGGTGCAGGATGACCTCCTCCCACACCGGGCCACGGAACCGGTCGGCGAGGTAGTGCACCTCGTCCATGACCACGTACCCGAGCCCGTCGAGCGCCGGAGAGCCCGCGTACAGCATGTTGCGGAGCACCTCGGTGGTCATCACGACCACGGGGGCGTCCCCGTTGACGGACGTGTCGCCCGTGAGCAGCCCCACGTCGGCGGACCCGTGCCGGCGCACCAGGTCGCCGTACTTCTGGTTCGACAGGGCCTTGATGGGGGTGGTGTAGAACGCCTTGCGGCCCGTCGTGAGGGCGCGGTGCACAGCGAACTCGCCGACGACCGTCTTGCCGGCCCCGGTCGGCGCCGCGACGAGCACCCCGCTGCCCCGCTCGACCGCTGCGCACGCCTCGACCTGGAAGTCGTCGAGCGGGAAGTCGAGGAGCTCGCGGAACCGCGTCAGGTCGCTGTCCTGGGTCGCCGCACGTCGACGTGCCGCTGCGTAACGCTCCGCCGGGGACTGCTCAGGACTTCGTGCCACACCGTCAACCCTAGGCGACCGGTCAGGCGAGCACCCGCACCGCGCCCGGGTGGACCTGGGCGGCGAGGGGTGAGGGACCCACCCGCTCGCCGTCCGCGAAGGCGTCGGGCGGGGTGGGCCCGAGACCCGGGACCGGCTCGATGAGCGCCGTTCGCGTGCGGAAGACCTGCACGGCGGGGTGGCGCACGTGGCGTCCCGCGTACATCCCCGGGAAGACCCTCACGACCCCGCCGCGGGTGAACGGGCCCGCGACCACGACGTCGAGCAGACCGTCGTCGATCACGGCGTCGGGCGCGATCTTGACCCCGCCGCCGATCCACGGGGCGTTGGCCACCGCCACGACCGAGCCCGCCGACTCCCACACCACGTCGTCGAGCGTGATCCGGTACCCGTAGGGGGTGAACCTCCGCAGCTCGGACACGAGCGCGCGGACGTACCGCGCCCCGCCCTGGGGCCAGGTCAAGGCGTTGGCGCGCGCATTGACCGCGGCGTCGACCCCGCACGAGAGCGCACCGAGGAACCACGAGCGCGCCGCGTGGCGCGGCGGCCCCACGCTCACGGCGTCGATCGCCCGGGCCCCCCGCGCCAGCCCGTGCTCGATCGCGCGGACCGACGCCTCGACGTCGCCGCGGGGCAGGTCCAGCGCCCGCGCCAGGTCGTTGCCGGTACCGACCGCCACGATGCCGAGGGGCAGGTCGGTGTCAGCGACGACGTTCGCGCCGAGGTTGACCATCCCGTCGCCGCCGACCACCACGAGGGCGTCCAGGCCACGCACCGAGGCGTGCCGTGCCCGGGCGCTCGCGGCCTCCAGGTCGGTCGCCGACAGGTCCTCGACGTGGTGCCCCCGGCGGCGCAGCGCGTCGACGGTGGCGGACCCGGCGTCCGAGCCGCGCCCGCGTCCGGCCGTGGGGTTCACCACGACACCGATGTGCGTCATGCGCGTTCGTGACCGCTCTCGTCGGCCTGCTGGGCATCGGCCTGCTGAGCGCCGGCCGCCGCCCGGCCGACCTCGTCCGCGTCGGGCATCGTGCCGTCGAGCCGCGGCAGCCCTGCGGCGACCCGAGCACGGTCGACCCGGCGGTCGTGCAGCAACGAGATGCCCAGGGCGATGAAGTACAGGGCGCAGATGGGCAGCGCCATCACGACCATGGTGATCATGTCCGGCGTCGGCGTCATCACGGCGGCGAACACGAACGCGAGGAGCACGGCCCAGCGCCAGCCCTTGGCCATCGTCGACGCCCGCACGAGGCCCGCGAAGTTCAGGCAGACCATGATGACCGGCAGCACGAACGCCAGACCGAACGCCAGGATGAAGCGCATCACGAAGCTGAGGTACGTCTGGGCGTCGATCAGGTTGGTCGCGTCCTCGGGGATGAAGTCAGTGAGGACCTTCACCGCGGTCGGCATGGTCGACCACGCCATGTAGGACCCGGCGAGGAACAGCGGCACCGACGCGCCCACGAAGCCGATCGCGTAGCCACGCTCGCGCCGGGTCAGACCCGGCGTCACGAACGCCCACAGCTGGTAGAGCCACCACGGGCTGGTGATGATCGCGCCGAGGAAGAGGGAGATCTTCAGGCGCATGTCGAACGCCGTCGCGAGACCCCCGAAGTTCACCGAGGCTGTCGCGCCCCGGGCGGCCGCGGCGTCGAGCAGCGGCTGCTGCAACGCCGAGAACACCGGGTTGAACAGGATCCACCCGACGACGCCGCCCACGGTGAGGCCGCAGGCGACCAGGAACAGGCGCTTGCGGAGCTCGCGCAGGTGCTCACGCAGCGGCATCCGGCCGCCGGTGACCTCGCGGCGGGTGTCGTCGTCCATGTGCGTCAGCTCGCGGGCTGGTCGCTCCCGGCGGCCGGCGCCGGTGCCGAAACCTCAGGGGTGCCGGACGCGGCCGGTGCGGGCGCAGGTGCGGGCGGGGCCGGCTGGGCGACGGGAACGACCGGCGGGACCACGACGGGGGCGACGGCGACCGGTGCGACCGGTGCCACCGGGGTGTCGTCCTTGTCGTCGGTGAGGTCCTTGATCTCGGCCTTGAAGATCTTCAGCGACTGACCGACGCTCTTGGCCAGGTCGGGGAGACGCTTCGCCCCGAAGAGGAGCAGCACGATGATCAGGACGATCAGGACGTGCGTGGGCTTGATGGCGTTGCCGAACATGACGGGTTCTCCCTCGGACCTCTTGCAGTGCTCACGATCCTAACCGGCGCCTGGCGCGCGGCCGTGCACCGCAGGTCCCAGGTGGGGCCCCGCTCACCTGCTGTACGCGCGCCAGCGGGCGTACGTCTGCTCGTGCCGTGCGGCGCGACGCACGGCACGCTCCGCACGCTCGCGGCGCAGCCGCGCCAGCTCCTCGTGGTGCTCGGCCGGGTCGTCGAAGACCTGCGGGCGGAGGGCAGGTCCGGCAGCGGCGGCCGCCGACAGCTCGGCGGCGCGGTCGGCGAGCTGTCCGAGCACGTCGGCGGCACGGCCGAGCTCGGCGAGCAGCGCCGTGGCCTTGCGCCACAGGTCGCGCCCGAGGAAGAAGGCGCCGACGAGCGTCCCCACGACGAGGACCGTCCACACGATGAACCAGAGCACGGCCCCACCCTAGGGCGTCAGGCGCCCGACGCGAGCGGCCCGTACGCGGCGAGCGCGTCGCGCGCGGCGGCGGCCACCGCGTGGGCGACCTCAGGCGGGCGCACGTCGAGCACGTCGTCGGCCACCCGCAGCACGAGGTGCCGCAGCCACGCCTGGTTGCCGACGCGCAGGTCGACCTCGAACGAGCCGTCGGGCAGGTTGCGCACCTCCTCGACCGGGACGCTCTCGGCGACCCAGCGGGCCTGGCTGCCCAGGTGCAGGGTCACGAGCCCGCCCGACGCGTCGGGCCGGAACTCCTCGGCGTCGGCCCGCACCACGTGCTGAGCGACGGGCACCTCGAGCACCTCGGCCTCGAGCACCCGGTCCACGCGGAACAGCCGTTCGCCGTCGGCCCGCAGGCACCACGCGAGCAGGTAGGAGCGCTCGTCGGACGTCACGAGCCGCAACGGGTCCACCTCGCGCTCGCTCGCCACGTCCGACGCGTTCACGTACCGCAGGCGCAGGCGCCGCCCCTGCTGGAGGGCCGCACCGATCGTCGCGACCACGTGCGGGGCGCCGTCGACCGCGAGGCGCACGTCGACGCTCGCCGCGGCCTCGCCCGTCGCCGCTGTCAGCTTCTCGAGGGCCGAGGCGAGGACCTGCGCCCGCTCGGTGTCGAGGGTCGGGCCCATCGCCTCCTGCATCGCGCGCAGCGCCGCGACGAGCGCGACGGCCTCGCGGGTGCCGAGCCGCAGCGGGCGCGTCATGCCGCGCGACTCGGTGAGCCGCACCACGCCCGCCTCGTAGGACGCGGCGTCGAAGTCGATCAGGTCGTGCGGGTAGTACCCGGGCGTGCCGGTCATCCAGAGGGTGTCGACGTCCTCGATGACCTGCCGGGGGCTCACCCGGAAGTGCTCCGCGACCTGCTCGACGGGCACCCCCTGATGCCGGTCCAGGTACGTGATCATGCCGAGCAGCCGCAGCAGCCGCTCGCTCGCGCGTTCAGCCATCTGAGCTCCTCGGCACCTCGAGCGCCGCCGCGACCCGCAGCAGCCGCACCACCCGGTCACGCAGGTCGGCTGGGGCGAGCACCACGACCGCGTCGCCGTAGCCGACGACGTCCTCGGCGAACTCACCCCGCGACGTGTACGGCACGCGCACCACGTCGCGGTCCGCGAGCACTGTCGCCACGGCGGGATCACCCAGGTCGACGCCGTCCTCGACCCGGACGTCGACGCCGCCGTCGGGCACGATCGCGCGGGCACGCAGCGCCTCGGCCCGCTCGGGCCGCACCGCGAGGACCGCCACGTGCTGCTCCCCCGCACGCCACGAGCGCATCGCCGCCTCGAGGGTGACCGGGTCAGGCTCGTCGAACGCCCCCGCCGGGCCCGTCGGACGCACCCGGCCCTCGATCCGGCTCAACCGGTAGGAGCGGGCCGCCCCGCGCTCGCGGTCGTGCCCGACGAGGAACCACCCGCCCCGGCGGGCCAGCAGCCGCCACGGCTCGACGGTCCGTTCGCGCACCTCGCCGGTGTTCGCGGCACGGTAGGTGAAGGTCACGGCCTGGCGGGCCTGGACCGCGTCGAGCAGCGGACCGAACGCCCCGCCGGCGGCACGCACGCGCGGCGTGAGGCCGGCGACGAGGTCGGCCGCCTCGGGGTCGGTGCCGACCGCGCGGAGCTTGGTGAGCGCCCGGGTCGTGTCGGTGCGCACCGACTGGTCCTGCCAGAACTGCGACGCGAGCGAGAGCACCCCGAGCTCGGCGGCGGTCAGGTCGATCGCCGGCAGCGCGTACGCCTCCTGGTCGATCCGGTACCCGATGTCGTCGCCGTGACCCGCCCCCGTGACGGTCAGCACGGGGATGCCCAGGTCACGCAGGGTGTCCTTGTCGCGCTCGAACATCCGCTCGAAGGCGTCGTCGGACGGAGCGTCGCCGTAACCGGCGACGCTCGTGCGGATCTGGTCCTTCGTCATCCGGGCCGAGGTGTTGACCAGGGCGATGACGAGGTTGAGCAGCCGCTCGGCGGGGTGGATCGGATCTGGCATCGGCACCACGCTAGTGGCCGGTAGCGTGATCCGGTGATCACGTGGCGTGCAGGAGTCGTGGTGTCGCACGGCAAGCAGTGGCCGGGAGCGGCCGAGCTCGAGGTCGACCTCGAGGGGACGGGCACCGGCGACCTCCCGGCGCGGGCCCGGGTCAGGGCGCTCGCCTACCCCGCCCTGGTGGGGCTCCCGGCGGTCGGTGAGCGGGTGCTGCTCAACGTCACGGCCCTCGCGCGCGGGCTCGGCACCGGGGGGTACGCCCTGGTCGTCGCCCCCGCCGACTCGCTCCCCGAGGACCCCGACGCCGGCCCGGGCCACCTCGTGAAGGCCCGGTACACCCCGCTCCAGGACATGGTGCTGGGGGTCGACGACCAGGAGTCCGCGCATCACGAGGTGCTGCGCGACGCCGACGACCTCGCGGGGCTGCCCGTCGTCGTCGCGGACCTGCACTCGGCGCTGCCCGCGATCGTGGCCGGCGCCCGGCACGCCGCGGCGCTCGCGGGCCGGTCCGCCCCCCGTGTCGCGTACGTCATGACCGACGGCGGCGCGCTCCCCGCGTGGTTCTCGCGGGCCGTGGCCGGGCTGCGCGACGCCGGCTGGATCGAGGCGTGCGTCACGACCGGACAGGCGTTCGGTGGTGACCTGGAGGCCGTGACGGTGCACACGGGTCTGCTCGCGGCGCGGCACGTGGTCGGTGCGGACCTCGTGGTGGTCGCCCAGGGGCCCGGCAACCTGGGCACCGGCACCCGGTGGGGCTTCTCGGGGGTCGCGGCCGGTGAGGCCCTCAACGCGACGTCGACCCTGGGCGGTGCGCCGGTCGCGTCGCTGCGAGTCTCGGGGGCCGACCCGCGTGAGCGGCACCTCGGCATCTCGCACCACTCGCTCACGGCCTACGGGCGGGTGGCGCTGTCCCCCGCCGACGTGGTCGTGCCGCGATTCTCGCCCGACCTGGCCGCCAGCGACCTCGTGGCCGACGCGGCGGCGCTGACGGACCTCGGGAGCCGCGTCCACGCGCAGGCTCAGGACCTCGTCACCCCGCACGGGCGCCACCGCCTCGTCGAGGTCGACGCGGGTGCGGGGCTGCTCGAGGCGCTCGCGGGCTCGCCCGTGCGGCTCTCGACCATGGGACGGGGCCTGGCGGCCGATCCGGGAGCGTTCCTCGCGGCGGCCGTCGCCGGGGTGCACGCCGCGGGCCTGGCGGGTCTCGGCGGCTGAGCGGCGAGGGCGCCGGAGCCGTTGCCGAGCGGGCGGCCAGGCGGCTCAGTCGTCGCGCGAGGTGCGCGAGTGCAGCGCGACGAGGGTCGCCAGCCGCTCGGCCTCGCGGACCGCGAACGCCCCGTCGGCGCGCTGCACCCCCATCACAGCGATCGTGTCGCCGTCGGCCAGGTCCAGCTGGACCCACGGTCGCCCCTGGCCGAAACGCACCAGCACCACCTCGGGCCACTCGAGCCGACGCGAGAACAGCAGGTTGCGCACCAGGACGCCCTGCTCGTCGACCTCGGCCCTGACCGCGGCCTGCCGCCAGCAGAACCAGACCACGCCGATGGCCACGAGCCCGACGCCCAGCTGGTCGCCCAGCGGGTCCGAGTCGGGCGCGAAGCCGGGCAGCGCGACGATCAGCGCCGCCGCGAGCACGACCACCACGACCGCGAGCGTGAGCACCACCACGCGCGCGTAGCGCGGGCGGAACGGCGCGTACAGCGCGCGGTGGTCCGCCGGGGGCAGGTCGCCTGACCCGCCCTCGTCCTCGGCCCCGTGCGGGTCGGGTGACGTCATAGGCGGCAGGCGTGGATCGACGTGACGAGGATCGCGCGGGCACCCAGGTCGTAGAGCGTGTCCATGACCCGGTTCGTCTCGTTGCGGCGCACCATCGCCCGCACGGCCGCCCACTCGCGGTTGTGCAGCGGCGACACGGTCGGCGACTCCAGGCCCGGGGTGACGGCGACGGCCTGGTCGACGAGCGCGAGCGGGACGTCGTAGTCCATGAGCACGTACTCGTGCGCGGTCAGCACGCCCTGCAGGCGCCGGGTCAGGACGTCGAGGCCGGCCGGTTCGGGCCCGTCCGAGCGGCGCACGAGCACAGCCTCGGAGCGCAGGATCGGCTCGCCGAAGATGGCCAGGCCGGCCGCCCGCAGCGTCGTCCCCGTCTCCACGACATCCGCGATCACGTCGGCCACACCCAGGCGGATCGCGGTCTCCACGGCGCCGTCGAGGCGCACGATCTCGGAGGCCGCGACGCCGTGGGCCGCGAGGTAGTCGCGCACGAGCGTGGGGTACGAGGTGGCGACGCGGCGCCCCGCGATGTGCGTCACATCGGAGAGCTGCTGGGTCGCGGGCGCCGCGAAGCGGAACGTCGAGCGGGCGAACCCGAGATCGAGGTGCTCGGTGGCCGAGGACTCCGAGTCGAGCAGCAGGTCACGGCCCGTGATCCCGACGTCGACGGTCCCGGCCCCGACGTACACCGCGATGTCGCGGGGACGCAGGAAGAAGAACTCGACGTCGTTGTCCGGGTCGGGCAGGACGAGCTCGCGGGAGTCGCGGCGCTGGCGGTAGCCCGCCTCGCGCAGCATGTCGGCGGCCGGCTCGGACAACGAGCCCTTGTTGGGTACGGCGATCCTCAGCACGTGGTCCTCACGGTTCAGTCGGGTTCGAGGTGCCGCGCACGGCGGCAGGGAAGCGGAACCGCTCACAGATGGGTGTAGACGTCCTCGAGGGTCAGCCCGCTCGCCAGCATGAGCACCTGCAGGTGGTACAGCAGCTGCGAGATCTCCTCGGCGGTGCGCTCCTGGCCCTCGTGCTCGGCCGCCATCCAGACCTCGGCGGCCTCCTCCACGATCTTCTTGCCGATCGCATGGACGCCGGCGTCGAGCTCGGCGACGGTGCCGGAACCGGCAGGGCGGGTCGTGGCCTTCTCGGCCAGCTCAGCGAACAGTGCGTCGAACGTCTTCACGATCCGAGCCTAGACGCCCGCAGGGCCAGGACGGTCGCGACGGCCGCCTCCGCGGCCTCCGCGCCCTTGTCCTCGTGCGAGCCGGGCAGGCCCGCCCGGTCGAGGGCCTGCGCCTCGTCGTCGCACGTCAGCACCCCGAAGCCGACGGGGACCCCGGTGCGCACCGCGACGTCGGTCAGGCCCGCCGTGGCGGCCTGGCACACGTACTCGAAGTGCGGGGTGCCCCCACGGATCACGACGCCGAGGGCGACGACGGCGTCGACGTGCTCGGCCGCGTACCGGGCCGCGACGGGCAGCTCGAACGTGCCCGGGACCCGCACGAGGGTGACGTCGCTCACGTGCGCCGCGGCGAGCGCGCGCTGCGCCCCCGCGACCAGGCCGTCCATCACGACCGTGTGCCAGCTCGCCGCGACCACGGCCACGCGCAGGCCGGTGCCGTCGACGTCCAGCGAAGGTGCTCCTGCGCCGCTCATGACGTGATCTCCTCGGAGGTAGGGGTACGGAGGTCGTCCTCGGCGAGGACGTGGTCGTCGGTGTCGGTGCCCGGGGTCGCGGGTGCCGCCTCGACGGGTTCGAGGTGCAGGGGCTCGGTCTGCTGGGTGCCCGGGGGCAGGCTCAGCACGTGGCCCATCAGGGTGGCCTTGGTCCGCAGGTAGGCCTCGTTGTGCGGGGTGAGCCCGACCTCCAGGCCCTGCACCTGCGCCACGTCGATCCCGTGGGCCCGCAGCCCGGTGACCTTGGCCGGGTTGTTCGTCAGCAGGGTCACGCGCTCGACGCCCAGGTCGGCGAGGATCGCCGCGGCGGCCCCGTACTCGCGACGGTCGGCCGGCCAGCCGAGGTCGATGTTGGCCTCGACCGTGTCGCGGCCCTGGTCCTGCAGCGCGTAGGCCGCGACCTTCGCGAGCAGCCCGATCCCCCGGCCCTCGTGACCACGCAGGTAGACGACAGCGCCGCCCTCGCGGGCCGCGAGCTCAAGCGCAGCGTCGAGCTGCGGGCCGCAGTCGCAGCGCGCCGAGCCGAACGCGTCGCCCGTGAGGCACTCGGAGTGGACGCGGACCACGGGCTGCTCGGTCAGACCCTGGGTGGCGACGAGCGCGACGTGCTCGGCGCCCGTGCGCAGGTCGCGGTAGCCGTGGATGCGGAACTCGCCGTGCCGGGTGGGCAGGTACGCCGTGTGGGTCGCGTGCACGCGCGGGGTCGCCGCCGTGGCCGGGGCCGGCGACTCGTGGTCGGCAGGCACGTCGTCGCCGTGCTCGGTGCGCCACGCCACCAGGTCGGAGATCGTGACGAGCACCAGGCCCGCCTCGGCCGCGACCCGCGCGGCGTCGTCGAGCCGCGACATCGTGCCGTCGTCGTTGACCAGCTCGGCGATCGCGCCCACGGGTGCCAGCCCGGCCAGCCGGCACAGGTCGACAGCGGCCTCGGTGTGCCCGGCCCGGTGCAGCACCCCGCCGGGCACGGCCCGCAGCGGCAGCACGTGCCCCGGCCGGATGAGGCTCTCGGCACCCGACGCGGGGTCGGCGAGCACCCGCAGCGTGTGCGCGCGGTCGGCGGCCGAGATGCCGGTCGTGACGCCCGTCGCTGCGTCGACCGTGACCGTGTAGGCCGTGCGGCGCGGGTCCTGGCTCTGCGGCACCATGAGCGGGAGCTCGAGCGCGTCCGCGCGGGCCGAGGTCATCGGCGCGCACAGGTAGCCCGACGAGTGCCGGATCGTCCAGGCGACCCACTCGGGCGTCGCCGACTCGGCCGCGAGCACCACGTCGGCCTCGTTCTCCCGGTCCGGGGAGTCCGCGACGAGCACCGGACGGCCCGCCCGCAGCTCGGCGAGAGCCTCGTCGATCGTTCCCAGGCGCAGGTCGTCGCTCATCGGGCCACCGCCCCGAGCGTCAGCAGCCGTTCGACGTACTTCGCGAGCACGTCGACCTCGATGTTGACCCGGTCCCCCGGGGTGAGCGCACCCAGCGTCGTGGCCGCGAGCGTCGTGGGGATCAGCGAGATGCCGAACGCGTCGTCGCTCACGTGCGTGACCGTCAGCGAGACGCCCGAGACCGTGACCGAGCCCTTCTCCGCGACGTAGCGGGCCAGCTCCGGCCCCACCTCGACGACCAGGTCGTCCCAGCGCGGACCCGGCGTGCGCGAGCGCAGCACCCCGACCCCGTCGACGTGACCCTGCACCACGTGCCCGCCGAGCCGGCCGTCGGCCCGCACCGCGCGCTCGAGGTTCACGGGCGAACCCACCTCGAGGCCGCCCAGCGACGTGCGGCGCAGCGACTCGGGCATGACGTCGGCGGTGAACGTGCCGTCGCCCGGCAGGTCGGTGACCGTCAGGCACACGCCCGAGACGCAGATCGAGTCGCCCAGCGAGGCGTCCTGCACCACGAGCGGGCCGCGCACCGTCAGTCGGACGTCGGACCCCTCGCCCGCTCCCCCGGGTGCGACGGCGACGACCGTCCCGATCTCCTCGACGATTCCGGTGAACATCAGCTCTCCTCGCTGGTCGTGCGGACGATGGATGTCTGGGGTGCGGCAGCGCCGCGGGGGCGGGCGACGACGAGCACGTCGGGGCCGAGCCGGTAGACCTCGTGCGGCTCGAGCCGCACGGCCGCGTCGATCGTGCCGATGCCCAGGTCCCCGATCGCGGACGGGCCCGATCCCAGCAGCACGGGCGCGACGTAGGCGTGCACCTCGTCGACGACCCGGGCCCGCAGGAAGGCCGCGGCGAGCGTGGGGCCGCCCTCGACGAGCACGTGGCGCACCTCGCGCCCGTGCAGGGCAGCGAGGACCTCGTGCGGGTCGTGGCTGGCGATCTGGACCAGCTCACCGCCCGGGCCGCGCAGCCGGGCCCCCGCGGGCACCTCGGTGCGGCCCACGACGACCCGCAGCGGCTGGTGCGCGGTCAGGGTCGCGTCGTCGCCGCGGGCCGTCAGCGACGGGTCGTCGGCCCGGACCGTGCCGGAGCCGACCGCGATCGCGTCGACCTGGGCCCGCAGGGCGTGCGCGTGGCGGCGTGACTCCTCGGACGTGATCCAGCGGCTCGACCCGTCGGCCGCCGCGACACGACCGTCGAGGCTCGCCGCGACCTTGAGCGTCACGAACGGTCGCCCCCGGCTGACCGCCTCGAACCACGGACCGAGCACCTCACGGCCCTCGTCGGCCAGCAGCCCGGCCTGCACCTCGACGCCCGCGGCACGCAGCGTCCGAGCCCCGCCCGACGCGAGCGGGTTCGGGTCCTCGACCGCGAGGACGACCCGCGCGACGCCCGCCTCGACGAGCGCCCGGCTGCACGGACCTGTGCGGCCCGTGTGGTCGCAGGGCTCGAGGGTCACCACGGCTGTCGCGCCGCGGACGTCCGAGCCGCGCTCGCGGGCATCGGTCAGGGCGGCGAGCTCGGCGTGCGGGGTGCCTGCGCCCCGGTGCCAGCCCTCGCCGAGCGTGGCGCCGTCGGCACCGAGCAGGACGCAGCCGACGCGCGGGTTGGGGCCGTGGGCCGGACCGCGCCGGGCCAGCTCGAGCGCGCGCGCCATCGCGTGCTGCTCCGCCGTGCCTGGCTCGTCCACCGCTGCCTCCCGTGCCGTCTCGAGGCTCCGGGGCTGCGGGAGGACCAGGGCACCCCCATCGAGAGGGCACCCCTGATCCACGGCACACACCCCTGAGGGCATGCGCCGCCACGTCTCCTCCCATCCGGACTTTCACCGTCGGTCCTGGAGTTCCACCAGGTCAACCGCACCGCCGGTGAAGGCTGTGCGGGTCGCGGACTGTCACCGCCGGCTCGGAATTGCACCGACCCCGGAGCACGTGTGTGCGTTCTGGTCAACGATCATGCCACACGACTCATTCCCGGCCCGGGACGTCCCGCCGTCCGGGACGTGCACCTCAGGGGCGTGCGGCGCCGTCCGCGATCGCGCGCAGGGCGGCGATCTCCGCAGCCGGGTCGCTCGCCCCGTACACCGCGGAACCGGCGACGAACACGTTCGCGCCGGCTTCGGCGATGGCGGCGATCGTGTCGCGCGAGACGCCGCCGTCCACCTGCACCCACGTGGCCGCGCCCGCGGCGTCGATGGCCGCCCGGGCCCGTCGGACCTTGGCCAGCGTCCCCTCGATGAACGCCTGCCCCCCGAACCCGGGCTCGACGGTCATCACGAGGATCATGTCGAACTCGTCGAGCAGGTCCAGGTACGGCTCGACGGGGGTCGCGGGCCGCAGCGCGACACCGGCCCGGGCCCCCCGAGCACGCAGCTCGCGCGCGAGGCGCACGGATCCCTGCGCGGCCTCCGCGTGGAACGTGACCGACGCGACGCCCGCCTCGGCGAACGCGGGCGCCCACCGGTCCGGGTCCTCGATCATGAGGTGCACGTCGAGCGGCACGGGCGAGACCTCGACGAGCCGGCGCACGACCGGCAGCCCGAGCGTCAGGTTCGGCACGAAGTGGTTGTCCATGACGTCCACGTGGACGTAGTCGGCGTCGGCGATGACGCCCAGGTCGCGCTCGAGGTTCGCGAAGTCGGCGGACAGGATGCTGGGACTGATCAGTACGGCCACCGGGCCAGGGTATCGGCGCTCAGGTGCGGCGGCGCAGCAGCGTCAGGTGCATCGCGTCCGTGGCGTGCACGTGGGGCCACAGCTGCACGTCCGGCCGGTCCGAGAGCTCGATCGTCGGCGCGATCTCCCGCATCGGCTCGCGCGCGTCGATCACCTCGACCTCGACGCCCCGCTTCGCCGCGGCCCGCAGCGCGTCCTTGACCACGAGCTGGGTCTCGACGAGGTGCGGCGAGCACGTCACGTACGCGACCACACCCCCCGGGCGGACGGCGTCGATCGCCGAGCCGAGCAGCGCACGCTGCAGCTCACCGAGGCCCGCGAGGTTCGCCGGGCTGCGACGCCACCGGGACTCCGGACGCCGGCGCAGGGCGCCGAGACCCGTGCACGGGGCGTCGACGAGCACCCGGTCGTACGCGCCCGGCTCCTGCTCCCCGACCGTGCGCCCGTCGCCGGTGCGCACCGCCTCGACCGCGCCCTCGGGCAGCGCGGCCACGGCCCGCTCCACGAACCGGGCACGGTGCGGCTGGATCTCGTTCGCCACGAGCCGGGCCCCGCGCTGCGCGGCCAGCGCACCCAGCAGGGCTGCCTTCCCGCCCGGGCCCGCGCACAGGTCGAGCCAGCGCTCGTCGGGGCCGTCGAGGGGCACCTGCGCGAGGGCGAGGGCCATGAGCTGGCTGCCCTCGTCCTGCACGCCCGCCGCACCCGAGCGCATCGCCGGGAGCGTCGCGGGGTCGCCCGCGTGGAGCACGACGGCGGTCGGCGCCCAGCGGCCCGGGCGGCTGTCGGGCAGCTCGGCCGCGAGATCGGTGGCCGACGTGAGCCCCGGGCGCGCCACGAGCGTGACCCGGGGGGCGTCGTTGTCGGCCCGCAGCAGCGCACCGATCTCGTCGGCCGGCCGGCCGTTGCCGACGAGCGCCTCACGCATCGCCCGCACGATCCACGCAGGGTGGCTCTCGGTCACGGCGAGCCGCTCGACCGGGTCGTCGCCCGACGGGTCCGCCGCGTCACCGATGCGCTCGAGCCACGTCTCGAGGGAGTCAGCGCTGATCCGGCGCAGCACCGCGTTGACGAACTGGGCAGCCCCCGCGCCGACCTGCTCGCGCGCCAGGCCCACGGTCTCCGAGACCGCGGCGTGCGCGGGCACCCGCATGCCGAGCAGCTGGTGCGCGCCGAGCCGCAGCACGTCGAGCACCGGAGGGTCGATCGCGGCGACCGGACGGGCCGCGCACTGCTCGATGATGGCGTCGTAGCGGCCCTGCATCCGCAGCGTGCCGTAGGCCAGCTCGGTCGCGAAGCCCGCGTCCCGGCCCTGCACCCCGCGCTCGCGCAGCAGCGGCGGCAGCACCAGGTTCGCGTAGGAGTCCGTCACCGCGACCGCGCGCAGCACGTCGAACGCCGCCGTGCGTGCGGCGTCCGCACCCCGGCGCCGCTGCGACGGGGCGTTCGCGGTCCGGGTGCTCCGGCCGTCGGCACGGGCCGCACCGCGCTCGCGGCCCTGCGCGTCGCGGCGGGCGGGGCCGGCTCCGCGGGCTCCGCGGTCCTCGACGGGGCTCATGCTCCGACCTCCGTGTCGTCGTGCGTGGCAGGCGCGCCACCGAGGACTGCCTGTCCGAGGACTGCGCCGTCGGGCAGCGGGGTGCCGTCCGCGAGGCGGGCCCCACGGGCCCAGGCACCCGCGTCCATCGTCCGTTTGCCCGCGGGGGTCACCGCACCCAGGCGTACGGCGTGCGTCCCGGTGCCGACCAGCACGTCGTTCTTGCCGAGCCGCAGCTCGCCGGGGGCCAGGTCGTCGACGTCCGGCACGGGCGTGAGCGGGCCGAGGCCCAGCCGCGTGCCGTCGGGCAGCGTGGTCCAGGCGCCGGGGGCGGGGGTGCACCCGCGCACCAGCCGGTCGACCGCGTACGCCGGGTGGAACCAGTGGACACGCGCGTCCTCGACCTCGAGGCGCGGGGCCTGGCTCACGCCGTCGGCGGGCTGCGGCACCGGGCTCACGATGCCGTCCTCCATGGCGTCGAGCGTGCGGACCAGGAGCTCGGCGCCCGCGACCGCGAGGCGGCCGAGCAGGTCGCCCGACGTGTCGCGCGGCCGGATCGTCTCGGTGAGCATCCCGAACACGGGGCCCGTGTCCAGGCCCTCCTCGAGCAGGAACGTGCTCGCGCCGGTCACCTCGTCGCCCGCGATGATCGCGCGCTGCACCGGAGCGGCACCCCGCCAGGCGGGCAGCACCGAGAAGTGGAGGTTGACCCAGCCGAACCGCGGCACGTCCAGGGCCGCGGCGGGCACGAGGGCGCCGTACGCGACCACGGGTGCCGCGTCGACCTCGAGCGCGGCCAACCGGTCCAGGAACTCGGGCTCGCGGGGGCTGCGCGGGGTGAGCACCTCGATCCCCGCGTCGAGCGCGCGCTGCTTGACGGGGCTCGCCGCGAGGGTCCGGCCGCGTCCCGAGCGGGCGTCGGGACGGGTCAGGACCGCCACCACGTCATGACGCGAACCGAGGAGGGCGTCGAGCGCGGGGACGGCCACGTCGGGCGTGCCGGCGAAGAGCAGTCGCATGCACCGATCCTAGGCGCCCGCGGCTCCCGCTCCGGTCGCCCCGACCGGCAGCCCGCGGGCCACGAGGTCGCGGCGCAGGGTCGCTGCGTCGGTGAACAGGAGCGCGTCGAAACCCTCGGCGGCGGCGGTCGCGACGTTCGCGGGCGAGTCGTCGACGAACACTGTGCGCGCCGGGACCAGGGCGTGGCGGCGCACCAGCAGCCGGAAGATCGCGGGGTCGGGCTTGGCCACGCCCACGTCACCCGAGACCAGGACGTCGTCGAGCAGCCCGATGGCAGGGGCGGCGGGCACCGCGTGCGGGAACGTCTCGGAGGACCAGTTGGTCAGGCCCAGGAGCCGGACACCGGTGGCACGCAGGTCGCGCACGAGGGCCTCCGAGCCCTCGACCGGTCCCGGGAGGGACGCGGCGAAGTTGCGTCGGTACAGGCGCAGGGCCTCGACGCGGTGGGGGAACCGGGCCGCGACGTCGTCGAGCGCCTCGTCCCACGGCCGTCCCGCGTCCTGCAGGTGGTTGAACGCGGCGAAGTCGACCTCGTCGAACAGCTCGTCGACCTCGCCCGCGGACAGGTGGCCGACGAAGGCCAGCACGGGGTCCCACCGCACCAGCACGTTGCCCAGGTCGAGCACCACCGCGTCGACCGTCCCGATGAGCGGTCTCACAGCATCTCCGCGGGGTCGACCTGCACGCGTACCGTGCCGCCCTCACGCCGGGCGCTGCGCACCGCGAGAGACGCCGCGACAGCCCGCACCAGCCCGGGCCCCTCGCCCAGCGGCGCCCGGACGAGCGCGCGCACCTGCGGGTCGAACGCCTCCTGCGTCGGGGCGCGCGGCCCGCTCGGACGCCGCGCGACCCCGATGGCCTGGCTGTCCCCCGTGACCGGCACCGGCCCGAGCACCCCACCCCCCGGCGGCAGGTCGATCCGGTCGACCAGCGCCTGGACGGCCTCGCGCGTGCCCGTGACCGCCACGACCCGCACCACGGGCGGCAGCGCGAGCTCGGCGCGCTCGACCAGGTCACGCGCCGCGAGCCCCGCGGGGTCCCACCGCACCAGCGCCTGGGTCGGAGCGGGCGCTCCGTCACCCACCAGCGCGACGACACCCCCCTCGGCGTGCGACCGCACCAGCGCCGCGGCTGCGAGCCACCGCCGCAGCGCCTGCTCCCCCGCGCTCAACGACTCGGACGTGGACCCCACCGCGGCGTCGAGCAGCACAGCCCCCGCGTACCCGGCGGCGCACACCGGCTCGGCACCCGTCGTCGCCACCACCAGGGACGGCGAGTCCGGGACGCTCGCGAGCACCCCGCCCGCGGCCCTCGCCCCCGACACCCGCACCGGGACTCCCGGGAACGCGCGACCCAGCTCCTCGGCGGTCCGGTCCGACCCGACGCGCACCGACCGCAGACCACCCGCACCGCACTCCGCGCACCGCCACCCCGTCGCGAGCCGACCGCACCACTGGCACTGCGGCACCGCGTCCGCGGACGTGAGCGCGAGGGCGCCGTGGCACCCCGTGCACCGGGCGACCGTGCGGCACCGCTCGCACGCGACGACCGGCAGGTACCCGGCACGCGGCACCTGCACCAGCACCGGACCTACCGCGAGGCGCTCGCGGATCAGCCGGGTCGCAGCGCTCGGAAGCCGCGCGCCCGCCGACGCGCCCTCACGGGCGAGCTCGACGCTGGTCAGGGCCCGGACCTGCGGCGTGCGCGCGCGCACCACGGCGCGGTCGGCCGCGACCTCGCGCGCCCAGCCGCTCTCGACGAGGGCTTGCGCCTCGACGGTGCGGCCGTACCCCGCGAGGAGGAACGCGGCGTCCTGCTGCACGGCGCGCAGCGCGAGCACCTCGCGCACGTGCGGGTGGGGCGTCCGGGGCTCGACGTGCAGGTCGTCGCCGTCGTCCCAGCAGACGGCCAGGCCCAGCCGGGCCACCGGCGCGAACGCGGCGGCCCGCGTTCCCACGACCACGTCGGCCTGCCCGCGCAGCGCCGCGAGGAACGCCCGGTACCGCGCCGCCGGGCCGTCCTCGGCCAGCAGCCGCACGTGACCCCCCTGCGTGCCCGGCACCCATGCGCGCACACCGGCCCGGTCGAGCGCGTCGCACACCTGGGCGACGTCGCGCGCGTCGGGCACCACCACGAGTGCGCCCCGACCGCCCACGACGCACGCGGCAGCGGCCTGCGCGACGGCGTCGGGCCAGCGTTCACCGGCGGGGCCGGGCAGAGCCGACCACACGGCACGGGGCGCACCGCCCGCCGTGAGGTGCTGGAGGAAGGCCGGACCGCCCCGGTACGGCTGCCACGCGGTCGCCGACAGCTGCGGCGCGGGGACCCGGTCCACCTCGACCGGCGCGACCTCGACCTGCGCGCCCTCGCCGTCGTCGGGCCCCGGGGCCGGCTGCTGGCGGGCCGCGGGCCGTTCGCCCTCGACGCGCGCGTGGCGCGGCGGGATCGCGAGCCGCAGCACGTCCGCGAGCGTCCCGGCGTACCGGTCGGCGACCGCACGTGCGAGCACCCGCACCTCGGGGGCCAGCACCGGCTCGGCCGAGACCACGCGGCGCAGCGGCGCGAGCGTCCCCTCGTGCTCTGCGGTCTGGGTGCGCTCGAGCAGGTACCCGTCGACGTCCTGGGCGCCGAAGCGCACCTTGACCCGCGCGCCGGGCTGCGCGCTCGCGTCGAGAGACGCAGGCACGACGTACTCGAAGGGCCGGTCCAGGTGCGCGGGCGGCAGGTCGATGCACACGCGGGCCACCGGCAGCACCTCCGCCGCCTCGACCCCACGCCGGGCCGCTGCGGCGCGGCGCGAGGCAGCGCGAGGCGTCGGCAGCCCCGCGAGGGTCAGCTGCTCGCCCTGCGATGCTGCCGTCGTCTCCACGGTCCTCCCACCATCCACGACCCGGAACGACGTGCGTCCCGGCCCCGGGGGGTCAGGACGCACCGCGGGACCTCAGCCGACCGCGGACTGCAGGTCGGCGACGCGGTCCGTGCGCTCCCACGTGAACTCGGGCAGCTCGCGCCCGAAGTGCCCGTAGGCGGCGGTGCGCTGGTAGATCGGGCGCAGCAGGTCGAGGTCCCGGATGATCGCCGCGGGGCGCAGGTCGAAGACCTCCCGGATCGCCCGGGTGATGCGCGCGAGCGGGACCGTCTCGGTGCCGAACGTCTCGACGTACAGACCCACCGGCTGCGCCTTGCCGATCGCGTACGCGACCTGCACCTCGCACCGGGTCGCGAGCCCCGCCGCGACGACGTTCTTCGCGACCCACCGCAGCGCGTACGCGGCCGAACGGTCGACCTTCGAGGGGTCCTTGCCCGAGAACGCGCCACCGCCGTGACGGGCCATCCCGCCGTAGGTGTCGACGATGATCTTGCGTCCCGTCAGGCCCGCGTCACCCTGCGGACCGCCCACCACGAACGTGCCCGTCGGGTTGACGAGCAGCCGGTGGTCGCGCACGTCCAGGTCGATGTCGAGCTCGGCCAGCACCGGGGCCACCACGTGCTCGGCGATCGCCGGGGCGAGCACCGACTCGAGGTGCAGGTCCGGGTCGTGCTGGGTCGACAGCACCAGGGTGTCGAGCCGCACAGCGCGGTCGCCCTCGTAGCCGATCGTGACCTGCGTCTTGCCGTCCGGGCGCAGCCCCGGGACCACGTCCTCCTTGCGGACCTGGGCCAGGCGCTCCGCGAGCCGGTGCGCGAGCCAGATCGGCAGCGGCAGCAGGCTCGGGGTGTCGTTGCTCGCGTACCCGAACATCAGGCCCTGGTCGCCCGCGCCCTGCAGGTCCAGCGGGTCGTGGTCCGCGTCGTCCTGACGCGCCTCGAGGGCCTTGTCGACGCCCTGCGCGATGTCGGGCGACTGCTGCCCGATCGAGACGGACACCCCGCACGAGTCGCCGTCGAAGCCGATGTGCGAGGAGGTGTACCCGATGCCGCGCACCACCTGGCGCACGACCTGGGGGATCTCGACGTAGGCGCTCGTCGTCACCTCACCCGCGACGTGCACCAGTCCGGTGGTGACCATGGTCTCGACCGCGACACGCGCCGCGGGGTCCTGCTCGAGGATCGCGTCGAGGATGGCGTCCGAGATCTGGTCACAGATCTTGTCGGGGTGACCTTCGGTGACGGACTCGGAGGTGAACAGTCGCATGTCAGGCGCGGTCATGCGCACCAGCGTAGTGCGCGACGGGGTCACAGACGTGCGAGTACCGCATCCCAGACGGTGTGAGACACAGCATCCTTGCTTCCCGCCGCGGCGGCCACGACCTCACCCGTGCCGTCGAGCACCGTGACGTCGTTGTCGGGCGTGCCGAACCCCCTGTCGGGGCCCACCGCGTTGACCACCAGCAGGTCCGCACCCTTGCGCAGCGCCTTCGCGCGACCGTGCTCGAGCACGCTGCCGTTCTCGTCCCCCGTCTCCGCGGCGAACCCCACGACGACCTGACCGGCGCGCAGCCGGTCCGCGGCGAGCTCCGCCAGCACGTCCGGGTTCTGCACGAGCTCGATCACCGGGGCGCCGCCGCCGGGCTGCTTCTTGATCTTGCTCGACGCGTGGGTCGCGGGCCGGAAGTCGGCCACCGCGGCGGCCATGACCACCACGTCCGCGTCCTTGGCCGCGGCACGCACAGCGTCGCGCAGCTGGGCCGTGGTCTCGACCCGCACGACGTCCACACCCTCCGGGTCGGCAAGGTCCACGTTGGCCGCGACGAGCGTGACCCGCGCACCGCGCTCGCGGGCCGTGCGGGCCAGCGCGTAGCCCTGGCGCCCCGAGGAGCGGTTGCCGAGGAAGCGCACCGGGTCGAGCGGCTCGCGGGTCCCCCCGGCCGAGACGACGACGTGACGTCCGGCCAGGTCGCCCGAGGTCGGCGCGTCGTCGGGGTGCCCGACGAGAGCCAGGGCCGCGGCGGCGATGACCTCGGGCTCGGGCAGGCGCCCGGGACCGGTGTCGGCACCGGTCAGGCGCCCCGAGGCCGGGTCGAGCACGTGCGTGCCTCGATCGCGCAAGGTGCGCACGTTCGCGACGGTCGCCGGGTGCTCCCACATCTCGGTGTGCATCGCGGGGGCGAGCAGCACCGGGCAGCGGGCCGTGAGCAGCGTCGCGGTGAGCAGGTCGTCCGCGCGGCCCGTGGCGGCCCGCGCGAGCAGGTCGGCGGTCGCCGGGGCCACGATCACGAGGTCGGCGGACTTGCCGAGGGTGACGTGAGGGACGTGAGGGACGTCCTCGAACACCTCGGTTGCGACCGGGTGGCCCGAGAGCGCCTCCCACGTGGCCTGTCCCACGAACTCGAGCGAGGCGCGCGTGGGGATGACGCGTACGTCATGACCGGCCTCGGTCAGCAGCCGCAGGAGCAGCGCGGCCTTGTAGGCGGCGATGCCGCCCGAGACGCCGAGCACGATGCGCATGGGGATCTCCGGCTGACGCACCCGCCCGGCGGCGAGGGCGTCAGCCCTCGGTCGACTCGACGGTGAGCAGGCCGCCGTCGATCTCGCGCATCGCGATCGAGAGCGGCTTCTCCTGCGGGCGCGTCTCGACGAGCGGGCCCACGTACTCCAGGAGGCCCTCGTTGAGCTGCGAGTAGTACGCGTTGATCTGACGCGCGCGCTTGGCGGCGTAGACGACGAGCGCGTACTTGGAGTCGGCGCGCTCGAGGAGCTGGTCGATGGGCGGGTCGGTGATGCCGACGGGGGCGGCGACGGTTCCGGACACGGTGAAACTCCGCACGTTGAAGGGTTGGGCTCCGAGCATTCTACCCGGTCGGGAGTCCCATCAGACGGACCAGCTCGTCGGTGGCCCGTCGCACGTCGTCGTTGACGATGACGTGGTCGAACTCCGGCTCGGCGGCGAGCTCGACGCGCGCGGTCGCGAGCCGACGCTCACGCTCCTCGGCGTCCTCGGTGCCCCGGCCCACGAGACGACGCACGAGCTCGTCCCACGACGGCGGGGCCAGGAAGATGAACCGTGCCTCGGGCATCGACGCCCGGACCTGACGGGCGCCCTGCAGGTCGAGCTCGAGGAGCACGGGCTCCCCCGCCGCCAGGTGGTCCTCGACCGGGCGACGGGGGGTGCCGTAACGGTTGCGGCCGTGGACCACGGCCCACTCGAGCATCTCGCCGCGCTCGACCATGCCGTCGAACTCGGCGGGAGAGACGAAGTGGTAGTGAACGCCCTCGACCTCTCCGGGTCGCGGTGCGCGCGTCGTCGCGGACACCGAGAGCCAGAGCCCGGGGTACCGCGACCGCACGTCGGCCGACACGGTGCCCTTGCCGACGGCGGTCGGTCCGGCGAGAACGGTGAGCCGGGCGGGCGTCGTCGTCATGAGGGTGTGATGCTCCTGCGGAAGTGGTTCAGAGGACCACTGACGCTACCTCACCCGTAGCGTTCGACCAGCGCCTTGATCTGGTGCGGACCGAGCCCGCGCACGCGGCGCGTCTCGGAGATCCCGATCTCGGACATGATCGCCCTGGCCTTGACCTTGCCCACACCGGGCAGGGACTCGAGGAGGGCGACCACCTTGAGCTTGCCGATGGTGTCGTCCTGCTGCCCCTGGGCGATCACCTCGGACAGCGTCCCCTGGGAGTACTTCAGCCGGTTCTTGACCTCGGCGCGAGCCTGCCGCGCAGCGGCGGCCTTCTCGAGTGCCGCGGCGCGTTGTTCGGGAGTCAGCGGAGGAAGAGCCACGCGAGTCACCTTCTCGTCAGTGGGACGTGATCGTCTCCCGAACCTAGCGAGCATCCGCACAGGTCGGCAACGCGAACGTCAACGCAGGGCCGAGGCCGCGTCGGCCGAGGCACGCAGCGCGGCCGACCGCAGGGCGTCCGGATCGGGCCCCGCGGCGAGGACGCCGCGCGACGACGAGGCCAGCACCGCGCGCCGCGCACCGCCGAAGACCGCGTCCAGCTCGGCCGCGCCCGCCCCCTGCGCCCCGACCCCGGGGGCCAGCAGAGGCCCCTGGACGGCGGCCAGGTCGACCCCGAGCCGGTGGGCGGAGTCCCTGGTCGTGGCCCCCACGACGAGGCCCACAGAGCCCAGCCGGCCACCGGTCGCCGCGAGCTCGCGCTCGTTGACCGCCTGGGCCTCGCGGGCGATCCGCGCGGCGACCGCGACCCCCTGCGTGTCGACCGCGTGCTGCACGCTCGCCCCCTCGGGGTTCGAGGTGAGAGCCAGCACGAAGAGCCCACGACCGGTGGCCAGCGCGGCCTCGACCGCGGGCGCCAGCGAGCCGAAGCCCAGGAACGGCGAGACGGTCAGGGCGTCGCCGGCCAGCGGCGACCCGTCGCGCAGGTACGCGTCGGCGTAGGCCGCCATGGTCGAGCCGATGTCGCCGCGCTTGGCGTCGACGATCACCAGCGTGCCCGACGCGCGACCCGCGGCCACGACCTCCTCGAGCACAGCGACACCTGCCGCGCCGTGCCGCTCGAACAGCGCCGACTGCGGCTTGAGGGCCGCCACCCGCCCGCCGACCGCGTCGAGCACGGTGCGGGTGAAGTCCCGCAGGCCGTGCACGTCGTCCGGCAGGCCCCACGCGGCCAGCAGGCCCGGGTGGGGGTCGATGCCGACGCACAGCGGACCGTGCGCGTCCATGGCCGCTGCGAGGCGGTCGCCGAAGGGACCGGTCATGCTCACGCCACCTCGCTCGCGGCGGCGCGTGCCGCTGCTGCCGTCGCGCGGCGGACCCGTGCCGCCTCGTCGTGCTCCTGGAGGCTCGTGACGCTGAACGGACCGGCCATCGCGGCCTCGATGCCCTGCACCGCGGCGCCGAGCTGCTGCACCGTCGTCACGATGGCCTTGTCGGCCGCGATGGTCGCCGCGCGGATCTCGTAGCCGTCCGCGCGGGCGCCCTGGCCCGAGGGTGTGTTCACCACCATGTCCACCTGCCCGGCGGTGATGAGGTCGACGATCGTCGGCTCCCCCGCCGCGCCCCGACCCGCGGAGTACTTGCGCACCACGCGCGAGTCGATCCCGCTGCGGCGCAGCACAGCGGCGGTGCCCTCGGTCGCGAGGATCTCGAAGCCGAGCTCGGCCAGCCGCTTGACCGGGAAGACGATCGAGCGCTTGTCGCGGTCGGCGACCGAGATGAACGCGGTGCCGGACATGGGCAGCCCGCCGAACGCGGCGGCCTGCGACTTGGCGAACGCCGTCGGGAAGTCGACGTCGAAGCCCATGACCTCGCCCGTCGAGCGCATCTCGGGGCCGAGCACGGTGTCGACCACGGTGCCCGCGGTCGTCCGGAAGCGCTTGAACGGCAGCACGGCCTCCTTGACCGCGATCGGCGCCTGCAGGTCCAGCTCGCTCGCGTCGACGGGCGGCAGCACCCCCGACGCGCGCAGGTCGGCGATCGTCCGGCCCGTCATGAGCAGGGCGGCGGCCTTCGCGAGCGAGACGCCGGTGGCCTTGGAGACGAACGGCACGGTGCGCGAGGCCCGCGGGTTCGCCTCGAGCACGTAGAGCACGTCCGAGACGAGCGCGAACTGGATGTTGAGCAGCCCGCGCACCCCCACGCCCTGGGCGATGGCCTCGGTCGAGCGGCGGATGCGCTCGAGCTCCGACGTCGAGAGCGTCACGGGCGGCAGCACGCACGCCGAGTCGCCCGAGTGGATCCCGGCCTCCTCGATGTGCTCCATGACGCCGCCCAGGAACAGCTCGTGACCGTCGTAGAGCGCGTCGACGTCGATCTCGATCGCGTCGTCCAGGAAGCGGTCGATGAGCAGCGGCGGCAGCGCGCCGGCGCGACCCGTGTGGTCCACCGCGGCCTCGAGCGCGCGCTCGACGTACTCGGTGAGCTGGGCGTCGTCGTAGACGATCTCCATGCCTCGCCCGCCGAGCACGTACGAGGGACGCACGAGCACCGGGAAGCCGATGCCGCGGGCCGTCTCGCGGGCGACCTCGAGGGTCGTGGCCGTGCCGAAGGCGGGGGCCGGGAGGCCCGCTGCGGCGAGCACCGCACCGAAGGCCCCGCGGTCCTCGGCGGCGTCGATCGCCTCGGGCGAGGTGCCCAGGATCGGCAGGCCCGCGTCGGCCAGCCGCTGCGCGAGCGACAGCGGGGTCTGCCCGCCGAGCTGCACGATGATGCCCGCGACCGGTCCGGCGGCGAGCTCGGCCTCGTACACCTCGAGGACGTCCTCGAAGGTCAGGGGCTCGAAGTACAGCCGGTCGGAGGTGTCGTAGTCGGTCGAGACCGTCTCGGGGTTGCAGTTGACCATGACGGTCTCGTACTCGCCCTTGAGGGCGAGCGCCGCGTGCACGCACGAGTAGTCGAACTCGATGCCCTGCCCGATGCGGTTGGGGCCCGACCCGAGGATGAGCACGGCGGGCCGCTCGCGCGGGGCGACCTCGGTCTCCTCGTCGTAGGCCGAGTAGTGGTACGGCGTGCGGGCCTCGAACTCGGCCGCGCACGTGTCGACCGTCTTGTACACCGGGCGGACGCCGAGCGCGTGGCGGGTGCGACGCACCTCGTCCTCGGTCGCGCCGCGCAGCGCCGCCACCTGCACGTCGGACAGCCCGTGCCGCTTGGCGTGCGCGAGCACGTCAGCGGTCAGCGCGGGGGCGTCCGCGGTGTCCTGCGCGACCTCGTTGACGAGCACGATCTGGTCCAGGAACCAGGGGTCGATGCCGGTGCGCTGGTAGACGTCCTCGATGCTCACGCCCGCGCGCAGCACCTGCTGCACGTCGACCATGCGGTGCTCGGTGGGACGCGAGACCGTGTCCAGCAGCGCGTCGAGCCCGGCACCGGTGAGCGGCTCGCCGTCCCAGTGGAACGTCGAGCCCTTCTTGTCGAGCGACCGCATGGCCTTGCCGAGGGCCTCGGAGTAGCTGCGGCCCAGGGCCATGGCCTCGCCGACCGACTTCATGGTCGTGGTGAGCGTGTCGTCCGCCGCAGGGAACTTCTCGAACGCGAACCGCGGGACCTTGACCACGACGTAGTCGAGGGTCGGCTCGAACGACGCCGGGGTCGAGCCCGTGATGTCGTTGGGGATCTCGTCGAGCGTGTAGCCGACCGCGAGGCGGGCCGCGATCTTCGCGATCGGGAAGCCCGTGGCCTTCGAGGCGAGCGCCGACGAACGGGACACGCGCGGGTTCATCTCGATGACGATGATGCGCCCGGTCTCGGGGTCGATCGCGAACTGGACGTTGCAGCCGCCCGTGTCGACGCCGACCTCGCGGATGATCGCGATGCCGATGTCGCGCATGCGCTGGAACTCGCGGTCCGTGAGCGTGAGCGCCGGGGCCACGGTCACGGAGTCGCCCGTGTGCACGCCCACCGGGTCGACGTTCTCGATCGAGCACACGACGACCACGTTGTCGGCCTTGTCGCGCATGAGCTCGAGCTCGAACTCCTTCCAGCCGAGGATGGACTCCTCGAGGAGCACCTCGGTGGTCGGCGAGTAGTGCAGGCCCTGACCGACGATGCGGCGCAGGCCGTCCTCGTCGTAGGCCATGCCCGATCCGAGCCCGCCCATCGTGAACGAGGGGCGCACGACCATCGGGTAGCCCAGCACGTCGGCCGCGGCGACGGCCTCCTCGACCGTGTGGATGATCTCCGAGCGTGCGCTCTCGCCGCCGCACTTCTCGACGACGTGCTTGAACTGCTGGCGGTCCTCGCCCTTCTGGATCGCGGCGATGCTCGCCCCGATCAGCTCGACGCCGTACTCCTCGAGCACACCGGCCTCGTCGAGCTCGATGGCCGCGTTGAGGGCCGTCTGGCCGCCGAGCGTCGCGAGGATGGCGTCGGGGCGCTCCTTGGCGATGATCGAGGTCAGGACCTCACGCGTGATGGGTTCGACGTACGTGGCGTCGGCGAACTCGGGGTCCGTCATGATCGTGGCGGGGTTGGAGTTGACCAGCACCACGCGGATGCCCTCGTCGCGCAGCACGCGGCAGGCCTGCGTGCCCGAGTAGTCGAACTCGCACGCCTGGCCGATGACGATCGGCCCGGAGCCGATCACGAGGACGCTGGAGATGTCTGTGCGACGGGGCATCAGGCGTCGGCACCCTTCTGCGCACCCGAGGTGCGCATGAGCTCGAGGAAACGGTCGAAGAGGTAGGCGGCGTCGTGCGGGCCCGCGGCTGCCTCGGGGTGGTACTGGACGGAGAAGGCAGGCAGGTCCAGGGCGGAGAGCCCTTCGACCACGTCGTCGTTGAGGTCGACGTGGGAGACCACGACCCGGCCGTACCGGCCGTCGTCGTGCGGGGCGGTCGACTCGCCGTCGAGCGGGGCGTCGACCGCGAAGCCGTGGTTGTGCGCGGTGATCTCGACCTTGCCGGTGAGCCGGTCCATGACCGGCTGGTTCACGCCGCGGTGGCCGTAGCCCAGCTTGTACGTGCCGTAGCCGAGGGCCCGGCCGAGCAGCTGGTTGCCGTAGCAGATGCCGAAGAACGGGATGCGGCGGTCGAGGACCTCGCGGAGCAGCTCGACCTCGTGGGTCGCGGCTCCCGGGTCGCCCGGGCCGTTCGAGAAGAACACGCCGTCGGGCGAGGTCGCGAGCACGTCCTCGATGGTCGAGGTGGCGGGCAGCACGTGCACGCGCATGCCGCGCTCGGCCATCCGCCGGGGCGTCATGGCCTTGATCCCCAGGTCGAGGGCCGCGACCGTGGCGACCGGCTCGGCGAGCGGTGAGCCGTCGGGCGCGAGGGCCTCGACGACGTACGCCTCGGTGGTCGTGACCTCGCCGGCCAGGTCGGCGCCCTGCATCGCGGGGGCGGCCAGCACCTCGGCCAGGAGCGCGTCGTCGGTGCGCACGGCGCCGTCGACGACCAGCGCGTCGCCCGAGAAGATGCCGGCACGCATGACGCCGCGGTCACGCAGGTGACGGGTCAGCGCGCGGGTGTCGACCCCGGAGATGCCGACGACGCCTTGCGTGACGAGCTCGTCGTCGAGGGTGCGGCTCGCGCGCCAGCTCGACGCGCGGCGAGCGGGGTCGCGCACCACGTAGCCCGCGACCCAGATGCGCCCCGACTCGGGGTCGTCGTCGTTGACGCCGGTGTTCCCGATGTGCGGCGCCGTCATCACCACGATCTGGCGGTGGTAGCTGGGGTCGGTCAGGGTCTCCTGGTAGCCGGTCATGCCGGTGTTGAAGACGATCTCGCCCACGGTGGACCCGGTGGCGCCGTAGGCGCGGCCGCGGAAGGTCCGCCCGTCCTCGAGGACCAGGACTGCGTCGGTCATGACTGCTCCTTCTGCGTCGCGGACGACGCCGGGTCGATCAACGTGCGGGCTGCCTCGACAAGGCGGGTGCGGTCCGCGGCACGCCGTGCGCGCACGCCCGTGTCGAGGCCGCGCTCGTCGCCCTCGGGCGCCCAGGTCAGGACGACGATCCCGTCGCCGCCCACGTACTTGCCGGCCATGCCGGAGGTGGTGCCCACGCCGCGCAGGGCCTCGGCGCCGATCCACACGTCGCGGGCGCCGCGCCGCGCGAGCAGCACGCCGCGCTCGAAGACCTGCACCGCGACGGCGCTGCGCACGCCCAGGTCGTGCGCCACGACCCGGTCGAGCCAGTCGCCCGCGCGGGTCGAGGAGACGTACGTCGCGTCCATGGCAGGCGTGGTGGGCGCCCCCCGGGTGCCGGGTCCGGTGCCCTCCGGGGGGACCGGTGCCAGGTCGGGGACCTCGGTGGCGGTGCGGTCGCCGCGGCGGTGCCAGCCCCGGCTCATCCCCCACAGCGCGAGGGCGCCGAGCGCGAGCAGCAGGGCGGTCGTGATCAACGCGCGCCCGGTCATGCGAGGCGCGCCCGTCCGGCCGCGCGCTGCGAGCCGTCGGCATCGTCCTGCGGGATCCCGTCGAGCACGGTGGCGCGGCCACGCAGGAACGTCGCGACGACGGCCCCCGGCAGCTCGCGGCCCCGGAACGGGGAGTTGACGCTCGCCGTGCCCTGCTCCTCGGGGACCACGGTGCGGCGGGCCGACGGGTCCACGAGCGTGAGGTTCGCGGGCTCCCCCACGGCCACCGGGCGGCCCTGGTCGGCCACCCGTCCGATCTCGGCGGGGGTCGTGGACAGCACCCGGGCGACGTCCGCCCAGGTCATCCGGCCGGTGTCGACCATCGTCTCCTGGACCACGGAGAGGGCGGTCTCGAGACCGGTCATGCCGAACGCCGCCGCGGCCCACTCGCAGTCCTTGTCCTCGCGCGGGTGGGGCGCGTGGTCGGTGGCCACGATGTCGATCGTGCCGTCGGCCAGGCCCTCGCGGACGGCCTCGACGTCGGCTGCCGTGCGCAGCGGCGGGTTGACCTTGAACACCGGGTCGTACCCGCGCACGAGCTCGTCGGTCAGGTACAGGTGGTGCGGGGTGACCTCGGCGGTCACGGCGATGCCACGCGACTTGGCCCAGCGGATGATCTCGACCGAGCCGGCCGTCGACAGGTGGCACACGTGCAGGCGCGCACCGACGTGCTCGGCGAGCAGCACGTCCCGCGCGACGATCGCCTCCTCCGCGACGGCCGGCCAGCCCGCGAGCCCGATCTCCGCCGAGACCACGCCCTCGTGCATCTGCGCGCCCGCCGTGAGCCGCGGCTCCTGCGCGTGCTGCGCGACGACGCCGTCGAACGCCTTCGTGTACTCGAGCGCGCGGCGCATCAGCACCGGGTCGTGCACGCACCTCCCGTCGTCCGAGAAGACGCGGACCCGGGCAGCCGAGCCGGCCATGGCCCCGAGCTCGGCGAGGTGCTCGCCCTCGAGACCCACGCTGACAGCACCCACCGGGTGGACGTCGACCCACCCGGCGTCGCGCCCCAGCCGCCAGACCTGCTCGACCACGCCCGCCGTGTCCTGCGTGGGGGTCGTGTTCGCCATCGCGTGCACCGCCGTGAACCCGCCCAGCGCGGCCGCCCGGGTGCCCGAGAGCACCGTCTCGGCGTCCTCCCGGCCCGGTTCGCGCAGGTGCGTGTGCAGGTCCACGAGCCCCGGCAGCAGCACGAGGCCGGTGCCGTCGATCTCGGTCACGTCGGCGCCCGCACGCGAGCCCGCGTCGGGCCCGATCGCGGCGACCACGCCGTCGGCGAGGAGCACGTCGACCGGCTCGCCGCCCAGCGGCGCCACCGAGCGCAGCAGATATTCCGTCGTCACGCCGCGTCCACCTTCACGTTCGTCGTCGGCTCCCCCGCGAGGAGCATGTACAGGACCGCCATGCGCACCGCCACACCGTTGGCCACCTGCTCGACGATCACGGACCGTGCGGAGTCCGCCGCCTCGGCCGAGATCTCGAGCCCGCGGTTCATCGGACCGGGGTGCATGACGATGGCGTGCTCGGCGAGCGACCGCAGCCGCCGGGCGTCCAGGCCGTAGCCGCGCGAGTACTCGAGCGGGCTCGGGAAGAAGCCGCCGCCCGCGGTCGACATCCGCTCGCGCTGCACGCGCAGCATCATCACCGCGTCGGGCTGCAGCTCGGCGAGCACGCCGTCCAGGTCGTACGACACCTGCGCGGGCCATGCCTCGACCCCCACCGGGACCAGCGTGGGCGGGGCCACGAGCGTGACGTGCGCACCCAGGGTGTGCAGCAGCTGCACGTTCGAGCGGGCCACGCGGCTGTGCAGCACGTCGCCCACGATCGCGACCTTCAGTCCCGCCAGGTCGCGGCCCGTGACGTCGGCCCGCCCGCCGTCGCCCACGAGGTGACGGCGCAGCGTGAACGCGTCGAGCAGCGCCTGCGTGGGGTGCTGGTGCGTCCCGTCACCGGCGTTGACGACCGCCCCCGTGGTCCAGCCCGAGTGCGCGAGCGTGTGCGGTGCCCCCGAGGCGTGGTGGCGGATCACGACGGCGTCGGCGCCCATGGCCTGCAGCGTGAGCGCGGTGTCCTTGAGCGACTCGCCCTTGGACACGCTCGAGCCCTTCGCCGAGAAGTTGATGACGTCGGCCGACAGGCGCTTGGCCGCCGTCTCGAAGGAGATGCGGGTGCGCGTCGAGTCCTCGAAGAAGAGGTTCACCACGGTGCGGCCGCGCAGCGTGGGCAGCTTCTTGATCTCGCGGGCCTGCGTCGCCGCCATCTGCCCGGCGGTGTCGAGCACCCGCACGGCCGCCGCGCGGTCGAGGTCCTGTGCCGAGAGCAGGTGCTTCATCGGGCCACCTCCCCCGAGATGAGCACGGCGTCCTGGCAGTCCGTCTCGGTGAGCAGCACCCGCACGCGTTCCGACGTCGAGGTCGGCAGGTTCTTGCCCACGTAGTCGGCGCGGATCGGCAGCTCGCGGTGGCCCCGGTCGACCAGCGCGGCGAGCTGCACAGCACTGGGTCGCCCGAGGTCGCTCAGCGCGTCGAGCGCGGCGCGGATCGTGCGGCCCGAGAAGAGCACGTCGTCGACGAGCACGACCACACGTCCGTCGATCCCGCCCGCGGGCAGGTCCGTCTGGCCGATCGCCCGGGTCGGGTGGTGCGCCAGGTCGTCGCGGTGCATCGTCACGTCGAGGCTCCCGACGAGGTCCGCGACCGACAGCCCGGGTTCGACCTCGGCGATGCGGCGGGCCAGGCGGTGCGCGAGGGGCAGGCCGCGCGTCGGGATCCCCAGCAGGACCAGCTCGGAGCCGCCCTTGTTCCGCTCGAGGATCTCGTGGGCGATGCGGGTCAGCGCCCGCCCGATCTCGGGGGCGCCGAGGACGACGTTCGCGTCCGGGGTGGTGTGCTGTGCGCCGTCAGAGGGCGCACCGGTGCCAGAGCTCATCTGGCGACCTCCTTCCCCGCCTCACTGGACGGGCCTTAAAGGAATGTCTGTCAGGGGCCGACGATACCTCCGTGCGGGCACTGCTCCCGCACTCCGCCACGCAGTGGACGCCACGGTGACCCAGCCCACACCGCGGGCACACCGCTCGACGTCCGTCCGTCGTCGGTGCCCGACGTCGGACGTCACCCCGTCGAGTGGTGCCGTCACCCGGTTGCCGACTCAATGCCGTCCTCCCACGGACCGATCCAGCGGCATGGGGTTCTCTGCGCCGACGTGGGCGGCGCTCGTGCAGTTCGGCGCTGCCGGACTCGTCGGTGGGTTCTGCGTGCTGCACTGGGTCTGGTGGCGCGGACAGCTGCGCCAGGCCGGCGCGGCGTGGACGCTCATCTGGTCGACCATGTTCGCGCTCCTCTTCCTCGCGAACGGCCTCCTGGCGGTGATGCCCGCGGGCAGCACCGGGATCCTGCACTTCGTCCGCGCCCAGCTCCTCGCCGCGACCGTGGTCCTCGCCCTGCCCGCGACCCGCGCCTACGCCCAGGGGCCGCCCGTGCGCATGCACGTGGTCGTCGCGACCCTGCTCTACACCGCGCGCGCCGCCGCGTGGATCGGGGTCGGGCTCGCCGGAGGGACCGGCTCCCCCGGGCTCACCCTCGGGGCCGTCGACAGCGTGACCTTCCTGCTCCCGGTCGTCCTCGTGGGCGTGTACGTCGTCAAGGCCGTCGGCAAGGCGCCGCTGACCACGATCGGATCCGTCCTCGTCACCCTCTCGGCCGTCTCCACGGTCGCCCTCGTCGCCTCGGTGCTCGTCGCCGACCCCACGCTGCGCGAGACGCTCACCATCACCTGGGCCCTGCCCTTGTGCGTAGGGCTCGAGGCCCTCGGGCTCGCCCGGCTGCGCCACGCGCAGTGGGAGGCGCAGCGTCAGAACCTCATGCGCGACGCCGTCGCCCGCATCTCCAACGCCGCCTGGTTCCTCAAGGACCCCGAGTCGCTCCTGCTGAGGGCCCGGGACGAGAGCCGCACGCTCCTCGCCGACCCCACCATCGAAGGGTCGCTGCGCACGCTCTCCCGCGGACGCTTCGTCACCGAGCTCTTCTCCGACGCGGGCCGACCTCTTGACCTGCGCGAACGCGGGTTCCTCATCGACCTCGCGCAGATCGTCTCGGCCCACGCCGAACGCGCCGAGCTCGCGGAACGGCTCGCCCGAGCCGCCTTCACCGACTCCCTGACGGGGCTGCCCAACCGGCACGCCCTCGACGAGCTCCTCACCGCCGCGCTCGACCAGGCCGACGTCGAACGCACCCGCGTCGCCGTCATCTACTGCGACGTCGACCGCTTCAAGCAGGCCAACGACCACCACGGCCACTCCTGGGGCGACGCGCTCCTCGTCCAGGTCGCCGACCACCTCCGCTCGGTCGTCCCGACCGAGTCAGGGGTCGCACGGGTCGGCGGCGACGAGTTCGTCGCCGTCATCTCCCGCGCCGGCACCGACTGCGACCTCGTCGAGCTCGGCAGCGCGCTGCGCAACGGCTTCACCGGGGGCGGCACCTCAGCCAGCGCACCCCGGCTGAGCGTCGGCATCGCCACCTGGGAACCCGGCGAGCCCATCGACCCCGAGAACCTCCTGCGCGACGCCGACACCGCGATGCTCGAGGCCAAGCGCACCCGCAGCGGCGTGCTCGTCTTCGACCGCCCCCTGCGCCGCCGCGTGCAGTCCGAGCTGCGGCTCCGCCGGGCCCTCGACGCCGGCATCGCCGACCGCGAGTTCACCACGCACTTCCAGCCGATCGTCGACGCCCGCACCCTCGAGGTCGTCGAGCTCGAGGCCCTCGCCCGGTGGACCCACCGCGGACAGATGCTCCAGCCCGCCGAGTGGCTCCCCCTCGCCGAGGACTCCGGCCTCATCGTCCCCATCGGCGAGACCCTCATCGCCAGCGCCCGCCACGGGCTCGACCGGTTCCAGCTGCCCGTCGCCGTCAACGTCGCCGCCCGGCAGATCTCCGACCCCCACTTCCTCGAGCTCGTCGAACGGGCCTGGGGCGACAGCGAATGGGTCCGGCTGACCATCGAGGTCACCGAGAGCGCCCTGCTCGCCGACGACGCCGCCGCGACCCTCACCCTGCAGGCCCTGCGCGACCGCGGCGTGCGCATCTCGCTCGACGACTTCGGCACCGGCTACAGCTCGCTCTCGCGCCTGGCGACCCTGCCCGTCGACATCGTCAAGATCGACCAGTCCTTCGTCCGCGAGATCGGCACCGCGCACGGCGAGGCTGTGCTGCGGGCGATCCTCGCGCTCGCGGACGCGCACCGCCTCGAGGTCATCGCCGAGGGCGTCGAGACGGCCGCGCAGCTCACCGCCCTCGTCGGGCTCGGCGTCACCCGGGTCCAGGGCAACCTGCTCGGCCGGCCGTCGCCCGACCTGCCCGTGCGTGGGCCGCGTCCCCGCCGGCACGGTGTGCTGCCCGCACGCTGAGCACCTGCACAGGCCGTTGGCCAGCGCGGCCCGTCGGCCTCCTCACGCACGAAGAGCGCCCCACGACCGGTGTCGGTCGTGGGGCGCTCTCGTGCGTGTCGTCAGAGCAGCAGCGTGGGCTTCAGGTCCACGATCCGGCCCAGCAGGCCGTTGACGAACGTCGGCGACTCGTCGGTCGACAGCCCGCGTGCGAGCTCGACCGCCTCGTCGACAGCCACCGCGTCCGGCACGTCGTCGTTGAAGAGGACCTCCCAGATCCCCAGCCGCACCAGCGCCCGGTCGACGGCCGGCATGCGCTCGATGGTCCACCCGTGGGCGTGCGTCGAGATCAGCTCGTCGATGCGGCGGCGGTGCGCAGCGACACCCTCCACGAGCTCGACCGAGTACTGCGGCAGGGCCGCCTCGGTGCCGGGCTCGGTGATCCGCTCCGCGAGCAGGGTGACAGGGTTCATGCCGCGCTGCTCGGCCTCGAACAGGACGTCGAGCGCGCGCTTGCGTGCCTTGGTGCGAGCTCCCACGTCAGTCGTTCACGCGGCCGAGGTAGCTGCCGTCGCGGGTGTCCACCTTGACCCTCGTGCCGGCCTCGAGGAACAGCGGGACCTGGATCTCGTAGCCCGTCTCGACGGTGGCAGGCTTGGTGCCACCCGTCGAACGGTCGCCCTGCAGGCCCGGCTCGGTGTACGTGATCTCGAGCACGACCGACGGGGGCAGCTCGACGTACAGCGGCACGCCCTCGTTCGTGGCGACCATGACGGTCTGGTTCTCGAGCAGGAAGTTCGCCGCGTCGCCGACGACGGTCTCGGAGACCGGCATCTGGTCGAACGTGTCGGTGTCCATGAAGACGAAGTCCGCGCCGTCCTTGTACAGGTACTGCATGTCGCGCTTGTCGACGTTCGCCGTCTCGACCTTCAGGCCCGCGTTGAACGTGCGGTCGACGACCTTGCCCGAGAGCACGTTCTTGAGCTTGGTACGGACGAACGCGCCACCCTTGCCGGGCTTCACGTGCTGGAACTCCACGACGGTCCAGAGCTGGCCGTCGATCTTCAGCACTGTGCCGTTCTTGAGGTCGTTGGTGGTAGCCACGGGAGCTGCTTCCTGTCGAGTTGAGAATGTGCGAGTCGGCACCTCGCGCGCCGGAGACGGCGGGGGCGACCAGACCGCCGACCATCGTACAGGCGTCAGCGGGGAACGGGCGGGACGTCAGGTCATGACGTCAGACCATGAGCAGGGCTCGGCCTGCGAGGCCGACGAGTGCGGCCCAGAGCATCGACGTCAGGGTACCGATCACGAACCGCTCGGACGCCCCCGGGTTCTCGCGCAGCTCGGGGTACCGGCCGAGGCCCTTGACCGCCACGACGATCGCGATGCCGCTCGACTCGCCCGCGAGCAGGCACCCCGTCACCGCGACCCGTTCGAGCAGACCGATCCACGTGCCGCCGCGCAGCACCGCGCGCGCCACCTCGCCGTCGGGGCCGTCGGAGACCGCCGCGGCAGCCGGCCCCGGGGCGCCCGCGGCCGCTGGGGTCTCGGCCGCACCGGCGTCCGACGACCTGCCCGCGAGGTGCAGGACGCCGGTGGTCAGGACCCAGCCCCCTGCTGCGCTGAGCGCGAGCATCAGGATGACGACGAGCGGCATGAGCAGTGCGTGCACCGGTTCTCCTCGGGTCGATGCGGGGCGCTCACCTGGACGGCGCCGACGTCGGACGGATCCTCTCGCACGCCGTGGTCGCGGGCGTGGCGCGACCCGCAGGTCAGGCGCAGGGGTCGGGGCCGCCCGCAGCGGCGTCGAGCAGCCTCACGGCGAGCGGACGGGCAGCGAGCTCCTCGCTCCACAGCGCGCTGCGCAGCCGCTGGCTGACCGCCTGCTGCGTGACGCCGAGCGCCCGGGCCACGTCCTCCTGACGGTGCTCGCCGGCGCTCCGGGAGGCGTCGACCGCCTGCCAGCCGGCAGCCGTCCGTCGGCGCACCAGGGTGCCGAGGAGCACGAGCAGGGCCTCGGCGTCCTGGGCGCACCCCGCGTTGGTGCCGCGGACGACGAGCGGGACCGGGCGGAGCCGGCTCTTGGCCTGCGTGACGGCGTCCCGGGCGAGGACGAAGGCCAGCCCCGAGCCGGCCCGGGAGGAGGCAGGGAGCGGTTCGTGGACCGGTCCGGCGCCGATGCCGATGGTCCACCCGCCCCAGCGCAGGATCGCGAGGGCGACGTCGAGCGCGAGGCCGGCATCGGACAGCACGCACTGCACCTCGTCGCCGACCGTGCGCTCGAACGCGGCAGCAACCCCTGGTGCACCGACGTCGAGGTCGGTCCGCGCCCTCAGGCGCGTGAGCAGGTCGTCGACCTGGTCGCCCCGCGTGCGGCTGCCTTCCTGGTCCACCGTCAGCACGAACATGGGAACAGCCTAGGGCCTGGTACGGGCTCTTACAAGGCTCTAGACCTGTTCTTTGACCTACAAGGTTGGCTACTGGTCCTGACCCAGCCGACCGGCGATCGCACCCAGGGCCAGCCGGTACGAGTCGAAGCCGAACCCCGCGATCGTGCCGGTCGCGACCGCACCGATCACCGAGGTGTGCCGGAACTCCTCACGGGCGTACGGGTTCGACAGGTGCACCTCGACCAGGACGAGCCCCGCCTTCGTCACCTGCGCGGCCGCGTCCCGCACCGCGTACGAGTAGTGCGTGAAGGCCGCCGGGTTGAGCACCACGTGCGACGACGAGTCCACGGCCTCGTGCAACCAGCCCACGAGCTCGGCCTCGGAGTCCGTCTGCCGCACCTCCACGTCGAACCCCAGGTCGGAGCCCCAGGCGCTGCCCGCGGCGACCAGGTCGGCGTACGACGCCGAGCCGTACACGTCCGGCTCACGCACACCGAGACGACCGAGGTTGGGCCCGTTGAGCAGCAGGACGCGTGTCATGCCGCGAGCCTAAGGGACGTGCCGCTCACAGCGGGATCGCCCGGCTGGGCGGGGCGGCACCCTCGCTGACCTCGGCGTACGCCGCGACCAGCAGCGTCGGATCGGGCCCCTCGAGGCGCGTCGGGCGCCCGATGGCCTCCAGCACGACGAAGCGCAGCAGGTCCCCGCGCGTCTTCTTGTCCCGCCGCATCGCCGCGAGCAGCTGGTCCCAGCGGTCCCCCCGGTACGACACCGGTAGCCCGACCGACGTCAGGATCGACCGGTGACGCTCGACCACCGCGTCGTCGAGCCGGCCCGCGAGCCGCGCGAGCTCGGCCACGTACACCATGCCCACGGACACGGCAGCGCCGTGCCGCCACGAGTACCGCTCGACCTGCTCGATCGCGTGCGCGAACGTGTGGCCGTAGTTGAGGATCTCGCGCAGCCCCGACTCGCGCAGGTCCTCCCCCACGACCCGGGCCTTGACCGTGATGGCGCGCTCGACCAGCTCGAGCAGCACGGGCGACTGCGCAGCCCGCACCGGGTCGGAGACCAGCTCGGGGTCTGCCTCGACCAGCTCGAGGATGCGCGGGTCCGCGATGAACCCGGCCTTGATGATCTCGGCGAGCCCCGCGACGTAGTCGTACCGCGGCATGGTCTCGAGCGCGGCCAGGTCGCACAGCACCCCGGCCGGCGGGTAGAACGTGCCGACCAGGTTCTTGCCCTCGGCGGTGTTGATGCCCGTCTTGCCGCCCACCGCCGCGTCGACCATGCCGAGCAACGTGGTCGAGACGTGCACGACCTTGATGCCCCGCAGCCAGGTCGAGGCCACGAAGCCCGCGAGGTCGGAGGTCGCGCCACCACCGAGCGAGACGATCGCGTCCGAGCGCGTGAAGTCCGCCTGGCCCAGCACCTGCCAGCAGAACGCCGCAACCTGCGCGGTCTTGGCCGCCTCGGCGTCCGGCACCTCGGCCACGAGCGCCTCGAGGCCGTGCGCCAGCAGGTCCTCGCGCACGGCCTCGGCCGACGTCGCGAGGGCCGTCGGGTGGATCACCAGGACCCGCTTGACGCCGTCGCCCAACAATCGGGGCAGCTCGCCGAGCAGGTGCCGACCGATCACCACGTCGTACGGCTGCTCACCCTCGACCCGCACGACCCGCGTGGCCTGCCCGGTGCTCACGAACCGCTCCCCTCGTCCTGCGACGGCGTACCCGGCGCCTGCCGGACCACCCGGTCGATCTCCTCGGCGACCTGCGCCGGCCCCCGGGCGTCGGTCGACACGCGCAGCGTCGCCAGGCGCTCGTACACGGGCCGGCGGGCCTCCATCAGCGCCTGCCACTGAGCGCGCGGGTTGCCCAGCAGCAGCGGGCGGGCCGTGTTGAACCCGACGCGCGGCGCCGCGTGGGCCAGGCTCACGTCGAGGAACACCACGACACCGCCGGCCGCCGAGTACGCCGCCAGCGCCTCCTGCGTGACCGGGTCGAGCACCGCGCCGCCACCGAGGGCCAGCACCCCGTCGTGCTCACCCAGCGCGTTCACCACCGCGGTGCGCTCGAGCGCCCGGAAGTGCGCCTCGCCGTCCTCGACGAAGATCTCACCGATGCTCTTGCCGGCGACGACCTCGACGTCGGCGTCCGTGTCGCGGGCCGTGACCCGCCAGCGCGCCGCGAGCTGGGTCGCGACCGTCGACTTGCCCGATCCGGGCGGGCCGACCAGCACGATCAGAGGAGCCGGCATCAGCGCTGCAGCTCGGGGATCGCCGCGAGGTAGCCCTCAAGGTTGCGCCGGACCTCGGCGAGCGAGTCGCCACCGGTCTTCTCGAGCAGCGCGTCGGCCAGCACGAGGGCGACCATCGCCTCGGCGACCACAGCAGCCGGTGGCACCGCGCACACGTCGGACCGCTGGTGCTGCGCCCTGGCCGGTTCGCCCGACGCGGTGTCGACCGTCTCGAGCGCCTTCGGCACCGTCGAGATGGGCTTCATCGCGGCACGCACCCGCAGCACCTCGCCGTTGGTCATGCCCCCCTCGAGGCCACCGGCACGGTTCGAGCGGCGCACGATGCGCCCCGACGCGTCGCGCTCCATCTCGTCGTGCGCCTGCGAGCCGCGACGGGTCGCGGTGCGGAAACCGTCACCGACCTCGACGCCCTTGATCGCCTGGATGCCCATGAGCGCCCCCGCGAGACGCGCGTCGAGCCGCCGGTCGCCGTGCACGTACGAGCCGATACCCGACGGCACCCCGTACGCGAGCACCTCGACCACGCCGCCGAGCGTGTCGCCGTCCTTGTGGCACTCGTCGATCTCCGCCACCATCGCGGCCGACGTCGCCGCGTCGAAGCAGCGCACCGGGTCGGCGTCGAGGGCCGCCACGTCGCCCGGACCGGGCAGAGCCGCGTCGTCGGGCACCACGACCGGGCCGATGCCCACGACGTGCGACACGAGCCGGATGCCGGCCGCCTGCTCCAGGAGCTTCGCGGCGAGCGTGCCCAGCGCCACCCGCGTCGCCGTCTCGCGGGCGCTCGCGCGCTCGAGGACCGGGCGGGCGTCGTCGAACGCGTACTTGCGCATGCCCACCAGGTCGGCGTGCCCCGGACGCGGCCGCGTCAGCGGGGCGTTGCGGGCGCGGTTCAGCAGCTCGGGGTCGTCGACCGGGTCGGAGGACATCACGTCGACCCACTTGGGCCACTCCGTGTTGCCGATCTCGACGGTGACCGGCCCGCCCTGCGTCAGGCCCAGCCGGACACCCGCGAGGATGCGGACCTCGTCCTGCTCGAACTTCATCCGCGCGCCCCGGCCGTAGCCGAGCCGGCGACGGGCCAGGGCGTCCTGGATGTCGGACGAACGGACCTCGACGCCCGCGGGCAGGCCCTCGAGGATGCCCACGAGGGCCTGGCCATGGGATTCACCTGAGGTCAACCAACGAAGCATGGTCGGCATCTTTCCATGTCTTCGATTCCGCAGCCGCGACCGTCCGGCGTGGACCGGCTATTCGCCGCCGACGGGGACCAGCGGGTTCTTCCCGGCGACCGCACCCGGAAGGGCGGGTGCGGGATCGACGACGTCCGCCGGCACGGCAAACGGGTCCAGGAGGGTGAACGCGAACCCGGTGATGGTGACCTCGAGGTCGCCTACCGCGGTCGCGGGCCGACCGCTTCCCGCATCGGACTCCTTCTGTGCGGTCCCCGTGAGCCCACTGACGAGGAAGAGTCGCGGCGTGGCGTTCTGCAGGTCGCCGATGAAGGAAAGGACGTTGTCGTACGTGCCGACCGCGGTCATCGAGACGGGCAGCGTGACGAATCCCGCAGGCAGGACCGACGCGACCGACGGCGTGGTTTCTGACGTCGTGGCACTCTCTTCCGTGCCCGACGTGGCAGCATCGGTCGGTGCAGCCGTCGCTGCCGGCGCGGCCGGCTCAGCCACGGCTTGCGGCTCGCCAGGCGAGATCGCCGTGAGCGTGACCCCGTGCGACACGGCCACGACGTCGAACTGTCGAAGCAGGCTGGAGAGCTCTGCCGTGGTGGGGATCTGGACGCGCAGCGTCGCGAGCTCGTCCTTGTAGACGTCGAGCTTCGCGAAGTCGGAGGCGAGCTTGGTCACCTTCATCTGCAGGATCTCGTTCTGCTGCCGGGTCGACTCGGTCTCGGCCCGGGACTCGCTCGCCCGCGTGAGCAGTGGTGAGATCGCGAGCAGGTAGGCAGCGGCAACGATCACCAGGGCGAGGAAGACCGTCCCCCCGATCCAGGTGCTCTTCTTGGCGCCGCCCATGTCAGCTCGTCCCTTCCGCTGCGCTGAACCGGTGCGCTAGCGCCGCATCGGTGTACTGAACGGACCCGGCCACCGTGTAGTAGACCGTCGAGTCGGTCGCGGCGATGGCCGCCGACGAGGCCCACGCGCTCGCGAAGCCGGGGATCGAGTTCAGCGAGTCGATCCACGAGGCCAGGTCGGGGACGGTGGCCGTGCGGCCCGTGAACTGGATCTCGCCGGAGCTCGCACCCTTGAGGGGGTTGGTCGAGTCGCCGGCCGACGCCGTGCTCGCCGGCGAGACGCTGAACGACTCGATGCTCACCCCTTCAGGGAGCACCGCCGTCACAGCGTCGAGGTACCCCTTCCACTGCACCTCCGTCGCCATCCCGGCCTCCCGCGCGATCTTGACGGAGGTGAGCGCGTTGAGCACCCGCGGGACTTCCGCGTACTTCTGCTCCTCGACCTGAAGGTCCGACGTGACCTTCTGCTCGGCCGTGAGGTCCTTGGCGGCCATCGAGGCCGAGACCAGGCTTCCCGCGTACGCGACGGCGCACAGCGCGAGCGTCGCGACGAGCGAGACACCCAGCCACCGCTTGACGACAGTGAGTCCACGTGCCGCCCGAACCTCTGGCGGAAGGAGGTTGACCTGCGGAAGGGCCCCTCGGTAGGGGGTGACGAGGGGGGCTTGCTGAGCCCCTCGGTCGATCGCTGCGCTCATGCTGCCACTCCGTACGCGAGGCCGACGGGCAGGGCGACCAGCGACTCGAACCCGTTCAACGAGCCCCGATCGAAGGACTTGGCCACCTTGAGCCCGACGAGGGCATCGCCCAGGATCACGGGAAGCCTGCTCGCGCTCGAGAGGTACTGACCCAGCCCCGGCAGGTGAGATCCCCCGCCGGTCATGATGGCGACGTCGATCCCTGCGCCGGGGTTGTTCCCGGAGTAGTAGACGAACGTGTTGCGGACTGCCTCGATGAGGGTGCGCGAGACCTCACTTATGGCCTCGGCGGCAGCGCTCTGCTCGGGCCCCACCGCGTACCCGACACCGATCTCTCGTTTGAGGACCTCTGCCTCCGCCCCGGCGATCCCGAGGGAGCTGGCCACCGCGTTCGTGATGCTGTGCCCCGCGATGGCGAGCGTCCGGACGAGCCTGGGGACTCCGTGCGAGGCGATGACGACGTTCGTGACGCTCGCCCCGATGTCGACGATCGCCACCGTGCGCTCGGCAAGGTCGCCGCGCGCCACGGCGCGCATCAGGGCGAAGGCGTTGAGGTCGACCATGGTGGGACGCAGGCCCGCGCTCTCGACGGCGAGGACGTTGGCGTTCACCGTGTCCCGCTGCGCCGCGACGAGCATTCCCTGGACGGTGCGGCCGCTCGGGCCGGCGAACTCGCCGGTCGGGAAGTAGTCGAGCAACGCCTCGTCGACCGACATGGGCAGGAGCTCCTGCACCTGGAAGGGCAAGGACGACCTGAGCTGTGCGGGGGGCATCCACGGGAGGTCGAGCTCGCGCACGAGAACCCGCTGGTTTCCGACACCGATGACGACCTCGCGCGAGCTGAACTTGAACTGGAGCCAGAGCTGCCTCAGGGCGCTCGTCACCGTCTCCGGCTGGACCACCTCGCCGTCACGCACGGCTCCGAGCGGCAGTCCCACCTGTCCGTAGCGCAGCAGCGTCGGCGCCGAGCGCCCTGACGGGCCGGACCCCCCGAACTCGAGCTCGGCGGCCCGGACAGCTGTGGTGCCGATGTCGAGCCCGATCACGCGTGTGCTGGCCACTGGCGTCCTTTCCTCCGCATCGCGATTCTGATTGCTCTATCGGGCACTCCCCGGCCGACCTTGAGGCCTCGATCCCGCGGGGTCACACAAGGAAGCCCTGGTACCAGTCCCAGATCGTGGTGCCACACGCGACTCCCACCGCGCCGCCGAGCAGCAGCCACGGACCGAAGGGGATGCCCGACTTGCGGCCGGCGCGTCCGGTGAGCAGGAGACCCACGGAGAAGACGCCACCGAGCAGGAATGCTGAGAACCAGCCGACGACCAGGGCGCTCCAGCCGAACCAGCCCAGGAACAGACCGAGGACTCCCGCCAGCTTCACGTCTCCCAGGCCCATACCCGGGGGGTAGACGATCACCAGGACGAAGTAGGCGAGGAACATCGAGGCGCCACCGATGAGGGCCCGGACCAGGGCCCCCCAGTCGCTCGCACCGCCGGGGTTCCAGCTGGCGAGCGCCAGCAGCGCGACGGCGACCGGATAGCTTGGGAGGACGATGGCATCCGGCAGGCGGCGGACGTCGATGTCGATCAGCGCGAGCGCGACCGAGATCGCCACGACGTACAGCACTGCCGGGAGCACGGCCACCGCGCCGAAATGCCACGCGACGAGCGCGAACAGGATCGCCGTGGTGGCCTCGACGAGCGGGTAGCGGACCGAGATCGGAGCCGCGCAGTCCCGGCACCGGCCACGCAGCACCAGCCACGAGAGCACCGGGACGTTGTCCCGCGCCCGGATCGCGTGCCGGCACCGCGGGCAGGCGCTGGGCGGCGACACGATCGACTCGCCGCGCGGGACCCGCCACACCACCACATTCAGGAACGAGCCGATCGCCAGCCCGAAGACCCCGACCGTCGCGACGATCGCAGCCGTCACGGCGTCCTGATCTCGCGCTTGTAGACGATGTCGACACGGTACCCGGACGTGGCCGTCGGGTTGGTGTTCGGGAAGGTCACTCCCGGGATGCCGATCGGGACGTACCGCATCGTCATGTTGTTCCGCAGGGTCACCTTGCCGCCGTACAGCTGCCCGTAGAACGTCATCGTGTTGTTGGTCTCGAGCTCGCACGGCGTGTACCCGAAGAAGGTGATGGGCGCGATCGCGAGGCTGCCGGAGTCGAACTTGATGTTGCCGGACGTGTTGGCGCCGACGGTCTTGCCGCACTCCGCTGTGCCGTTGGGGGCGACGTCGGGATCGGGGACGATGATCCAGACGTTGTGCTGAGCTCCGTCTGCGGAGGTGATGCTGAAGTTGCCTGTCCCATAGAACTTGTTCGCGTAGATGACCATGTCCGCTCGGAGGCGGATGTTCGTGTTGCCCTCGAGCTTCGTCTCCGCGCAGTAGCGCGTGTCGAACACCGTGGCGACCGTGGGTCCGATCAGGGGCCCGTTCAGGCTCCAGTTGTCGCCCGCGATGGTGCACTGCGTCTTCGCGGGGTTGCGGGCATCCGACCAGGTCGGGGCGCCGTTGGCCACGGCGTTCGCGATGACCCAGTCGCGGTAGGCCTGCGCCCGGTCTCCGGTATTGGCAAATCCGGTCCAGTCGGAGGGCTTGTAGACGACCTCCGGCAGACCGACGGGCAGGTACTGCGGGATCGCACCGGCTCCGACCCCGCTCGCCAACGTCCCGCCGACGACCGGCCCGGTCCCCCACGTGCTGTACGCCCCGGCAACGATGAGGTCACGCCCGTACTTCGAGCCTTCGGCGACTCGCGCGTCCGCGGCGACATAGGTGTCCTGGCCGACCGTGTTCAGTCCAGCCGACTGCATCTGGTGCACGGTGAGCTTCTTGCTGCTCCACAGGTTCTGAGTGATCCTGCACCCGCCGGATATGTCCGTCGTTCCGTCTACGACGATGAGGTTGCCGTCGATCGTCACATTGGAGTTGCAGTTCACGTCACCCGTGTCGACCCAGACATCGACCGGGGTGTCCGGGAGCGAGGTCTCGAGCGTGAACCCGTTCGTCGACATGATGGCGTTCGCCGCGAAGATCGCTGCGCCCCGCCCGGGAACCGAGGTCGGCGTGAGGTTGACCTTCGCCTGGACCGTGCGCTTCGGCGCGACCCCGACGACGCTCGAGCTCGTCACGCTCGTGGATGTGATCACTGCGGTCACCGGGGAGCCCGTCACGACACCTGCCGCGCACGGCAGCTCCGTCCCGAGGGCGTCCCAGTAGGTGACGGTGGCAGTGACCGACGTCGCGCTCGGGGACGTGTCCTGCACGAGGGCGCCGCTGGCCGGCCACACGCACGGGGTGGTCGTCTCGAGCTCGGAGAAGACGGCATCGACCGCTCCCTCGGCGCTATGGACCTCGAGGGTCCGCGCCCGGTCACGCCCGGAGTCGTTGGCCGCGACGATGGCGTTGGCCACGACCACCGAGGCGAGCGCGATCCCGATGAGCGCCACCGCGAGGGCGGCGACGAGCGCGCTCCCGCTCTCGGGGTCGCCCGACGCGCGACCTCCGGTCAGGTTCTTGAGCATCCTGGCTCCTCGTTCCTGGGTCATGGAGGTGGCACCACGCCGCACTTGTCGGCCGGGTAACCGAAGACTGTGTTGCGTCCCGTCAGCACGGACGTGACGCTCGCGGGCTGGGACGACGCCCGCTGCTCGGGGTCCTTGAGCCGGAGCGTGACGCGGATCGTCTGCGCCGCGGAGTTGGCCTGGGCGACGGACGCGGGGTCGACGTAGAACGGGGGCCACGTCGACGGGTCCGAGTCGACGATGACGGTACCCGCGGGCCGTACGACGTTCCGGGCTACGACGCTCCAGTCGCGGACGCCGCCGACCACTGTCCAGTCGGGCCGCCACGAGCGGTACTCGAGCGCGCCGACGTCCGCGCCCGGGGCGAAGATCACGCGCCACTGCACGCACTGGAACACACCGTCGGTCTGCGTGTAGACACGCAGCGAGTAGTACGGCTCGACCCCCGAGCTCGCCAGGGTCTCGACCGAGGGATCCGAGATCACGTTGCCCGAGCGCACCTGTCGATCGATCTGCATCAGACCGAGCTGGGCTTCTGACACGGAACGGGTGCGCGCGAGGTTGTCCTTGGCCTGCAGGCTGACGTTCAGGAGGATCGTGAAGACGATGCCGAGCAGACCGATGAAGATCGTCATCGAGATCAGCAGCTCGACCAGCGTCCAGCCGTCGTCGCTGCCAGCCTCTCGATCCTGCGAGCGAGGCTCCTGGCCCCGGGTGCCGTCACGCATCGGGGGCCGCCTTGTACGACGCGTTGACGTGCGAGGTCCCGAGCGAGGTGGCGGCAGTGAAGGCCGTCGAGCCGGTCGCATCGGTGAGCGTGTAGGTCACCGCGACGGTCACGTCACCCGCGCTCGTGTCGATCGCGCAGCCGTCCGTCTTGCATGCCACGTCTGGGTTCGACGCGATCGACATGCTCGGCGTGATGACCACGGTGGCCTGCGCCGTCACGGTCACCCCGGCAGCGGTCCAGGTCACCGGCGCGCTGACAGCTGTCTGGTTCGTGAGGGGCCCGAGTGTCAGGTCCGTGTACGCGGTGCCGTTCCAGTAGGAGACCAGGCCCGAGCGCGTCGCCACCCCATCGACGACCGGCTGCGAGACCCCGCGCTCGACCCTCGCGGAGTCGTGGTAGCCCGTGACCCTGACCAGCCCATTCGGCGCCGAGCCAGCGACCCACGCCGCCGTGCCGAACGACATCGTCCCGACGGTGCGTTCCGCCCCGGCCGACGCGCACCCCGAACCGGTCAGCACGGTGCAGCCCACCGGGACGCCCCCCGCGGTCGTGCCGAAGCGCGCACCGAACGTCTTGGAGGTCCCACCGCCGGCGACGGAGACGACTCCCATCGTCGTGGCGCCGACGCTGAACGACACCGACGACGGTGTTCCTCCGGTCACCGTCGCAGCGCCGCACGGTTGGGCTGAGGGGATACCCGTCGCGCACGAGGTCGTGGTGGACGCCTTTGCCACGCCGCTGACCCCGCCGCCCGCAGCGAAGCTGAGCGTGTAGGGGCCCGAGCCCGCCGAGAGCGAGGCCGACGACGAGACGCCGGTGGAGTCCGGCGGGGAGGCCGGAGCTGCACCGCTGGCCCCGACGTCGTTCGACGCGCTGTTGAGGACCTTCGCGAAACCGTCGGTCCCGATGGGCACCTCGGGGTCGACGCCCTGCAAAAGCACACCAGCCTGGGTGACCTGCGAGTCCGTCGTGCTGGCCTGCTGCGAGCTCACGCTCGAGCCGGCCTTGCCGAGGCTCATGGTGGCGGTGATCACCGGGGATCCAGGGAGCACCGGGACCGCTCCGACGGGCGCCGGTGTCGGGGACGGCCCGGCCGCGCCACCCGTGACTGTCACCGAGGGACCGTCAGCGCCGCCCGAGCTCGAGAAGAGAGCTTGGCACGCGCCGAGGAAGGGCTGGTTCGACACGTCGCCGCAGCCACCCGCGGGCGCGTACGCCTCGGTTCGCGTCACGACGAAGCCGGTCGTCGTGCGGCCGGACCGCGTCCACGTCGTGACGACCGTCAGGGTGAGGACGTTCGGCTGCGTCGCGGCCGAACGGGTCACGTACACCCTGGACGTGAACACCGTGGCGGCGTTCGAGGGATCGACCGATATGACCTTGTTCGAGCCCCCTGTGCCGGAGAGCGGGGGCACGTCGGTCGCCTGCGTGCTCGTGGTCACGAGGGTCTCGTCGAGCGTGGCTCCGACCGTCGGGCGGAACCTGCCGCTCGAGATGTTCGCGTCTCCGCCAGCGGCGGCCGCGAAGTTGGGGTGGAGGCCCTTGTTGAGGACGAGCCACGGGAGGGCCCGGAGCTCTTCCATGATCTGGTTCGAGACCGCGGTTGCCTGGGTGCGCTGGCGGCTCTGGGCCGTGGTGACGAGCGCTGACGTCTGGACGGCCATGAGCACCAGGAGGACGCCCGTGATGACCATCATGGCGACGATGAGCTCGATCAGGGAGAAGCCGTCATCACTGCGACTTGAGCAAGTCGGTTGAGTCACCTTCGCCAGTTCTCCTCTCGGTCCACTACTGGCGGCGTGCTCGGTCAGAACGTAGCGGTGGGGCAGAGGCACAAACGCCTTCACCCCACCGCTTGAACTCCACCCGCAGAGGCATCAACGGCAGGCCGCGCGAGTCCGCCTGCGGATGGAGCTCACATCACGGCCTGGCTGTGATGACCACGCTGGCGCCGCAAGTAGTACCGAGAGCGCCCAGACCCCCGCCTGCGCTGTAGCTGACCGATGTGTTCGTGCCGTCTTCGTAGGTGAGCTGGACGCACCACGTCGTGTCGCTCGTGCCGGTTGTTCCGACGCCCGTCACGTTCGAGCTCGCAGGACCGAGATCGGCGTTCACTCCGGTCACTGTGGACGCGTAGGCGTAGTGCGCAGTAGCACCGGACCCCGAGAAGGTGATGCTGGGAGCAGCACCGGTGCCGTCGACGTAGTACGCCGCAAGCTCCTTGCCGAGCGTCGAGATGTCCGCGCGGGCGGCGGTGTCACGCGCCTTGGCGCGCTGGTTGAGGAACACCGGGATCGCGATCGCCGCGAGAATGCCGATGATGATCATGACGACGAGGAGCTCGATCAGGGTGAAGCCCTGGTCCTTCTCCTTCATGGACTTGCGGATGCGAGCGTTCACGTCAGTGCTCCCGTTCAGGATGGTCGGGCGTGGTCTTCGATGTCATTCCGGCGGGGCCGGATCGGGTGTTGCGATATCTCCATCGGCGCCCCGCCGACCCGCCTTGAGCATGTGACGAGCCCGACAGGGAATTCACTCGTCCGGCGCAACTCATTCGTCCGGTTTGTCGCCGATTGCTCAATTGATGAGGTCGAAGATCCCGAAGATGGGCATGTACATCGCAATGATCATCGAGCCGATGATGGCGCCGATCACGACGATCATCAGGGGCTCGATGAGGCTCGTGAGCTGGTCGGTCGTCGCCTCGACCTCCTGGTCGTAGAAGTCGGCGATCTTGGCGAGCATCGTGTCGAGCGCACCCGTGTCCTCGCCGACGGCCATCATCTGCACCACCATGGGCGGAAACACGGGGTGCTGTGACAGAGGTCCCGTGAGCGACTCACCACGGCGAACGGACTCCTCGACCGCCTTGGATGCCTTCTCGATGACGAGGTTCCCGCTCGTCTCACCGACGATGTCGAGCGCCTGGAGGATAGGGACGCCCGCATGGATCATCGTGCCGAAGTTGCGGGTGAACCGGGACACTGCGATCTTCTGGAAGAGCTTGCCGAAGATGGGCGCCTTCAGCTTCCACGGGTCGACCCGTTCACGCACCGCGCGGTCGTTCTTGTGCTTGCGCCACCACGCGGCGAAGACAGCCAACGCGACCACGAGCGGAATGATCGTCCACTTCATGATGGCGGACATCGTCACGAGGATCTGTGTCGGAAGAGGTAGTTCCCCGCCGAGCGACGTGAACATCCCGGAGAACACCGGCACGATGAACAGGAGCATGCCGATGGTCGCCAGGATCGCGATGACGAAGACGACCACCGGGTAGGTCATGGCCGACTTGATCTTGCCGTGCAGCTTGACCTCGGACTCGAAGTTCTCGGCGATGGACACGAGCACCTGGTCGAGGAACCCCCCGATCTCGCCCGCCTTGACCATGTTGATCATCAGCGGGGGGAAGACCTCTGCATGCTTCCCGAGGGCCGTCGAGAACGCGACCCCGGTCTCGACGTCGTTGCGCACCTGCGCGAGCACCTTGGCGAGGGGCTTCGACTCGGTCTGCTCGGCAAGGATGGACAGCGCGCGGAGCAGCGAGAGCCCGGCGGTGATCATCGTCGCCAGCTGGCGCGCCATGATCGCGAGGTCCTTGAGGCCGATCTTCTCCCCGAACCCGGGGATGGTGATCTCCTTGTTCATGCCGGTGTTCTTCACCTCGGCGATGGACATCGGCGCGAGCCCCATGCCCTTGAGCCGGTTCGCCACGGCGGCCTGGTTCGAGGCCTCGATCCGACCCTTGACGATGTTGCCGGAGCGGTCACGGACCGCGTACTCGAACGTCTTGCCTGCTGCCATCAGAACTCCTGCGTCCGGAATGCGGCGACGCCGCCCTGAGGTGCGCCCTGTGCCCCACCGGAGAACCGACCGGTCAACCGGTTGAAGTCCTCGACGTGCTGGCACTTCTCGAGCGCCGTCTCATAGGTGACCTTGCCGGTCTTGACCAGGTCCGCGAGGTGCTGGTCGAGCGTGTGCATCCCGAGCTGCGCGCCGGCCTGCATCGCCGAGTAGATCTGGTGCGTCTTCCCCTCACGGATGAGGTTGCGGATCGCCGGGGTCGCGAGCAGCACCTCGGTCGCCACCACACGACCTGGGCTGTCGGCCCGCTTGCAGAGCGTCTGGCACACGACGCCCTGCAGCGCGCCGGCGAGCTGGGTCCGGACCTGCGACTGCTGGTGCGACGGGAACACGTCGATGATCCGGTCGATCGTCTGGGCCGCGTCCTGCGTGTGCAGGGTCGCGAACACGAGGTGGCCGGTCTCGGCTGCGGTGAGGGCGACCGAGATCGTCTCGAGGTCGCGCATCTCGCCGACGAGGATGATGTCGGGGTCCTGCCGCAGCACGTGCTTGAGCGCCGCGGCGAACGAGTGCGTGTCGGAACCGACCTCGCGCTGGTTGATGAGGCACTTCTTGTGCCGGTGGAGGAACTCGATCGGGTCCTCGACCGTCATGATGTGGTCCTCGCGCGTGCGGTTCGCGAGGTCGACGATCGCGGCGAGGGTCGTGGACTTGCCCGATCCGGTCGGACCGGTCACGAGCACGAGCCCGCGCGGCATCCCGGCGAAGTTCCCGACGACCGGCGGCACGCCCAGGTCCTCGAGCGGCTTGATCTCGTACGGGATGACGCGGAACGCCGCACCGATCGAGTCGCGCTGCATGTACAGGTTGACGCGGAACCGCGCGACGCCGCGCACGGCGTAGGCGAAGTCGAACTCGAGCTCGGACTCGAAGGTCTCGCGCTGCTTCTGGGTGAGGATCGAGAAGATGCTCCGTTGGAGCGCGTCGCCCGCGAGGACTCCGAAGCCCTCGAGCGGTCGGAGCGACCCGCTCTTGCGGACCATCGGCGTCGCGCCCGTGGTCAGGTGGAGGTCAGAGGCGCCCGTCTGGACCATCGCCGAGAGTGCCTCGTCGAGCACGAGGTCGCCCTCGTGCGTCTCCTGGCTCATGCCGATCCGCGAGGCGCGGTCGCGTGAGGAGGATCGGGCGACCGGGGGCGCCGCGGCCGGGCGCTCCTCGGGACGGGCGTCACGCGGGTCGACCGGAGCCTGCCTCGCCGGGGCCTGGGGCGGCTCGGGCCGGTACGGCGACGCGGGGACGCCGCTCTGCGACGGGATGGGCGAGTACATCGGCTGCGGGGCGTGCGCGGGCGCCGGGAGCCCAGGGGGGCCGGCCGCCGGTCCGGCCTGCGGTCCCGCGGCGTGGTACGGCGGCAACGGGGGCGTGGCCCCCCCTGCCGGGGCCTGGTACGGGTCGCTCACGGGTCTGCCTCCAAGTCGTCGCACACCTGCCTGCGGTCGGCGCCACCAGATGGCCCGGCCGGGTCGTGTCCACGAACCTCATCGGCGGCCCGGCGCCCCTCCTTGAGCGCGACGTCGACCCAGGCTCGGGACTCCACCCTCAGGCGACGACGCGCAGGATCTCCTCGATCGACGTCTGCCCGAGCACGACCTTCATCCAGCCGTCGTCGCGCAGCGGGACCATGCCCTGCCTGCGGGCGGTCCCGGCGATCTCGGCGGCCGACGCGTGCGAGACAGCGAGCCGCTCGACCTCCTCGGTCACGCGCATGACCTCGTGGAGCGCGAGGCGCCCGCGGTACCCGGTCTTGGAGCACGCGATGCACCCGACCCGGCGGTACAGCACGGGCTTCGGCTCCCCCGGCATCCACGGGAAGCGTGCGCCGACGAGCTCGACCTCGGTGGGCTCGTAGGCCTCCTTGCACTTGTCGCACAGCTTGCGAGCGAGCCGCTGCGCGACCACGGCGTCGAGCGCCGAGCCGACGAGGAACGGCTCGATGCCCATCTCGACGAGCCGCGTGATCGCCGACGGCGCGTCGTTGGTGTGCAGCGTCGAGAGCACGAGGTGACCGGTGAGGGCGGCCTCGATCGCGATCTGCGCGGTCTCGTGGTCACGGATCTCACCGAGCAGCACCACGTCGGGGTCGGACCGCAGGATCGAGCGGAGCGCGCCGGCGAACGTCAGGCCCGCCTTGGGGTTCACCTGGACCTGGTTGATGCCGGCGAGCCGGTACTCGACCGGGTCCTCGACGGTGATGACGTTGATCTCGGGCTTGGACACCGCGTTGAGCGTCGCGTACAGCGTGGTCGACTTGCCCGATCCCGTGGGGCCGGTCACCAGGATCATCCCGTAGGGCTTCGTGAACGCCTCGTGGTACGTCGCATAGTTCTCGTCGAGGAAGGACAGGTCGCGCAGGTCGAGGCTCGCGGTCGAGTTGTCGAGGATGCGCATGACGATCTTCTCGCCCCACACCGTGGGCAACGTCGCCACGCGAAGGTCGATCTTGCGCCCGTTGTGGGTCACCGACATCCGCCCGTCCTGGGGCTTGCGGCGCTCGGCGATGTCGATGTCCGACAGGATCTTGACGCGGCTGATCACGCCGCCCTGGATCTGCTTGGGTGAGCGCTGCATCTCGTGCAGCACGCCGTCGATGCGGTACCGCACCCGCAGGTCGTGCTCGGTCGGCTCAATGTGGATGTCAGAGGCCCGGTCGGTGATCGCCTGTGTGACCAGCAGGTTCACGTACCGCACGATCGGCGCGTCGTCGTCGACCTGCTCCCCGATCCGCGAGAGGTCCAGGTCGGGGTTCGAGAGCCGCGACTCCTCCTCGAAGGCGGAGGACAGGTCTTCCAGCTCGCCGTCCGCGCGGCAGAACCGGTCGATCGCGCGGGCGAGGTTGTCGAAGGTGGCGACCACGGGGGTCACGGGCATGCCCGACATGGTGCGCACGTCGTCCACCGCCACCACGTTCCCGGGGTCCGCGGTGGCGAGGATGAGCGCCCCGTTCGCGATCTTGACCGGGAGGACCGTGTACCGCCGGCACAGGCTCGCGGGCACGAGCGCGACGGCGGCCCGGTCGACGGGGTAGTCGTCCAGGTCGATGAAGTCCATGCCGACCTGGCGGGCCAGCGCCGAGACGAGCTGTCCCTCGCTGAGCACACCGATCTCGACGAGGGTGCGCCCGAGCGACTGCCCGCTGCTCAGCTGCTCGTCCATCGCGGCGAGCAGCTGACCCTCGGTGACCAGGCCTTCGTCCAGCAGGATCTCGCCGAGCTGCTTCAACCGATCGTCCTCTCGCCCGAGCCCGCGCGGCGTGCACGGGTTCTCTGGGACTAGATCGGCACGCGGGCGCGTGGCCTGAGGGCGAAGGTGCGGGTGAAGTCAGCCGAGCCGGGCGGTGAGCGCGGCGTCCATCGCGGCGAGCGGTCCGGGCAGGCCGGTCATGAGGCGCACCTGCTCGGCGGCCTGGTGCAGCAACATGCGCTCTCCCCCGACGACGGTGCCGCCGCCGCGGTGCCAGGCGGCCGCCAGCGCGGTCGGTCGGGGGTCGTACGCGACGTCGAGGAGCACACCGTGCGGGGTGCAGCCGTCGAGGGCCGCCGCGAGAGGGTCGGCGCCGTGCGGGGGCAGGGTGGAGACGACGAGGTCCGCCCGGGGGATCTCCGCCGCGGCGCTCTCGAGCGAGGCGTACCGCGGTTCGACGCCCATCCGGTGCGCGGCCCGCATGAGGGGGCCGATGCGCGCCATGGAGCGCACGTACACCACGGGCGTGGCGCACCCGAGCTGGGCGAGCGCCGCGAGCGTCGATGCGGCGGTCGCCCCGGCCCCCAGCACGGCAGCGGTGCGGTGCGGTGCCGGCCCCGTGGCTGGCGCGAGCCCTTCGCCGAGCGCGGCGACGATCCCGTGCACGTCCGTGTTGGCGCCCGTGAGCACGGGTCGACCGCTCCCCACCTGCTGGACCAGCACGGTGTTCACGGCACCGACGACCTCGGCGAGCGGCTCCACGTGGTCGAGCAGCGGCAGCACGGTCTGCTTGAGCGGCATGGTGAGGCTCAGCCCTGCCCACTCGGGGCCGAGCGCGGCGACGAGCCCCGGCAGCTGCTCCTCGGTCGTGTCGAGCGCGTCGTACGACCAGGTGGACAGCCCGAGCGCGGCGTAGGCGGCCCGGTGCAGCGTCGGCGACAGCGAGTGGGCGACGGGGTGCCCCAGCACCGCTGCCCGGCGGCGGGCGGGCGGCTCGGTGGGCGGATGGCTCACAGGTGCCCGTCCTCCCACTCGCGCAGCCGCTCGAGGTTGGCGTTGTGCTCGGCGAGGGTGTCGGAGAACGCCATCTCGCCCGTCTCCGGGTCGACCACGGTCCAGAAGATCCAGGTGCCCGATGCCGGGTTGAGCACCGCGGCGATCGACTCGGCCGAGGGTGAGCCGATGGGCGTCGGCGGCAGGCCCACGTTCTTGGACGTGTTGTACGGGTGGTCGAGCAGCCGGTCGTCGCTCGTGATCTCGGCGACGGGCTTGCCGAGACCGTAGGCCAGGACCGCGTCGATCTCGAGGCGGTTGGCGCGGGCGAGGCGGTTGTCGATCGCCCGGGCGACCTGTGCCCTGTTCTCCGGGGTGGTCCCCTCGGCCTGGACCAGCGAGGACTTGATGAGGACGGTCTGCCAGCTGTCCTCGGGCACGCCGTTCGCGGTGAGGGTCTCGACGGTCTTGGCGACCATCGTCTGCAGGATCGCCGTCGCGGAGGCGTCAGCGTCGATCTGGTAGGCGTCGGCGGCGAGCCAGCCCTCGACGTTGCCACCGGCCTCGGCGGGCAGCCCGATCGCGGCCGGGTCGGCCGCTGCGGCGGTGAGCTGCTCGACCGGGATCCCCAGCACCCCGCCGATCTTCTCGAAGATCTGGCTGGCGGTCTGGCCGGCGTCGATGGTGACCTTGAGCGAGACACGGTTCGCCGGGTCCAGCAGCGCCGCCAGCGCGTCGGCGGCGCTCATCTCGAGCCGGAGCTTGTACGTGCCCGGTTCGATCGTCGCGGAGCCCTCGGACACGACGTAGACGTCGGTGAACGCGGCGACCGTGGCCACCACTCCCCCGTCGACGAGCTTCTGGGCGATCGTCTCGGGCGTGTCATCGGCGGCGATCGTCACCGTCGCCTCTCCGATCCCCGGTCCGGAGTGGTCGGCGACGGCCGGGGAGGCGTCGTGCGCGCTGCCGCCCGGGGCAGGGCCGACGATGCTGTACACCACGTACCCCGCGCCGAGCAGCAGCCCCACGATCATGAGGGTGACCATGACCTTGCGCCGGCGCCGGTGGCGGCGCTGCAGGGAGCGCTGGGCCTTGACCTCACGGCGCGAGCGTCGCCGGGGCGCCACGGGGTGCTCGTCCGGCCCGCCGGGCTGCGCGGCCCGGCTCGGGGCCGCCACGGGCTCGCCCTGGTGCTCGTCGGACTCGGCACGGCGGCGCGCACGCGTCGGGGGCGCGTCGGTGCCGCGCACCTCTCCCCACGCTCGCACCGGACCCCGGTCGTCGAGGCCACCGCGGTCGGACGGGTTCACCGGTTCGCTGCGAGCCACTGCTGGTACTGAGCCTTGTACACGAGGAACTCGTCGTACGACGAGGTGAACTTCGTCTCGCCGGAGTCGAGGTCGACGGTGATGAAGTACAGCCAGTCGCCGTCCGCGGGGTGCAGCGCGGCGTTGATGGCCTCGGCGCCGGGGTTCCCGATCGGGGTGGGCGGCAGACCCGTGTGCATGCGCGCGTTGTACGGGTTGTCGACCGCGAAGTCGGACGCGACGAGGTCCATCGCCGACTTGCCCAGGCCGTACGCGTTGATGGTGTCCATGCCGAGCGGCATCCCGGTCGCGAGCCGGTTGTCGACGACCCGGACGACCTTGGCGTACTCCTCGGTGAAGCTGACCTCCTGCTCGGTGATCGAGGCCTTGATGAGCACGGTCTGCCGGTCGGCGGCGGGGACGCCGAGGTCGTCGAGCGTGCGGACGGTGCCGGCGACCATGGTGGACAGGATCGCCGCGGCGGACTCGTCGGGCGCGATCGTGTAGGTGAGCGGCGAGAGCCAGCCCTCGACCTCGCCGCCGGCCTCGGGCGGCAGCCCGATCGCGGCGGGGTCGGCCGCGGCGGCCTCGAACTCCTCGACCGCGATGCCGGTCTGCTCGGAGAGCCGCGCGAAGATCTTCTCGGCGGTGAAGCCCTCGGGGATGGTGACCTTGGTCGACACGAGGTTGGTCGGGTCGAGCAGGGCCTCGACCGCGTCCGCGGCCCGCATCTCGAGCCGGAGCTGGTACGTGCCCGGCTGGATCGAGGCGGCCACGGGGTTCGCGGCGAACGCGGCGGTGAACGCCTTGACGGTCGCGACCACCCGGGCGTCGACGAGCGTGCTGCCCATCGCGGACCCGGTGTCACCCGCGTTGATGACCACCTGCGCGGAGTCGTGCCCGGGGCCCGGGTAGTCGGTCACGGTCTGCTCGCCGCCCGAGAACAGGCCGCCCACGAACTCCTTGACGACGTAGCCGCCGCCCACGACCAGGGCCAGCGCGAGGATCACGACCAGAAAGCTGCGCCGGCGCCGGTTGCGTCGCTGACGAGAGCGGTGGGCCTTGTTGTCCCGTGCGCTGCGCGAGCGGCGCGACGGAACCGGGGGCTCGCCCTCGTGCTGGCTCAGCGTCCCGAGGAAGAGATCACTCACCGGGTCGTTCCTCCGCTCCGTCGTGTCCGGCGCGCCCGGCGGGCAGGCTTGCGCCGTGCTGGTCGTTCTCGACCCCGCACGTCCCCTCGCGCTCGTCGGAGGTGCTCGCGGGTGGGTCCAGCTCCACCCGCTCCCCGGACCGTCGGCCCGTGGCACGTTCCGCGTCGAGCGCGGCCTGCAGGATCACCACGGCGGCCGCCTGGTCGACGACCGTCCGATGGTGGCGACCGGGTCGTCCGGCCGCACGGAGCGCCTGATGGGCGGACACCGTGCTCATCCGCTCGTCGACGAGCCACACCGGAACCGGTGCGATCGCCTGCGCCAACGCAACAGCGTACGCGCGTGCAGCCTCCGATGCCGCCCCTTCGGCCCCCGAGAGGTGCCGCGGGAGCCCGACATACACGACGGCGACCGCGCGTTCGGCGACCTCGGCGACGATGCGCGCCACGTCGGTGGGCAGCGCGCCGGGCGCCGGCCTGCGGGTGTCGCGGGCCAGCGTCTCGACCGGGGTGGCCACGAGACCGTCGGGGTCGCTGCCGGCCAGCCCCACCCGGACGCTGCCCACGTCGACCGCGAGGCGTGCTCCCCGTCCGACGGGTGCGTCGTCGCGCATGTCAGCCTGCCGTGCGCGTCCCGGCGCGGACCGCGTCGAGGGCGTCCGCGAGGCGCGTCGCGTCGGTGCCGCCACCCTGGGCGAGGTCGTCCTTGCCGCCGCCACCGCCACCGAGCACGGTCGAGGCGGCCTTGACGAGCGCACCGGCGCGGATGCCCTGCGCGCGGGCGCCCGCGTTGGTCGCGACGACCACGAGGGGCCGTCCCTTGCTCACGCCTGCGACGGCGACGACCACGGGGAGCGAGTCGCCGAGCCGTCCGCGCACGTCCAGCACGAGGGTGCGCAGGTCGTCGGCCGACCCGACGTCGCCCGCGTCGTGGGCGACGACGCGCACGCCGTCGATCTCGGCGGCACCGGCGGCGAGCGAGGCCGCCGCCGCGAGCACCTGGGCCTGGCGGATCGCCGCGAGCTCCTTCTCGGACTCCTTGAGCCGCGTGAGCAGCGACGAGACCCGGTCGCCCAGCTCGTCGGGCCGCGAGCCGAGCAGCCCGCTGAGCTGGCCCACGAGCGCGTGCTCCTTGGCCTGGTACCCGTACGCGCCCGCGCCCACGAGGGCGTCGATGCGGCGCACACCCGATCCGATCGAGGACTCGCCGAGCAGCGTCACGAGCCCGAGCTGGCCCGAGCTCGCCACGTGCGTGCCTGCGCACAGCTCGCGCGACCAGTCGCCACCGATCGACACGACGCGGACCCGGTCGCCGTACTTCTCGCCGAACAGCGCCATCGCGCCGAGCGCGCGCGCCTCGTCGATGGCCATGATCTGGTCGGTGACCTCGAGGTTCTCGGCGAGCTGGGTGTTGACCCGCTCCTCCACCTCGGAGAGCACCCCGGCGGGCACGGCGGAGCTCGCACGGAAGTCGAAGCGGATGCGGCTCGGGGCGTTCTCGGACCCGGCCTGGGTCGCGGTGTCGCCGAGCGCCTCGCGCAGCGCCTTGTGCACCATGTGGGTCGCGGTGTGGGCACGGCTGATCGCCTTGCGGCGCGCGAGGTCGATCGTGGCGGTGCCCTCCTCGCCGACCGTCAGGGTGCCGTCGACCAGCCGGCCGTGGTGCACCGACAGGCCCTTGACGGGTGCCTGGACGTCGTCGACCTCGACCCGTGCGCCGCCGTCGAGCACGATCGTGCCGTGGTCGGCGAGCTGTCCACCGGCCTCGGCGTAGAACGGCGTGCGGTCGAGCACGATCTCGACGTCGGCGGGCGCGACGGCCACGGGGCCGGGCACGCCGTCGACGAGCAGCCCCACGACGCGCGAGCGTGCCGTGGTGTCGGTGTACCCGAGAAACTGCACCGGGCCGCCGTGCGAGGAGCTCAGGTCGGCGTGCAGCTCCTGGTAGGCGGCCGTGTCGGCGCGTCCGGCGCGCTTCGCGAGGGCGTCGGCGCGGGCGCGCTGGCGCTGCTCCTGCATGAGCGAGCGGAACGCGGTCTCGTCGACCGTCACGCCCTGCTCGGCGGCCATCTCGAGGGTCAGGTCGATCGGGAAGCCGTAGGTGTCGTGCAGCTGGAAGGCCTGCGCGCCCGAGAGCACCGGGGTGGTCGCCGTGCTCTTGACCTCCTGCACCGCGGTGTCGAGGATCGTGGTGCCCGCGACGAGGGTGCGGCGGAACGCCTCCTCCTCGGCGTACGCGATCCGGCTGATGCGCTCGAAGTTGGCCTCGAGCTCCGGGTAGGACGCCTTCATGGCGTCCTTGCTGACCGGCAGCAGCGCCGGCAGAGCGGGCTCGTCGACACCGAGCAGCCGCATCGCCCGCACCGCACGGCGCAGCAGCCTGCGCAGCACGTAGCCGCGGCCCTCGTTCGAGGGCGTGACGCCGTCGCCCATGAGCATGAGCCCGCTGCGCACGTGGTCGGCGACGACGCGCATGCGCACGTCGTCCTCGTGCACAGCGCCGTAGCGGCGGCCCGAGAGCTCCTGCGCGGCCTGGATGACGGGGAAGACCTCGTCGATCTCGTACATGTTGTCGACACCCTGCAGCAGGTAGGCGACGCGCTCGAGGCCCATGCCGGTGTCGATGTTCCTCTGCTTGAGCTCCCCGAGGATCGGGAAGTCGTCCTTGCCGCCGCCGTCACCGCGCTCGTACTGCATGAACACGAGGTTCCAGATCTCGATGTAGCGGTCCTCGTCGACGACCGGTCCACCCTCGGCCCCGTACGCGGGCCCCCTGTCGACGTAGATCTCGGAGCACGGGCCGGCGGGGCCGCGCGCCCCCGTGGACCAGAAGTTGTCCTTCATGCCCCGGCGCTGGATGCGCTCGTCGGGCATGCCGGCGATCTTCTTCCACAGCGCGGCGGCCTCGTCGTCGTCGTGGTAGACGGTGACCCAGATCGTCTCGGGGTCGAAGCCGTAGCCGCCGTCGTCCTGGGAGTTCGTGATGAGCTCCCAGGCGAACGTGATCGCCTCTTCCTTGAAGTAGTCGCCGAACGAGAAGTTGCCGTTCATCTGGAAGAACGTGCCGTGCCGGGTCGTCTTGCCGACCTCTTCGATGTCGAGCGTGCGCACGCACTTCTGCACGCTGGTCGCGCGCGGCCACGGCGCGGTCTGCTCACCGAGCATGTACGGGATGAACGGGACCATCCCGGCGATGACGAACAGCGTCGACGGGTCGGGCGAGATCAGCGGGGCCGACGGCACGACGGTGTGGCCGCGGGCCTCGAAGTGGTCGAGCCAACGCTTGCGGATCTCGGCGGTGCGCATGATGTCCTCGGTGTTCGTGATTCTCAGGTCGGTCGGGCCCTGCGGGCCGGTGGTGCAGTCCTCGGTTGAAGCGTCGGATGACGCCTCGGTGTTCCGTGAGCGGTCTCGTCAGAAGAACGAGTAGGGCACGTGCGGGTCGTCCTCGGGGTCCTCGGTGGGCCCGTCGGCCCAGTCACGGGTCGCCGCGTGACGCCGGCGGCCCGCGGCGTGGGCGGTCCGCATCGCGGTGCGGGTGGCGCGCGCGGCCTCGACGTCGACGTCACCGACCAGGTCGTGGCGCAGCTGGGCCTCCCGCTCGCTCATCGCGGTGAGGAACTCGGCCTTCGCGCCGCGCGCTGCTGTGCCCAGGTGCGCGAGCGTGCCGGCGGCCTGCCGGGCGTTCGCGGGCACGTAGCGGTCGAGCACGTCGGTGGCCTTGCGGAACACCAGCACGGTGGCGCCGACCCCGACGGCGACCCAGAACAGGCGCTTCATCGCCGACCCCGCAGCCCGTCGCCCATGCTCGCGAACGCGCGGCGCGCACCGTAGGAGAAGGCGGCGACCTTGACCATCGGGGCACCGACCGTCGCAGCGAACAGCGAGGTGAGGGCCGAGACGTTCTCGGAGACCTGCGCGGCGGACGACGTGATCGTGTCGACGCGCTCGATCTGGGAGTTGGTCGACGCGACAGCGGTGGCCGCCTCGTCGAGCACCGGCACGGTGTGGTCGGTGAGCTCCTTGACCGACGTCCGCGCCTCGTCGAGCACACGGCCGAGCTTCACGAGCGGCACCGCGAGCACACCGACGAGCAGCACGAACGCGATCGCGGCGATCAGACCTGCCACGTCTCCGAGCGACATGTCCTGTCCTCCCTGGGCACGGGCCCCGGTCGTGTGCCACCGGCTCGTGGTGCCCCGGGCGGGGCGTGACGAGCGACCGGTGGTCCGTCGGTGCCGGGCGCACGCCCGGCTCAGCGAAACCCTACCCGGACAGCCGAACGCCCCGTGTGCGCCACAGGGCGCGCACGGGGCGTTCAGACGGGGACTCGCGTCAGCGGGCGTAGTACTCGACGACCAGCTGGACCTCGCAGGTCACGGGGATCTCGGCGCGCTTGGGGGCGCGGACGAGGACGGCGGTCAGCTTCTCGAGCTGCACGTCGAGGTACCCGGGGAGCGTGGGCAGCACGTCGCGGTGCGCACCGGCGGCGGCGACCTGGAACGGCACCGTCGTCTGGCTCTTCGGCTTGATCTGGATCGTCTGGCCGGGCTTCACCCGGAACGAGGGACGGTCCACGATCTTGCCGTCGACGAGCACGTGACGGTGCACGACGGTCTGGCGGGCCTGGAGGATCGTGCGGGAGAAGCCGGCACGCAGGACGAGGGCGTCGAGGCGGGTCTCGAGGTTCTCGACGAGCGCCTCACCGGTCAGGCCCGGGGCCTTGCGGGCGTCCTCGTACGCACGGGCGAGCTGCTTCTCGCGGAGCGCGTACTGCGCACGCAGACGCTGCTTCTCACGCAGACGGACCGCGTAGTCCGACTCGGTGCGGCGACGGGCGCGGCCGTGCTCGCCCGGGGGGTAGGGGCGCTTCTCGAAGTGCTTGACAGCCTTGGGCGTCAGCGCGAGGCCGAGGGCGCGGGAGAGCCGCACCTGGCGACGCGAGCGGGTCACACTGCTCACAGAGGTACATCCTGTCGTTGTAGACGTCACACCCGCCACGGAGGTCTCCGGCGGGGGTGGGGCCGACCATGGGCGCCAGGACCTCCTCCGACGTGCGAGGGGAGTGTCCTGGTGGTTGGCGGCTGAGGCCCCAGGTGGTCGTCCGACGCGCACTGCACGTCCGGCGACCGGTCCACCTTACCTGGTGCGGACCTCCGGGGCCGAATCGGCCCGCGGCGGCGACGCGCTCAGGACCGGTCGTCGAGGATCGTGCGGATCTTGTCGAGCCGCTCGGAGACCGAGCGCTCGAAACCACGGTCGCTCGGCGAGTAGTAGCGCGTGCCCACGAGCTCGTCGGGCAGGTACTGCTGGGCCGCGACGGCGTGCGGCTCGTCGTGCGAGTACACGTAGCCCTTGCCGTGGCCCAGGGAGCGCGCCCCGGCGTAGTGCGCGTCACGCAGATGCTCGGGAACCGAACCCATGCGTCCGGCCCGCACATCCGCCAGCGCTGCCTCGATGCCCCGGTAGGCCGCGTTCGACTTCGGGGCCGTCGCGAGGTGCACCACGGCCTCGGCCAGGATCAGGCTCGCCTCGGGCATGCCGATGAGCGCGACGGCCTGCGCGGCGGCCACGGCCGTCTGGAGCGCGCTCGGGTCCGCCATGCCGATGTCCTCCGCGGCCGAGATGACGATGCGCCGCGCGATGAACCGCGGGTCCTCCCCCGCGGCGATCATGCGCGCGAGGTAGTGCAGCGCGGCGTCGACGTCCGAACCGCGCACCGACTTGATGAAGGCCGACACGACGTCGTAGTGCTGGTCGCCGTCCCGGTCGTAGCGCACGGCAGCGACGTCGATCGCCCGCTCCATGGTCGCGAGGTCGATCGGGACGGGGGCCTCACCCTCGTCCTGCCCGGCGCGCTCGTCGCTCTCCGCCGCCGCCGGGTGCGACAGCGCAGCCCCGGCCGCGGCCTCGAGGATCGTCAACGCCTTGCGCGCATCACCGCCCGCGAGCCGCAGCAGGTGCTCCTCGGCGTCCTCCGCCAGCACGACCGAGCCGCCCAGGCCCCGCTCGTCCTCGACCGCGCGCCGCACCAGGGTGCGCACCTGCTCCACGTCGAGCGGCTGGAGCGTGAGCAGGAGCGAGCGCGACAGGAGCGGGGAGTTGACCGAGAAGCTCGGGTTCTCGGTGGTCGCCGCCACGAGGGTGACCCAGCGGTTCTCGACGCTCGGCAGCAGCGCGTCCTGCTGCGCCTTGGTGAACCGGTGCACCTCGTCGATGAACAGCACGGTCTCGGTGCCGTCGGCCGCGAGCCGCCGCCGCGCGCCCTCGATGACAGCCCGCACGTCCTTGACCCCCGCCGTGACCGCGGACAGCTCGACGAAGCGCCGACCCGAGGTCGCTGCGATCAGGTAGGCAAGCGTCGTCTTCCCGGTGCCCGGGGGGCCCCAGAGCACGACCGACGTGGGGGCCGCACGGCGTCCCCGCTCATCACCCGGGTCCACGAGCCGGCGAAGCGGGGAGCCCGGCACCAGCAGGTGCCCTTGCCCGGCCACCTCGTCGAGCGTGCGCGGACGCATCCGCACCGCGAGCGGTGACCCGGCACCGGGGGCCGGGATCCCCTGCTCCGTCGTGATGACGGAGTCGAACAGGTCCATGCCCCGAGCCTACGCACCCCCGCCGACACACCGGTCCACGGGATGTGCAGAGCAGGTCCCACATGCTGCGATGCTGACGACCGTGTTCGAGAGCCTAGGTCGCCGCGTCGCCCACCACCCCCGACTGACCGTCATCGTCTGGCTGGTCATCACCGCTCTCGGCTTCAGCCTGGCCATCTTCGGGGTGCACGGCGAGAACCTGTTCGAGCGGCTCACGACCGGCGAGCCCGCCGTCCCCGGCTCCGAGAGCGACGCGGCGAACAGCATCCTGCGCGACAACGACGACCGCGGCCAGTCCCTCAGCCTCGTCGTCAGCGGCGTGGACCCCGCCGACCCCGCGATCCTCCCCGTGCTCGCCGGCGCCCGCACCGAGCTCGCCGAGATCGACGGCGTCGCCTCCGTCATCGACCCCTCGGCCCTGCCCGACGGCGCGGCCAACCCCGCCGCGGCGCCCCTCATCGCCCAGGACGGCAACGGCTTCCTGCTGGTCGTCGAGCTCGAGCCCCGCCTCGACGAGGCCACCGAGGACGCGGCCCTCACGCAGGTCCAGAACGTGCTCGAGACGATCCCCGGCGAGCTGCGCACAGTGGCCCCCGACGCCACCGGGATCGTCGGCGGCGCACCCCTCATCTACGACGCCATCACCAGCCAGGTCGAGAAGGACCTCGCCACGGGCGAGGCTGTCGCGCTGCCCGTGGCCCTGCTGATCATGGTCCTCGTCTTCGGCGGCTTCCTGGCCGCCGCGATGCCCATGGTCGGAGCCATCGCCTCGATCGCCGGCGGCCTCGCCGCGCTGCTCGGCTTCTCCTACCTGATGGACCTCGACTCGTCCGTCGTGAACGTCGTCACGCTGCTCGGCCTCGGCCTGTCGATCGACTACGGGCTCCTGATCGTCTCGCGCTTCCGCGAAGAGCTGCACCCCCTCGTCGACGACGACGGGGGCGAGCGCGCCCGCCGCCGCCGTGGTGACGGCGCCGTCACCACGGCGCTGCTGCGCACCATGTCGACAGCAGGACGCACCGTCGCCTTCTCTGCCCTCACCGTCGCCATCTCGATCGCCGGGCTGCTCGTGTTCCAGCCCGCGATCCTGCGCGCCTTCGGTGCCGCGGGTGTCGCGATCATCCTCGTCGCCGTCGCGACCGCCCTGACCCTCGTGCCCGCTCTGCTCGTCCTGCTCGGACGCCGCATGGTGCGCCCCGGCCTGATGTCCCGGATCCCCGGCCTGCGGCACCTGCTCACCCGTACAGCCGACGTGCAGTCCGAAGAGGGCGTCTTCTCGCGGCTCGCCGCCCGCGTCCAGCGCCACCCCTGGTGGGTCGTCGCGGCCACCCTCGCGCTGCTCGGCGCGCTCGCCTCACCGCTCGCCCACATCGAGCTCCGCAACTCGACCGTCCAGCTGCTGCCCCAGGACAGCACCCAGCGCGAGTACCTCCAGGCCATCGCCGAGAACTACCCCGCAGCGTCCTCCGCCGCCGTCACCGTCATCGCCGAGACCTCGCTCGAGGAAGCCACCGCGTGGGCCGCAGAGCTCACCGGGCTCGACGACGTCGCCGCGGTCGACACCCCGGCGCCGATGGGCCCCTACGTCGTCATCGGTGTCCGCCCCGACTCGACCGACGCCGGCGGCACCGAGGCGCAGGCCGTCGTGCGGGAGATCCGCGACCTCGACCCACCCTTCTCCACCTGGGTCGCCGGCCAGGCCGCCGGGCAGATCGACTTCACCCAGGCGCTCGGGGACCGCGCCCCCTGGGCCATCGGCATCGTCACGATCGCCACGCTCGTGCTGCTGTTCCTCATGACCGGCTCGGTCGCCATCCCGATCAAGGCGCTGCTCACGAACGTCCTGTCGATCGCCGCCTCGCTCGGCGTCCTCGTCTGGGTCTTCCAGGACGGGCACCTGTCCGGGGTGCTCGGCTTCACCTCGACCGGCGGCATCGAGACCTACGTCGTCGCCCTCGTCATCGCGTTCGCGTTCGGCCTGGCCATGGACTACGAGGTGTTCCTGCTCTCCCGGATCAAGGAGCTCCACGACTCCGGCCTGTCCAACGACGACGCCGTGCGCCTCGGCCTGCAACGCTCCGGGCGGATCATCACGTCCGCTGCGGCCATCATCGTCGTGGTCTTCGCCGGCTTCGTGTTCGGCAAGCTCCTCGTCATCAAGGAGGTCGGGTTCGCGCTCGCGGTCGCCGTCCTCATCGACGCGACGATCGTGCGCATGCTGCTCGTGCCGGCGACCATGACGATCCTCGGCGACGTCAACTGGTGGGCCCCGGGCTGGCTGCGGCGGGTCTACGACCGCGCAGCCATCACGCACTGACGGTTCGCAGCAGAGCAGAACGGCCCGGTCGGGAGATCCCGACCGGGCCGTTCCTGTGCTGCGTGGGGCTCAGGCCCCGGCGGCCTGCGTGTCCTCAGCCTGCTCGGGCTGCTCGGCCTTCTCGGCCGTCTTGGCGACGGCGGGCTTCGGCGTGAAGTCGACGCCGGCCTCGCGGCGCTGGGCCGCGGTGATCGGTGCGGGGGCACCGGTCAGCGGGTCGTAGCCGCCGCCCGACTTCGGGAACGCGATGACGTCGCGGATGGACGCCGACCGGGTCAGCAGCGCGACGATGCGGTCCCAGCCGAACGCGATGCCGCCGTGCGGCGGGGCGCCGAACGCGAACGCGTCGAGCAGGAAGCCGAACTTCTCCTGCGCCTCGGCCTCGTCGATGCCCATGACCTGGAACACGCGCTCCTGCACGTCGCGGCGGTGGATACGGATCGAGCCGCCGCCGATCTCGTTGCCGTTGCACACGATGTCGTAGGCGTAGGCCAGGGCCTCACCCGGGCTCTCCTCGAAACGGTCCAGCCACTCGGGCGTGGGCGACGTGAACGCGTGGTGCACGGCGGTCCAGGCGCCCTCACCGACGGCCACGTCGTCGTCCTCGCCCGTGGGCTTGAACAGCGGCGCGTCGACGATCCAGACGAACTCCCAGGCGTCGGGGTCGATCAGGTCGCCGCGACGGGCGATCTCGAGGCGGGCGGCACCGAGCAGCTCCTGAGCCTGCGTGCGCTTGCCGGCGGCGAAGAACACGGCGTCGCCGGGCTTCGCGCCGACGGCCTCGACGAGACCGGCGCGCTCGGCGTCGGACAGGTTCTTCGCGACCGGGCCCGCGAGCTCGCCCGTCTCGGACACCGTGACATAGGCCAGGCCCTTGGCACCGCGCTGCTTGGCCCACTCCTGCCAGGCGTCGAAGCCGCGGCGCGGGGTGGACGCACCGCCGGGCTGGACCACAGCACCCACGTACGGCGCCTGGAAGACGCGGAACGGGGTGTCCTTGAAGTAGTCGGTCAGCTCGACGAGCTCGAGGCCGAAGCGCAGGTCGGGCTTGTCGCTGCCGAAGCGGTTCATCGCGTCGGCGAACGTCATGCGCGGGATGGGCGTGGGGATCGTGTACCCGATCAGGTCCCACAGCGAGACGAGGATCTCCTCGGCCACCTCGATGACGTCGTCCTGCTCGACGAAGCTCATCTCGACGTCGAGCTGGGTGAACTCGGGCTGACGGTCCGCGCGGAAGTCCTCGTCGCGGTAGCAGCGGGCGATCTGGTAGTACCGCTCCATGCCCGCGACCATGAGCAGCTGCTTGAACAGCTGGGGCGACTGCGGCAGCGCGTACCAGGAGCCGGGGGCCAGCCGGGCCGGGACCACGAAGTCGCGGGCACCCTCGGGCGTCGAGTGGGTCAGCGTCGGGGTCTCGATCTCGACGAACTCGTGCGCGTCGAGCACCCGGCGGGCGGCCTGGTTGACCTTCGACCGCAGCCGCAGGGCGTGCGAGGGCGCGGGCCGGCGCAGGTCGAGGTAGCGGTACTTGAGGCGCGCCTCCTCCCCCACGGTCTCGTCGAGGGCCGACGACACCTGGAACGGGAGCGGTGCGGACTCGTTGAGCACGACGACCTCGTCGGCCACGACCTCGATCTCACCGGTGGCAAGGTTCGTGTTCTCGTTGCCCTCGGGCCGGCGGCCGACCTGCCCGGTCACCTGCAGCACGTACTCGTTGCGCAGCTCGTGGGCCACGGCCTCGTCACGGATGACCACCTGGGCGATGCCCGTGGCGTCACGCAGGTCGATGAACGCCACCCCACCGTGATCCCGGCGCCGGTCCACCCAGCCCGTGAGGGTGACGGTGGTGCCGATGTGCTCGGCTCGCAACGAGCCGGCGGTGTGGGTGCGGAGCACGACGGGGTCCTTCCGGGACGGGCTGGGGGGCTGCGCGACGTTCCGCGCACCCCCAGATCCTAGTCAACGTCCGAGCGGCCCGGACCAGCGTGGGTCGGGGCGCGCTCCACGTGGCTCGTGACGCGGGTGACCGAGGGCGTGCGGGGCACCGAGCCGAAGCCGAAGCGCACGGGCGGGTCGATCGGGACCAGCGGTCCGAGGTCGGTGCCGCCCCAGGCCTGGCGGGCATCGACGATGCGGTGCTGGTCGGCGGCCGCGTACCGCTCGTGGGCGCCGTCGCGTGCGCTGCCGCTCGTGCGGACCCCACCCAGCAGCACCCGGGCCACCGGGTCGGCCAGGCTCGCGAAGCCCTGGGTGCGGGTCACGGCCGCGGGCAGCAGGCGCAGCACCTGGCCGACCCCCGTGCGCGCGCCGATCGTGAGCGTGGCCTCGTACCGTCCCGCCCGGACGTGCCAGGTGCGCGTCCGGGGGTCCGTCCGGATCATGACCGGGGCGACGAGCACGTCGTCGAACGTGTAGGTCGCGGCGACGAGCCGCGCGACCGGCAGGTCAGGGGCCAGCAGCAGCCGCGTCCCGTCGGCGCGCTCGACCATCACGTCCGCGAAGCGACCGAGCGGACTGGTCAGCCACCGCCCCACCACGACCCGGGTGCCGTCGGCCGCCCCCACGCCCGCGATGTGACCGCCGAACACCTCCGTCGTCACGAGACCGTCGCTGGGCGTCGCGGTCCGGACGGCTTGCGTCGCACGGTCTCCTCAGGTCGGCCGGACGGCAGCAGCGCTGTCGTCGCGAGCCCCACGGCGACGAGCCCGGCGGCGACGAACGAGGTCCGGCGCAGCGCCTCCGCGAACGCCTCGGTCGCTGCCTGGGCGACGGGCTCGCCGTCGGGCCTGCGGGCGATCTCGGAGATGGCGACACCCGAGGTGCTCTCCACAACCCGGCCGATCTCGGTGGCCTGCTCGGTGGACACGCCCTCGACCTGGCTGACCTTCTGCTCGGTGTCGTGCTGCAGACCCACGAACAGGATCGTCCCGATCACGGCGCTGCCCAGCGCGGTGCCGATGCGCCGGGCCGTCGCCTCGGTGCCCGAGGCCTGCCCGCTCTCCTCGACCGGGACGTTGCTCAGGATGATGCTCACGAGCTGGGACTGCGCGTAGCCGATGCCCAGGCCGTAGATCACGAGCGCCACCACCATGTGCCAGGTCGGGACCGTCGCCGAGACCACGAGGCCCAGCGTCACGATCCCCACGACCTCGAGCGACATGCCGACGCGCGTCACGAGGCGTGGGCTCGTCCGGTTGGCGATCACAGCCGCTGTGCTGCCTGCGACGAGCGCACCGGCCGCGACCGATGCTGTCAGGGCCCCCGAGCCGAGGGGGCTGTACCCGAGCGCGTTCTGGACGAACAGCGGCAGCGCGAACAGGATGCCGAACTCGCCGAGCGAGACGATCAGCGCGACGAGGGACCCGAAGCCGAAGGACCGGATCTTGAACAGGGTCATGTCGATGAGCAGCGCGGCCTTCGCGCGGCGGCGGGCCTCCTCGTAGAACCACAACGACACGAGCGTCACGGCGGAGATCGCGAACGCGATCGGCACGGGCGAGATGCCGCCCTGGGGGAACGTCAGGCCGAGCACGTGGACGTCCCGCACGGCGATCCACCAGCCGTCGCTGCGTCCCTCGATGAGGCCGAAGATGAGCGCGCCGACCCCCACGGCCGACAGGGCCATGCCCACGAGGTCGCGGCCGAGCGCCTTGTCGTCACGCGTGTTGGGCACGAACAGCAGGGCCCCGACGATCACGACGACCGCCAGCGGCACGTTGACGCCGAACGCGTGCCGCCACGAGTAGTACTGGGTGAGGTATCCGCCGAGCAGCGGGCCCACGCCTGCCATGCCCGCGAGGATGGCGCCGTACACCGCGAACGCCACGGCCCGGCGCTTGCCGAAGTACAGCGAGTTGAGCAGCGACAGCGAGGTCGGCGAGATCATCGCCCCGCCGACGCCCTGGACCGCACGGATCGCGATGAGCTCGCCGCCGGTGCTGACCTGCGTCGCGACGAGGCTCGCGACGCCGAAGACGACGGCCCCCACGACGAACACGGTGCGGCGTCCCACCTTGTCACCGAGCCGACCGAAGGTGATGAGCAGGGACGCGAAAACGAGCGAGTACATCGACTGGATCCACTCCGAGTCGATCGAGCTCATGTCGAGGTCTTCGATGATCTGCGGCAGCGACGTGTTCACGATGGTGACGTCCATGACGATCATGGACAGCCCCAGCCCGATGAAGACGAGCGGCGTCCAGCCCACCACCGTGCCCGTGTCCGGGCCGGACTTCTCGCTCATGGGCCCACGCTAGGTCGGTGGGACGTTCCGCGCTTGTCGGGCACCGACGCACGGACGTCGCATACTGGGCGGGCGACGACGTGCCACCCCGACGGTCGTCGCGCACGACCCGGACCCGACCCCCAGGAGCTGCAGGTGTCCCGTCGCATCGCCACCACCGAGCGCGTCTCGCGTGAGGACCTGCTCGCGTTCGTGGCCGCCCGCCACCACGCTGTGCTCCTGACGCGCCGGTCGTCCGGCGCACCCCAGATGTCCCCGGTGACCTGCGGGCTCGACGCGGCGGGCCGCGTCGTCGTGTCGACCTACCCCGACCGCGCCAAGGCCGTCAACGCCCGTCGCGACCCCGCGGTGTCGGTCTGCGTGCTGTCCGACGACTTCGACGGTCCGTGGGTGCAGCTGGACGGCCGGGCCGAGGTGCTGGACCTGCCCGAGTCGGTCGAGCCGCTCGTCGAGTACTACCGCGGCATCGCGGGAGAGCACCCAGACTGGGACGAGTACCGGGCGGCGATGGTCGCGCAGGGCAAGTCCCTGCTCCGCATCACGATCGACGCCTGGGGCCCGATCGCCACGGGTGGGTTCCCGGCGCGCCTCGCGGACGACTGACGCTCAGGGGCGCGCGACCGCACGGACGTCGCGGACGGTCACGTCGGCCACCGGGTGCCCCTGCGCGGCGAGGGCGTCACGCACGGTCGCGAACGACAGCCGCAGGCCCCGGCGACTGATCGCGAGCCCGGCCGGGACCGTGAGGCCCGTGCGCCGGTCGACCGCCGCGTGCAGCCGCACCCACAGGGCTCCCGGGTCGCTCCCCTGGAGCCGTGAGACCGCATCGGCCCGGACCTCGAGCCACCCCTGCAGGGCGCGGCGCGCGGCATCGGACGGCGCGCGCACCAGGCCGAGGTCGCCCTGGACGTCGCTCACGCGCAGGCGGGCCAGCTCGTCCTCGCGCTGACCGACCGCCGCGAGCAGGTGCACGTGGGCGGTGAACCGTGCCCAGATCGCCGGGGGCACCGCGCGGGGTGCCCCGTGCGACGTCGCAGCGAGCAGGCGCCGGCCTCTGTCGGCGTCACGGTCCGCCGGAGGCGGGGTGGGCAGCGCGAGGACCTTGCCCGGGACGTCGAGGTCGGGCACGAGTCGACGTTTCCGCGCGAACTCGACCAGGGCGCGCGCCGCGCTCGCACGGGCCCGCTGCGTGGCGACGGTCGACCCTCCCGCACGGTCGGCCAACCAGTCCCCCAGCGCCTGAGGCTCGAGCGCGGCCCGCGCGTCGCGGCCCCCGGGGCTCGACGCCGCGAAGTCAGCGAGGTCGCGCAGGGCCCACCGCCGCTGCCGCACGGTGGCCGGTGACGCCGCGAGCTGGTCGAGGTAAGCGCTGACGAGGTCCTCGACGTCCGGTGACCTCATGACTGCGCCGCCCTTCGTTCGTGGTCCTCGTCCCGTGACGCGGATCCGCCGTCGACCGGTCTGATGATAACGGAACCAACCTCCGCGGTCCTGCGCTCTGTGTCGAGGTGAGGCGCGGCACCGACGGTGGGAGGTCGCCTCCCGAGGCGCATGCTTCCGTTATCAGACGCTACGCAGATCTGAGCCGACGAGACCTGGCTCGCTCCGTCGACGCAGCCAGGCCGGGCCGGGCCGGGCCGGCCTTGGGGCCGTCAGAACAGCACGGGTTGCTCCACGTCCACCGTGGCGCCCGGGTGTCGGCCGCCTCCCTGGGGCCCCGTACCGGTCGCCCCCTCCTCCCCCACCCCGTCCGGTCCGGCGTCTGAGGAGAAGCCGCGCGCTGCCAGCAGGGGGCGCACGCGCGCGTCGAGCCACACCGTGTACTCGACAGGCAGGTACGCACCTCTGCCGTAGAGCCGGCGGTAGCGCTCCACGAGCTCCGGTCGCTCGCGCGCGAGCCATCCCGCGAACCAGGGCTTGACGGACCCCCGCAGGTTGAGCGGCAGCACGGTGACACCCGTGGCGCCCGCCGCCGCCAGCTCGGCGAGCAGGGCATCGAGGTGCTCCACCGAGTCGGTGAGGCCGGGCATCACGGGGGCCACGAAGACCCCGCAGGGCAGCCCCGCGTCGCGCACGGCCCGGATGAGGTCGAGCCGGGCCCGGGGAAGCGGCGTGCCGGGCTCGAGCGACTGCTGGAGCGCCGGGTCGAGCACAGCGAGCGAGACCGCGACGGCGACCGGCACACGTCGGGCCGCGGCCACGAGGAGCGGGAGGTCACGGCGCAGCAGCGGACCCTTGGTCAGCACCGAGAACGGCGTGCCCGATGTCGCCAGGGCGTCGATGATGCCGGGCATGAGCCGGTACCGGCCCTCGGGGCGCTGGTACGGGTCGGTGTTGGTGCCCAGCGCCACCGGTTCACGGCGCCACGACGGCCGTGCGAGCTCGGCGCGCAGCACCTCGACGACGTTCGTCTTGACGACGATCTGCGTCTCGAAGTCGGTGCCGGCGTCGAGCTCGAGGTACTCGTGCGTCGGGCGGGCGAAGCAGTAGGTGCACGCGTGCACGCAGCCGCGCATCGGGTTGATCGTCCACCGGAAGGGCATCCCCGAGGCCTCGTGGACCTTGTTGAGCGCGCTCTTCGCGGCGACCTCGTGGAACGTGACCCCGGCGAAGTCCGGGGTGCGCACGCTGCGCACGAACCCTGACAGGCCCAGTCCCGGCAGGGCTCCGTCGTCCCGCTCCCCCACCGACTGACCGTCCCAGCGCATACGCCATTCGAACATCTGTTCGACCGCGCGTCAAAGCGCGAGACGTCGCCGCAGGTCGGGGCGCGGCGCCGGGACGGGACGGCAGCAGGCCTCAGGCCCCGGGCACCACGCGCGGCCACCAGTCCTCGGCGGGCGGCTCCCACGTCGCCGCGTCCGCGTCGTGCTGCTCGCCCGAGCGGATGTCCTTGACCTGGTCCGCGCCGAGCACGCCGTCCTCGTCGAGGGCGCCCGGGAACCAGACGAACGGGATGCCACGACGGTCGGCGTGCCGGATCTGCTTGCCGAACTTCGCCGCGGCGGGTGCGACCTCGACCGGGATGCCCCGGCTGCGCAGCGCGTGCGCCACCGCGTCCGAGGCCGGGCGCGACTCCTCCGAGGTCACCGCGACCAGCACCGCGCTCGGCACCGAGCGGGTCGCCCGCACCAAGCCGGCGCCGAGCAGGCGCGACACGAGCCGCGTCACGCCGATCGACAGCCCGACACCCGGGTAGGTGTTCGCTCCGTCCGACGCGAGCGTGTCGTAGCGACCACCCGAGCAGATCGAGCCGAGCTGCTCGTGGCCCACCAGCACGGTCTCGTAGACCGATCCGGTGTAGTAGTCCAGGCCGCGGGCGATCTTCAGGTCCGCGACCACGACGCCCGGGGCGCGTTCGGCCGCGGCGCTCACGAGCGCACCGAGCTCGGCGAGACCCTCGTCGAGCAGCTCGGAGCTGATCGCGTGCGCCGCCGCGAGGTCCCGCACCCGGGTGACGACCGAGCCGTCCGAGCCCGAGATCGCGGCGAGGTCGAGGCACGCCCGCGCCTGGTCCTCGGACGCGCCGGTCTCGGCGACCAGCAGAGCGGCGACGGCGTCGGCGCCGATCTTGTCGAGCTTGTCGATGCTGCGCAGCACGCCGTCGACGTCCTCGAGCCCGAGGCCCCGGTAGAAGCCCTCGGCCACCTTGCGGTTGTTGACCAGGATCCGCACGGGTGGGACGCCGATCTCGCGCAGCTGCGCGAGGGCCTCGGCCATCACCAGGGGCAGCTCGACCTCGTAGTGGTACGGGAGCGACCCCGCGCCGACCACGTCGATGTCCGCCTGCACGAACTCGCGGAACCGCCCGTCCTGGGGCCGCTCGCCGCGCCACACCTTCTGGATCTGGTAGCGACGGAACGGGAACGCCAGGTGACCGGCGTTCTCGAGCACGTAGCGGGCGAACGGCACCGTCAGGTCGAAGTGCAGCCCGAGCTGGCCGGCCCGGTCGGCCTCGTCGGACCCGGCCTCCTCCTGCAGACGTCGCAGGACGTAGACCTCCTTCGAGGTCTCGCCCTTCCGCAGGAGCTGGTCGAGAGGTTCGACGGCGCGGGTCTCGATCCCGGCGAAGCCGTGCAGCTCGAACGTGCGGCGCAGGGTGTCGAGCACGTGCTGCTCGACGGTGCGCCCGTCGGGCAGCCACTCAGGGAATCCGGACAGCGGGGTGGGGCGGGCCATGGCCCTCATCCTGCCAGGAACGGGTTGCGGCCCAGCTCGTCGTCCATCGTGGTGCCCGGTCCGTGGCCGGGCAGGGCAACCGTGTCACCGTCGAGCACCCGGACCACGTCACGCAGCGTGCGGTCCATCACCCGCTGGTCTCCACCGGGCAGATCGGTCCGCCCGATCGTCCCGGCGAACAGCACGTCGCCCGTGAAAGCGACGGGTGCGGGGACGGCGTCGAGCAGGTACAGCGTCGAGCCCTCGGTGTGCCCCGGGGCGTGCCGCGCGACGAGTCGCAGGCCGCCCAGCTCGAGCGTGACGTCGGGCGTCGGGCCGCCGTCCGGCCCGTCCTCCGCACCGAACGGCTCGATCCGGGACGGGACCCGGTAGTCGCTCGGTCCGGCACCGATCGCTGTGAGCGACTGCGCGAGCGGGCCACCCGCGTCGTGCGCGGAGCCGAGCCCGAGGGTGCCGAACGGGTCGGCGAGCCGGTACGCGTCGGCCCGGTGCAGCAGCAGCGGCACGTCGTACTCCTCGACCAGCTCGGCCGCGTCCCATGTGTGGTCCACGTGGCCGTGGGTGGCCAGCACGGCGACCGGGACGAGCCCGTTCTCGTCGACCGCACGGCGCACCCCGGGGGCCGCACCGCCGCCCGGGTCGATGACGACGCACGTCCTGTCGTCGGCCGCGAGCACGTAGCAGTTGGCCCCGAAGACGGGTGCCACGACGGTGATGAGCTGCATCCCGCCACGGTACCGACGAGGCGGGCACGGGCACGCACGACGAACCGCTCGGAGGTTTCCCGACGTGGCATGGCGTCTCTGGGCCCAGCGTTGCCTAGACTGTCCCGGTCAGGAGTGCGGGGTCGCAGGCCAGAGCCGTGCGACCGCCCGTCGTCGAGGAGTGTCGTGGCACCGAACAAGCGCGAGCGCGAGTACGAGCGTCGCCGGTACGAGAAGTGGCAGCAGCGTCAGGCGACCCGCAACGCGCGTCGTCGGCGTCAGCGCGCTCTCGCCGCGGTCCTGGTGGGTGCCCTCGTGATCGGGATCGGCATCACCGCCGCCGTCACGCTGTGGGACGACGGCGCGGACGACCAGGCCGCGAGCGACCTCGGTGCGAGCGACGCCGCCACGAAGGACTCGCTGGTGCCCGACCCCGCGCTCGCGCAGGGACGCACCTGGACCGGGACGCTCGCCACGAACCAGGGCGACATCGCCTTCGAGCTCGACGGTGCCGCCGCCCCGCAGGCCGTGGCGAACTTCGTCTCGCTCGCGGGTGACGCCTACTTCGACGGCACGTCCTGCCACCGTCTCGTGACGAGCGGCATCCACGTGCTGCAGTGCGGCGACCCGACGGCGACCGGGACCGGTGGCCCGGGCTACACGTGGGGCCCCATCGAGAACGCGCCCGCCGACAACGTCTACCCCGCGGGCACGATCGCGATGGCCCGGACGGCTGGCGACGGCTCGTCGATGGGCAGCCAGTTCTTCCTCGTCTACGAGGACTCGACCATCCCGTCCGACGCGGCTGGTGGATACACGGTGTTCGGCCGCATCACGTCCGGTCTGGACGTGGTGCAGGCAATCGCTGACGCAGGGAACGGTGCCGACGGTGTCGCGCCCGCCCTTGACGTCATCATCGAGGGAGTGGAGACCCAGTGACCGAGAACCCTGCCGCCCAGCAGCAGAGCGAGCCCGACGAGGTCGCCGAGTCCACCGTCGCGGAAGGCGCAGCCCCCGAGGCCGCTCCGACCGAGACGCCGACGCCCGAGGCAGACGCAGCCGTGGTCGAGACGTCCGAGGTCGAGACGTCCGCGCCCGACGCCGAGGCCTCCGATGACGCCGAGGCTTCCGATGACGCGGCGCCGGACGCCGACGCCTCCGATGACGCGGCACCCGACGCCGAGGCTTCCGATGACGCGGCGCCTGCCGACGTCGACGCGACCACGGCTCCTGCCGCGACCGAGCCGCCCGCCGCGGCGACGCCTCAGCCCGGCCCGCGTCCCGTTCCCCGCCCGATCCCCCGCCCCCGACCGGTCACCCCGGCCGCGGTGTCCCCCGTAGGCTCCGACGCCCCCGCGCCGGTCGTCCCGCCGCTCGACGCCGCCGAGGCCGCGCACGCCGCGACGTTCGGTCGCGTCGACGAGGACGGCACCGTGCTCGTGCGCGAGGAGTCCGGCGAGCGGGTCGTCGGACAGTTCCCGGGTGCGACGCACGACGAGGCGCTCGGCCTGTACGTGCGCCGGTACCTCGACCTCCAGGCGAAGGTCGTCCTGTTCGAGGCCCGCCTCACGGCGCGCGACCTCTCGATCAAGGAGATCGACCAGACCCTCACCAAGCTCACCGAGGAGCTCGCCGAGCCGGCCGCCGTCGGTGACCTGGACGGCCTCCGGGCGCGTCTCGAGGCGCTGCGCAGCGTCGCGGCCGAGCGTCGCGCCGCGGTCGAGGCCGAGCGCGCCGCCGCCCGCGAGGCCGCCGTCGCAGCCCGCACCGAGATCGTCGAGCAGGCCGAGAAGATCGCCTCGACCGACCCGGAGCGCATCCAGTGGCGCCCGGCCGGCGAGCAGCTGCGCATCCTGCTCGACCAGTGGAAGGACGCCCAGCGCAACGGGCCGCGCATCGACAGGCCGACCGAGGAGAGCCTGTGGAAGCGGTTCAGCCACGCGCGCACCACGTTCGACCGTGAGCGCCGGCACTTCTTCGCCGAGCTCGAGTCCCGCAACGCGGGAGCCAAGGCTGCCAAGGAGGCCCTGGTGCAGGAGGCCGAGCGCCTCTCGACGAGCACCGACTGGGGTCACACGGCCGGCGCGTACCGCGACCTGATGACCCGCTGGAAGGCGGCGGGCCGCGCGAGCCGCGCCGACGACGATGCGCTGTGGGCCCGCTTCCGCGCCGCGCAGGACGCGTTCTTCGCGGCCCGCGACGCGGAATCCGCAGCCACCGACAGCGAGTTCGCGGCGAACCTCGAGGTCAAGGAGGCCATCCTGGTCGAGGCCGAGCGCCTCGTCCCGGTGACCGACCTCGCGGCCGCGAAGGCGACCCTGCGCACGCTCCAGGACCGCTGGGAGGCCGCAGGCAAGGTGCCGCGCGGTGACGTGCAGCGCGTCGAGGGCCGTATGCGTGCCGTCGAGACGGCTGTGCGCGACGCCGAGCAGAGCGTGTGGAAGCGCAGCAACCCGGAGACGCGCGCACGCGCCGAGGGTGCGGCCGCGCAGCTCGAGAACGCGATCGCGGGGCTCGAGGCCGACCTCGCTGCCGCCCAGGCCAAGGGTGACGCCCGCAAGGTCGCCGACGCTCAGGCGGCGCTCGACGCCCGCCGCGCGTGGCTCGAGCAGGTGCAGCGCGCCGCGCAGGACGCTCGCGGCTGAGCATCCGGCTGACGTCGGTCCACGAGGCCGGAGGGAGCACCCGCTCCCTCCGGCCTCGTGCTGTCGGTGGGGCCGTGGGTCGCGCCGTCCACAGCCTCGGCGAAACCCTGGTCGGGCCGGGGTCGCCCGGGGATCCTGGGACGGTGACCAGAGCCCCTTGGATGCCCCGCGCCGGCCTCGCCCCGCGTTCCGACGCCGTGTGGCGCGACACGGTCGGCCCGGTGGCCTTCGACGCGCTGCTGCGCGACGGCCACGTGCACCGGGTGTGGGGCGACCTCGCCGTGACCGATGGTCTCTCGGTCTCCCCCGCGCACCGCGCTGCCGCGGTCCGTGCGCTCGTGCCGGCCCGCGCGGCGCTGGGGCGCAGCACGGCCTGCTGGGTGCACACCGGGGTCGGCCTTCCCGGGCGGGTCGAGGTGCTGGTCGGTCCCCGGCGACGCCGACCCGACCCGCACCCGTCGCGCTCGACGCACGAGTGCGAGCTGCCGCCCGAGGACCTCGTGCTGCTGGCGGGGGTCCAGGTCACGTCGGTGCAGCGCACCGGCCTCGACGTGGCCCGCTGGGAGCCGCGCAGCACGGCCCGTGCCCTGCTCGTGGCGCTCCGCCAGGTTGGTTTCGACCCGTACGCGGCCCTCGGGCAGCTCCCTGACCTGCGCGGCTACGCCGGGGTCACGGACGCGCGGCGCGTCCTGGAACCGCTGGCCGCCACCGAGGACGCGTCAGAGGCCGCACCCGTCCGGCGTCAGGCGCGGATCACCGGCTCCTCGGCGGCCTTGGCCCCCGTGATGCGGTAGACGTCGAAGACACCCTCGACCTTGCGGACCGCGGAGAGGACCGAGGTCAGGTGCGACGGCTCGGCCATCTCGAAGACGAACCGCGACATCGCGACCCGGTCACGTGACGTCGACACGGACGCCGAGAGGATGTTCACGTGGTGGTCGGACAGCACGCGCGTGACGTCCGAGAGCAGGCGGCTGCGGTCGAGGGCCTCGACCTGGATCTGCACGAGGAACAGCGCGCTGCTCCCCTGCGTCCACTCGACGTCGACGATCCGCTCAGGCTGGTTGCGGAGCTGGTCCACGTTGACGCAGTCGGTCCGGTGCACGCTGACCCCCTGCCCGCGCGTCACGAAGCCCATGATGTCGTCGCCCGGCACCGGCGTGCAGCACCTCGCGAGCTTGACCCAGATGTCGTCGACACCCTTGACCACGACGCCCGGGTCGCCGGTCCGCACCCGCCGCGCGGTGTTGCCCGGACGCGCCGTCTCGGCGATGTCCTCCTCGGCACCGGGCTCCCCGCCCATCGACTGCACCAGCCGGTGCACCACCGTGGCCGCTGAGACCTGACCCTCGCCGATCGCGGCGTAGAGCGCCGAGACGTCCGCGTAGCGCATCTCGTTCGCGAGGGCCACGAGCGACTCGTGCGAGAGCAGGCGCTGGATCGGCAGGTTCTGCTTGCGCATCGCCTTCGCGATGGCGTCCTTGCCGTGCTCGATGGCCTCCTCGCGGCGCTCCTTGGAGAACCACTGCCGGATCTTGTTGCGCGCGCGAGGACTCTTGACGAAGCCGAGCCAGTCACGGCTGGGGCCGGCGGTCTCGGACTTCGACGTGAGCACGTCGACCACGTCGCCGTTCTCGAGGGCCGAGTCGAGCGGCACGAGCCGCCCGTTGACCCGTGCGCCCATGGTGCGGTGGCCCACCTCGGTGTGCACCGCGTACGCGAAGTCGACGGGGGTCGACCCCGCGGGCAGCGCCATGACGTCGCCCTTGGGCGTGAAGACGTAGACCTCGGCGCCCGCGATCTCGAACCGCAGCGAGTCGAGGAACTCGCTCGGGTCGGCCGTCTCCTTCTGCCAGTCGACGAGCTGACGCAGCCACGTCATGTCGTTGCCGGCCGGGTCGGTCGCCCCCTGCGTGTTCTTGGCGTTCTCCTTGTACTTCCAGTGCGCCGCGACGCCGTACTCCGCGCGCCGGTGCATGTCGTGCGTGCGGATCTGGATCTCGACGGGCTTGCCGCCCGGCCCGATCACCGTGGTGTGCAGCGACTGGTACAGGTTGAACTTGGGCATCGCGATGTAGTCCTTGAACCGTCCGGGGACGGGGTTCCACCGCGCGTGGAGGGCTCCGAGGGCCGCGTAGCAGTCGCGTACCGAGTCGACGAGCACGCGCACGCCCACCAGGTCGTAGATGTCGGCGAAGTCGCGGCCCCGCACGATCATCTTCTGGTAGATCGAGTAGTAGTGCTTCGGCCGGCCGGTGACCGTCGCCTTGATCTTGGCGGTCCGCAGGTCGGCGCCGACCTGGTCCCGCACGACGGCGAGGTACTCCTCGCGAGCCGGTGCCCGCTCGGCCACGAGGTGCACGATCTCGTCGTAGACCTTGGGGTAGAGCGTCGCGAACGACAGGTCCTCGAGCTCCCACTTGATCGTGTTCATGCCGAGCCGGTGGGCCAGCGGGGCGTAGATCTCGAGGGTCTCGCGCGCCTTCTTCTCCGCCGAGGCCGCCGCGACGAACTTCCAGGTGCGGGCGTTGTGCAGCCGGTCGGCGAGCTTGATGACGAGCACGCGGATGTCGCGCGACATCGCCACGACCATCTTGCGCACGGTCTCGGCCTGCGCGGCGTCGCCGTAGGCGACCTTGTCGAGCTTGGTCACGCCGTCGACGAGCATCGCGATCTCGGGACCGAACTCGGCCCGCAGCTGGTCGAGCGAGTAGTCGGTGTCCTCGACCGTGTCGTGCAGCAGCGCGGCGGCGAGCGTGGGCGGCGTCATCCCCAGGTCGGCCAGGATCGTCGCCACGGCCACCGGGTGCGTGATGTACGGGTCGCCGCTCTTGCGCAGCTGACCGCGGTGCGCCCGCTCGGCCACGACGTAGGCCTGCTCGACGACCGACAGGTCGGCCTTCGGGTGGTTGGTGCGGATGGCCTGCAGCAGCGGCTCGAGGGCGGGTGAGGTGGCCTGTCCGCGCGTCCCGAAGCGGGCGAGCCGCGACCGCACCCTGCTCGAGGGCACACCGTCGGTCACGGCCGCAGGGACGTCCGCGGCGTTCGTGCGTACGTCGTCGCTCATGTGTCACCCCTTCCGCGGGTCGCTCGCAGCACGGGCCTCTGACGGGTCCGATCCGCAGAAGTCTACGTCGACGACCTGTCAGTTCACGGTGATGAGGGACTCGACACGGTGACCGGCCAGGACGTCGCGCCCCGCCAGGAACCCGAGCTCGACCAGGAACGACAGCCCGACGACGTGCGCGCCGCACCGCTCGAGGAGCCGGATCGTGGCCGCAGCCGTCCCGCCGGTGGCGAGCACGTCGTCGACCACCAGGACACGGGAGCCCTCGGGCACCGTGAACGGGTGGACCTCGACCGTGGCGGTGCCGTACTCGAGCGTGTACTCCTCCGCAGCCGTGGGGCCGGGAAGCTTGCCGTGCTTGCGGATCGGCACGAAGCCCGCGCCGAGCGCCACGGCCACGGGGGCGGCGAGGATGAACCCGCGCGCCTCCGTGCCCGCGACGAGGTCGACCGGACCGTCGACGCTGCCGGCGATCTCGGCGACGACGGCGGCGAACGCCTCGGCGTCCGCCAGGAGCGGCGTGATGTCCTTGAAGCCGACGCCGGGCGTCGGGAAGTCCGGGACGTCCCGGACGAGCTCGTGGACCCGGGCGACGAGCGCGTCTCCGCGCAGTGGTGCAGACATGATGAGGTGCTACTTCTTCCCTGGCTTGCGACGACGGGGTTGTGCGGCGGTACCGAGGTGGGTGCCGGGGCGGAGCTGCCCGACGTGCAGCACCGGCGCCGCTGCTTCGCCCTCGGACCCGCCCTCGGCCGCGGCCGCACGGGCGGCGCGGACCTTGGCGGTGTGCGCCACGATCTTGGGCTCGCGCTCCCGCAGCGTCACCTCGACGGGCGTCGCGAGGAAGATCGAGGAGAACGTCCCGACGGCCATGCCGACGAAGAGCGCGAGGGCGATGTCCCGCAGCGTTCCGGCACCGAGCAGGAACGCCCCGATGAACAGGATCGCACTGACGGGCAGCAGGGCGACGACCGACGTGTTGATCGAACGCACGAGCGTCTGGTTGACGGCGAGGTTCGCCTTCTCGGCATAGGTGTAGCGCGTCTGGTCGAGGGCGTCGACAGTGTTCTCACGGACCTTGTCGAAGACCACGACGGTGTCGTAGATCGAGTACCCGAGGATCGTCAGGAAGCCGATCACCGTGGCCGGCGTGACCTCCCAGCCCACCGCCGCGTAGATCCCGACCGTGATGATCAGGTCGTGGAACAGCGCGATGAGTGCGGCCGCGGCCATGCGCCAGTTGCGGAAGTACAGCGTCATGACGGCGGCGACGAGCACCAGGAAGACCACCAGGCCGTTGATGGCCTTCTGGGAGACGTCCTTGCCCCACGACGGACCGACGAACGAGCTCGCGACGTCGTCGACCGTCACACCGAACGCCTCGGCGAGCGCCTCGCGACCCTGCTCGAGCTGGTCGGGGTCGAGGGCGACGGTCTGGATGCGCAGCGCCGAGCCGCCGACGGTCGTGACGCGCGGCACCTCCTCGGGGGCGATCTCCTCGATCACGTCGCTCGCGAGCGTCTGGTCGGTCTCGGACACCCCCGAGACGACGAACTGCGAGCCGCCGCGGAACTCGATGCCGGGGTTCAGCCCCGGCCAGATCAGCAGCAGGCCCGAGAGCACGACCAGCACGGCCGAGATCAGGTACCAGGTGCGGCGACGTCCGACGATGTCGTACGAGCGGCGCCCGGTGTACAGGTCGTTGCCCCACTGGGCGAATCCGACGGCCATCAGTGCTCGTTCCCCTCGGTGCGACCGGACCCGCGCTGTTCGCCCGACTCATCCGGAGGTGTGCTGGCGCCGTTCGACGTCCCGGGCTGCTCAGCGGCGGCCTCGGGCTCCTCGACGGACCCGTTGCTGGTGCTGCGGCCTTCCGCGGCGGCACGCTCAGCCGCCCGGCGCTCCGCGATGGTCATCGTGTGCCCGCTGACGCCGGCACCGACGGGGACACGGTGGTCAGCGTCGAGCGCGTGCGTCTCGCCCGCCCCTGCGGCGCCCTTCGTGACGACCTTGCCGCGTCCGACGTAGCGGGTCGTGGAGACGCCGAGACGGCGCGGGTCGAGACCCGAGAACCGGTGGCCCTCGGCGAAGAACGGCGTCCGCGCGATCAGCGTCATGAGCGGGTGCGTGAAGCAGAAGACCACGAGGAGGTCGATCAGCGTGGTCAGGCCGAGCGTGAACGCGAACCCGCGGACCCCGCCGACCGCCAGGAAGTACAGCACCACGGCGGCGAGGAAGTTGACAGCGTCGGACGCCAGGATCGTGCGCCGGGCGCGGTCCCACCCGCGGTCGACCGCGGCCCCCAGGGTCCGCCCGTCGCGCAGCTCGTCACGGATGCGTTCGAAGTACACGATGAACGAGTCCGCGGTGATGCCGATGGCGACGATCAACCCGGCGACACCGGGCAGCGACAACCGGTAGCCCTGCGTCCACGACAGCAGCGAGATCACGCCGAACGTCACGATCCCGGCGATCAGCAGCGACGCGACGGTCACGAGACCGAGCGCGCGGTACTGGAACAGCGAGTAGACGACGACGAGCAGCAGGCCGATGGCGCCCGCGATGAGCCCCTTCTGGAGCTGCTCGGTGCCGAGCGTCGCGGAGATCTGCTCCTGGCTCTGCATCGTGAACGTCAGGGGCAGCGCACCGAAGTTGAGCTGGTTGGCGAGCGTCGCGGCGGTCTCCCGCGTGAACGAGCCCGAGATCTGGGCCTCGCCGTTGCTGATGATGACGCCAGGATCGAGCGACGGCGCCGAGACGACGAGGCCGTCGAGCACGATCCCGAACTGGTTCTGCGGCGACGACAGGGCCTGCAGGCGCGTCGTCGTGTCCCGGAAGAGCTTGGTGCCCTCGGAGTTGAACTTGAGGTCGACGACCCACTGGTTGGTCTGGACGCCCGTCGAGCTTCGCCCCAGGCCGGAGGTCGCGGAGGACACCTCGGTGCCCTTGACCTCGACCGGGCCGAGCAGGTACTTGGCCGTGCCGTCGGTGTCGCACGTCACGAGGGCCTTGTCGGCGGGCGAGAGCTCACCGCCGACGAGGTTCGCCGGGTCGGTGCAGTCCAACGCGTTGAACGCCGCCTCGACCGCGGGCGTCACGTAGTACTCCGTGTCGCTCGGCGAGTCGGGCGCTGCCTTGGTCGGCGTGTCCGAGGGTGCCGTGGCCTCGGCGGACGGCTCGGCGCTCGGCGCCTCGGTCGCGCCCTCCGTCGCGCCCTCGCTCGGCGCCTCGGTCGCACTCTCGGTGGACTCGGGCGCGGGTGTCGCGGTGTCGGTCGTCGGGGTCGGGGCGGCGACCGCCAGCACGGGCCGGAACGTCAGCTGCGCCGACTTGCTGACGAGGGCGATCGTCTCCTCGTTCGGCGTGCCGGGCAGCGAGACGACGATGTTGCGCCCACCCTGGCTCGTGATCTCCGCCTCGGAGACCCCCGAGGAGTCGACGCGCTGGCGGATCACGTTGATCGCCTGCGAGATCGTCTCCGACGTGATCGGCTCGTCGTTCTCGGTGACGGCCGTCAGGATGATCTGCGTACCGCCCTCGAGGTCGAGCGCCAGCTTCGGCGTCCACGACGCGTCCGAGAGCTGGGTGCCGGTGAAGATGGTGCCGAACAGGGCGACCAGGAGGGCACCGAGCACGACGAGCGTGCGGACCGGCCGCGAGCGGCGGGTGGGGGGCTGGGCCAACGGAGTGTCTTCTCTCGTGCGCGCACCGCCCGGGACTGACCGGACGGTGGGACCGTTCCCGCGCGGCGCCGGGCGCCGCGGGGCTGAGGGCTACTTCTTCTCGTCGTCGTCGGTGTCGTCGCGGGCGGGCGGCAGCGTGGACAGGTCGTCCGGGACCTCGATGACCTCGTCGTCGGCTGCGCCGTACGACTCGTTCTCGTCGTCCTCGTCGTAGTCCTCGTCGTCGTCCCCGTCCGACTCGTCCTCGACCGGCGGCTCGACCAGCTTCGCGATCGCGGCACGCAGCCAGCGCGACTCGTTGCCGGGCGTCGACTCGAGCGTGATGATGTCGTCGTCGATCGCCACGATGGTGCCGAACAGACCCGACCCGGTCATGACCTCCTGACCCACCTCGAGGTTCGCCCGGAAGTCGGATACCTGTCGCTGCTGCTTGCGGGTGCGGCTGGTCATGAGCCACATCGCGCCGAAGGCGAGAGCGATGATGAGGAGGAACGAAGCGTCCATGAAAGGCTGAGTCTCCATCTGGGTCGTGATGTCCGCCGAAGTCTAGGCGCCTCGGCTGCCCGTGCCCAACATCCTGGGCGCGTCCGCACGTGACAGACGTGCGAGGCGCGCGGGCCGGCTCCTGGAAGAACGATCGTCAGGAGAACAAGGTTCCCGCCGCAGGGGGTGCCGTGAGCCCCAGATGCGCCCATGCGCCGGGCATCGCGATCCGCCCCCGGGGCGTGCGTCCGACGAGCCCTTCGCGCACCAGGAAGGGCTCGGCCACGGTCTCGACCGTCTCGGGCTCCTCCCCCACGGCCACCGCGAGCGTCGTGAGCCCCACGGGGCCACCCCCGAACCGGGTGCACAGCGCCGTCAGCACCGCGCGGTCGAGGCGGTCCAGGCCGAGCGCGTCGACCTCGTAGACCTCGAGCGCGGCGCGCGCGGCGGCGAGCGACAGCCGGCCGTCGCCCCGCACCTGCGCCCAGTCCCGGACCCGGCGCAGCAGCCGGTTCGCGATGCGGGGCGTGCCGCGCGAGCGCGAGGCGATCTCGCCGGCCGCGTCGGCGTCGAGCGGCACGCCCAGCAGGCCCGCCGACCGAGTCAGCACGCGCTCGAGCTCGTCGGCCGAGTAGAAGTCCAGGTGGCCCGTGAAGCCGAAGCGGTCACGCAGGGGTGCGGGCAGCAGTCCGGCGCGGGTGGTCGCACCCACCACGGTGAACGGTGGGAGCGACAGCGGGATCGCGCTGGCCCCGGCCCCCTTGCCCACGATCACGTCGACCCGGAAGTCCTCCATCGCGACGTACAGCAGCTCCTCGGCCGGACGTGCCAGCCGGTGGATCTCGTCGAGGAACAGCACCTCGTTCTCCTCGAGCGAGGACAGCACCGCCGCGAGGTCGCCCGCATGCTGGATCGCGGGGCCGCTCGTGACCCGCAGCGACGCACCGAGCTCGGCGGCGATGATCATCGCGAGCGTCGTCTTGCCGAGCCCGGGAGGTCCCGAGAGCAGCACATGGTCGGGCGCCTTGCCGCGGCCCATCGCCGCCTGCAGCACGAGCGAGAGCTGGTCGCGCACGACGTGCTGGCCCACGAACTCGTCGAGCCGTCGGGGCCGGAGCGCGGCCTCGGCGGCGCGTTCGAGGTCGTCGGCGGTCGAGCGGACGATCGAGTCGTCCTCGCCGGGGTGCACGCGCTCGGTGGTCACCTCGTCCTCGCGGTCGTCAGGCACGCCCGCCACCCAGCGAACGCAGCGCGGCACGCAGGACGCCCGCGACCTCCTGCGCACCGACCGGGGCGTCGCTGCCCGCGAGCACCTGCGCCACGGCGTCCTCGGCCGCCCGCACGTTCCAGCCGAGCCCGACGAGCGCCTCGACGACCTGGAGCCGGCGGTCGGTCGGGGCCGCCGTCGCCGACGCCTCGGCGCCACCGACGGTCGTGGGCGCCCCCAACCGGGCACCGAGCTCGAGCACGATGCGCTGGGCACCCTTGTGCCCGATGCCCGGGACCCGCTTGAGCGCGGCCAGGTCCTCCGACCCCACGGCTCGACGCAACGCGTCGGGCGAGTGCACAGCGAGCATCGCCAGGGCCAGGCGCGGCCCGACGCCGCTGACCGTCTGGAGCACCTCGAAGACCTCGCGCTCGTCCGCCTCGGCGAAACCGAACAGCGTCAGCGAGTCCTCGCGGACCACGAGCGACGTCCACAGCAGCGCCTCGGCACCGACGCGGAGCGCACCGAGCGTGGTGGGCGTGGCCTGCACCAGCATCCCGACGCCGCCGACCTCGACCACCGCGGCATCGAGCCGCACCGCCAGCACCGTGCCCCGTACCGACGCGATCACCGTGGCTCCCTCTCCTCGTCCTGGGCGCGAGCTCTCGCGCCCCCCGCACTATCCCACGCGCACGAACACGTGTACGAACGACACGCACCGCTCAGGGGCGTCCGCCGCGGCGCGCAGCCTGCTCGGCCGCCGCCCACGCGCGCTGGGCGGACGTGAGCGAGCCGGGGGCACGCTGCGGCGAGCCGAGCGCGCCCGCCGGGCGCCACAGGTGGCAGATGGCCAGCGCGAGCGCGTCGGCGGCATCGGCCGGGCGGGGCAGCTCGTCGAGCGAGAGCAGCCGCTGCACCATCGCCTGGACCTGGGCCTTCTCGGCACGCCCGTTGCCGGTGACCGCGGCCTTGACCTCGCTCGGGGTGTGCAGCGCGACAGGGATGCGACGGCGCGCAGCCGCGAGCATCGCGACCCCCGCCACCTGTGCGGTGCCCATCACCGTGCTCAGGTTGTGCTGCGCGAAGACCCGCTCGATGGCGACGGTGTCGGGAGCGTGCTCCTCGATCCACTCGTCGAGCTGCAGGGCGATCGCGAGCAGTCGCTGGTCGACCTCGTGCGAGGCGTCCGACCGCGCCACCCCCACGGCGACGAGACGCACGCGGCGCCCCGCCAGGCCGTCCACCACGCCGAGACCGCACCGGGTCAGGCCGGGGTCGACTCCGAGGACGCGCACGCGCTCAGTCTCCCAGCGCCGGGCCACGCCGGGCGGCAGCGCCGCCCGGCGAGCCGGACAGGAACGTCACTCGGCGTCGAGCTCGGCCATGACCTCGTCGGAGGCGTCGAAGTTCGCGTAGACGTTCTGCACGTCGTCCGAGTCCTCGAGCGCGTCGATCAGGCGCATGATCTTGCGGACACCCTCGACGTCGACCTCGATCTGCGTCGCGGGGTAGAACACGACGTCCGCGGAGTCGTACTCGATGCCGGCCTCCTGCAGGGCCGTCCGCACGGGGACCAGGTCGGTCGCGGCCGACAGGACCTCGAACGAGTCGCCGAAGTCGTTGACCTCCTCGACGCCGGCGTCGAGCGCGGCCTCCATCACGGCGTCCTCGTCGGTGCCCTCCTTGGGCACCATGACGACCCCGCGACGCGAGAACAGGTACGACACCGAGCCCGGGTCGGCCATCTGGCCGCCGTTGCGCGTGAACGCGACCCGCACGTCCGACGCGGCACGGTTGCGGTTGTCGGTGAGGCACTCGACGAGCACAGCGATCCCGCCGGGGCCGTAGCCCTCGTACATGATCGTCTGGTAGTCCGCGCCGCCTGCCTCCTGGCCCGAGCCCCGCTTGACCGCACGGTTGATGTTGTCGATCGGGACCGACGTCCGCTTGGCCTTCTGGATCGCGTCGAACAGCGTCGGGTTGCCCGCGACGTCGCCGCCGCCCGTGCGCGCCGCGACCTCGATGTTCTTGATGAGCTTCGCGAAGAGCTTGCTCCGCTTGGCGTCGACGACGGCCTTCTTGTGCTTGGTGGTGGCCCACTTGGAGTGACCCGACATCGCTCTACCCCTTCGGTTCCGCCCTGCGAGCCCGACCTGCCCCGCGTCGGGCGGATCAGCGGCTGTCGCGGACGATCTGCACGAACAGTCGGTGCACCCGCGAGTCTCCGGTGACCTCCGGATGAAAGGAGGTCGCGAGCAGTGGGCCCTGGCGCACCGCGACAATCCTACCGGCGGCGGGACCGTTCTCGACGCGCGCGAGCGCGGTGACCTCCGGGCCGACCTCCTCGACCCACGGCGCACGGATGAACACGGCGTGCAGCGGGTCCTCGACCGAGTCCTCGATCCCCTCGAACGCCAGGTCCGTCTCGAACGAGTCGACCTGCCTGCCGAACGCGTTGCGGCGCACGGTGACGTCGAGGCCGCCGAGCGTCTGCTGGCCCTCGGCACCGCCCAGCACCCGGTCGGCGAGCAGGATCATCCCGGCGCACGAGCCGTAGGTGGGCAGGCCCTCACGGAGCCGCTGCTGCAGCGGCTCGAACAGCTCGAACGCGCGCAGCAGCTTGTCGATGGTCGTGGACTCCCCGCCCGGGATCACCAGGCCGTCCACCGCCTCGAGCTCGGCGGTCCGGCGCACCGGCACGGCACGGGCCCCCGCGTGCTCGAGCGCACGCGCGTGCTCGCGCACGTCGCCCTGCAGGGCCAGGATGCCGATGGTCGCCGTCACGGTCGCCGATCCTACGGCGCGTCAGTCCGCGTGCGCCGCCGCGACCGGGACAGCGGCCGTCGGGGTCGCGGCCCACTCGTCGACGAGGTCGGCCAGCCGCTCGAGACCCGTGAGGATCGCGGTGCGGTCGGACGCGAGCGACACCCGTACCTGGCCTGCGCCGCCCGCCCCGAACGCGGTGCCGGGAGAGACCGAGACGTGCTTCTCGCGCAGCAGCCGCAGCGCGAACTCGTCGCTGTCCGGGGTCGCGCGCGTGATGTCGACCATGAGGTAGAACGCGCCGTCGGGCCGCACGCACGGGATGCCGCGGGCCGCGAGCAGCGCGACCGCGGCGTCGCGACGCTCGCGGTAGCGGGCGACGGCGTCACGGACGTCGTCCTGCGGGCCGGCGAGGGCCGCCAGCGCGGCACGCTGGCTCACCGACGACGGGCACGCGACGGTCGCCTCGGCGACCTGGCCCAGCAGGTCGTGCACCACGTCGTCTCTCGTCACGACGTAGCCGAGCCGCCACCCCGTCATGGCGTAGGTCTTGGAGAACGTGAAGAACGTGACGACCCGCCCGTCGGTGTCGTAGCGGGCCGGGCTCACGTGCTCAGGGCCGAACGTGATCGCCTCGTAGCACTCGTCCGAGAACACCCACAGGTCGTGGCGCCGGGCGATGTCGACGATGCCCTCGAGCACGTGCGCGGGGTACATCGCACCCGTCGGGTTGTTGGGCGAGCTCACGAGCAGCACCTTGGTGCGCGGCGTCACGGCGGCCTCGATGTCCTCGAGGGTGGGCACGAAGCCGGCCGCGGCCCGCGCCGGGTACGTCGCGACGTCGACGCCCACGGCCGTGGCGGCCATCCGCCAGTTGGGGAACTCGGGGTCGGGGACGAGCATCTCGTCGCCCGGGCCCATGAGCGCGTTGATGGCCATCGCGAGACCGTGCATGGCCCCGTGCGTGGCGACCACCTCGTCGGGCGACGTGGGCAGGCCGTTGATCTCGGTGACCTTGCGGGCCAGGGCCGTGCGCAGCTCGAGCGAGCCCACGCTCGACGTGTAGCCGGTGTGGCCGTGGCGCGCGTCGCGGGCCGCCGCCTCGATCACGTGCGCGGGGGTGGAGACGTCAGGCTCGCCCAGCTCGAGGCGTATCGCCGTCGGGTCGAGCATGGCGAGCTCCATGACGCTGCGGATCCCGCTGCGCTGCATACGGATGACAGGTGAGGTCGAGGTGGGCACGTACCGCACGGTAACCCCTCGATGTCACCGGCATGTGACGACGCAGGTCCTGCCTGCGGCGTGTCCCCGGTCACGGGCCTCAGCCGCGACAGTCCCCCAGATGCCGGGTCTGCCCGTCCCAGCCCGGCAGGAGCCCACGCACGAGGTCGACCAGCCCTTCCGGGAAGACCTCCTGGCGCACCTGCGCGAGCTCGTCGAGGTCCCACCAGCGCAGCTCGTCGACCAGGTCGAGCTCGATGTCGGTCCAGCCCTCGCGACTGAGCGCGTCGACGTCGGAGCCCACGCCGTGCCCGAGCCGCGCGACGAAGATCTCCTCGTCCTGCCGGCAGTGCTCGGCGAAGAAGTCGAAGACCGCCGAGCGCGTGAGGACGGGCCCGACCAGCGCGTCCGCGGCGAGCTCGATGCCCGTCTCCTCGCGCACCTCGCGCAGCGCGGCCGTGCGTGCGTCCTCGCCCGGGTCGATGCCCCCGCCGACAAGGAACCACCAGCTCCGGCTCGGCTGGTCCGCGTCGTGCCCGCGCATGAGCAGCACCCGGTCCTGCGGGTCCAGCAGGATCACCCGCGCCGCCCGGCGGAACCGCAGCCCGTCCGCGCCCTCGACCCACTCGGAGCCCAGGGCGTGGACCGGACCGTGGACCGGCTCGGTCACCAGCCCCGCTCAGCCAGGCGGTGCGCGACGGGCACGTCGTCGACGTTGATGCCGACCATCGCCTCGCCGAGCCCCCGCGAGACCTTCGCGATGACGTCCGGGTCGTCGAAGAACGTCGTCGCCTTGACGATCGCGGCAGCACGTTCGGCCGGGTTGCCGGACTTGAAGATGCCCGATCCGACGAACACGCCCTCCGCACCGAGCTGCATCATCATCGCCGCGTCGGCCGGGGTCGCGATGCCCCCCGCGGTGAACAGGACCACGGGCAGCTTGCCCGTCCGGGCCACCTCCTGGACCAGGTCGAACGGCGCCTGCAGGTCCTTCGCGGCGAGGAACAGCTCGTCCTCGGGCAGCGACGTCAGGCGGCGGATCTCGTCCCGGAGCGTGCGCATGTGCGTCGTCGCGTTCGAGACGTCGCCCGTGCCGGCCTCCCCCTTCGAGCGGATCATCGCCGCGCCCTCGGTGATGCGCCGCAGCGCCTCCCCCAGGTTCGTCGCACCGCACACGAACGGGACGGTGTAGGCCCACTTGTCGATGTGGTGCGCGTAGTCGGCCGGGGTCAGCACCTCGGACTCGTCGATGTAGTCGACGCCGAGGCTCTCGAGCACCTGGGCCTCGACGAAGTGGCCGATCCGGGCCTTGGCCATGACGGGGATGGACACCGTCGAGATGATCGCGTCGATCAGGTCCGGGTCGCTCATCCGCGCGACCCCGCCCTGGGCCCGGATGTCGGCCGGGACCCGCTCGAGCGCCATCACGGCGACCGCGCCGGCGTCTTCGGCGATCTTGGCCTGCTCGGCCGTCACGACATCCATGATCACGCCGCCCTTGAGCATCTCGGCCATGCCGCGCTTGACGCGGGCGGTCCCGACGGCACCACCGGGTGCGGACGGGGCGGACGTGCTGCGTTCAGTGGTCACGCTGGCCTCACGATCGAACGGGCGGGAAGGGTGGCGAACACCCTGGGAAGGCGTCCTCGATTCATCCTAGACCGTGGGGTTCTCGCCCGGTCTCGCCGTTCCGACCTGCGGAAGCAGCCGGTCGGCCGGGCCGCCCGAGGGCGTCCGGCCACGCGTCGTCGAGCTCGAGGGTCTGGGGCACCGGGGCGTGACCCGCGAGGCGCAGCAGCCGCACGATCCACCCCTTGCGGACCCGCTGGGTCTGCGCCACCGCCTCGTTGTGGAAGCGCCGTGCCAGCTGCGTGCGGTACCAGGACGCGGCGATCGCGTCGAGCAGCATGTCCCCGCCCGGCTCCTCGCGCAGCTCGGCCACCTCGTCGACGTCGTCCAGCACGGCGCGCAGCGTCGCCGACAGCTCGCTCTCGGCGAGCCCCCGGTCGTGCTGCTGCAGGTGCGGGTCCCCCGCGCGTGCGCCGACCCCGTCGAGGTCGAGCGGGAGCGCCGCGAGCCCCGAGACGTCCTGGCCACCGGCAGCCAGCGCACCCCAGGCCGCCTCACCGACGAGCAGCGAGCTCACCGGGTCCATGAGCCCCGACGCGGCGAGCGTCGACGCGGCCGTCGCCCGGCGCAGCAGCTGCGCGTCGACCACCGCGCGCGACGCGGCGACCTTGCGGTGCAGCCGGTCGAGCCGCGAGGCCGCGACCCACACCCACCACACGGTCAGCGCGATCAGCGCGGCGGCGAGCACAGCACCCTCGGACCAGCTCATCGCGCCTCACCTCGTCCGCGCCGTCGATCCAGGAGCCGCGAGCCGCGCCGCGAGGAGGGGTCCTCCCGCACGGGCGACTCCCGGTCCTCGACGACCATCTCGTACACCGTCAGCACCTCGTGCGTGACCGACGACCAGTCGTAGCGCCGCACGGCCTCGCTGCCGCGGGCGACCAGCTCGCGCCGGCGCTCGTCGTCGCCGAGGACCGCCAGCAGCGTGCGTGCCAGGTCCTGCGAGTCGCCCGTGCGGAACAGCGCGCCCGCCCGCCCCTCGTCGAGCACGCGCCGGAACGCACCGAGGTCGGACGCGACGACGGCGGTACCCGCGCTCATGGCCTCGACGAGCACGATGCCGAAGCTCTCGCCGCCCGTCTGCGGCGCGCAGTACACGTCGACCGACGCGAGCAGCCGGGCCTTCTCCTCGTCGCTGATGCCCCCCAGGAACTCGACCGCGTCGGCGTTGTCGCCGATGAGCGCACGCACGTCGTCGGGGCCCGTCTCGCCGCGCCCCGCGACGAGGAACCGGGTCCCCGGGCGGTGCCGCAAGATCTCGGGCACCGCGCTGAGCAGCACCGCGAGGCCCTTGCGCGACTCGTCGAGCCGCCCCAGGAACGCCACGGTCGGTGCCTGCGGTGTGCCGACCCAGCGCGGGTCGCTCGTCGCGTCGGCGAACGCGTCGACGTACACCCCGTTGGGGATCACGACCGCGTCACCGCCCAGGTGCTCCACGAGGGTGCGTCGGGCGTCCTCCGAGACCGCGATCCGGGCGCTGATCTTCTCGAGCGACTGCCGCACCAACGGGTAGGCGGCCTGCAGGGTGCGCGAGCGCAGCAGCGCGGTGTGGAACGTCGCCACGATGGGGCCGTCCGCGATCCACAGCGCGAGCATGCTCAGGCTCGGGGTCACGGGCTCGTGCAGGTGCAGCACGTCGAACTCCCCCGCGGCGAGCCAGCGCCGCACCCGCGCGGCGGTGACCGGGCCGAAGGTGAGCCGCGCGACGGCGCCGTTGTACCGCACGGGCACGGCCCGCCCCGCGGACGTCATGTACGACGCGATCGGGGTCTCGTCGTCGGCCGGGGCCAGCACCGACACCTCGTGCCCGCGCGCGATCAGCGCCTCGGCCAGGTCCCGCACGTGGAACTGCACGCCACCCGGGACGTCGAACGAGTACGGGCAGACGATCCCGATGCGCAGCGGTCGCGCGTCAGCCGGTTCGCTCACCGCTCCGCCTCCGAGGCGGCCACCGTGGCGGCGTACCGCTCGGGATCCAGGTCGGCGACGAACACCTTCTGCAGCATGTGCCAGTCCTCCGGGTGGTTCTCGATCGTTCCGGCGAGCTGGTCGACCCATCGCTGGGTGGTCACGGCCACCTGCTCGCGTCGCGATCCGGTCGTCGGCGGCACGACGGGCGGGTGGAACGTGACGACGACGCCCCAGGGCGACCCGGCGACCCGGCGGCGCTCGCCGTGCAGCCGTTCGTAGTGGACGCTGATCGCGACCAACGGCGCGCCCGTCGACACGGCCAGCGCGGCCGGCCCTGCCGCGACCCGGGCCCGCTCGTCGAACAGGTCGACCTCGACGCCGCGCGCCGTGAGGTCGCGGTCGGCGAGCAGCGGGAGCAGGCCGGGACCCGTGCGCGCCACGCGCAGGAGCTCACGGAACACCTCGCCGCCCGGGGCGAGCGGGATGATCCGCATCCCCAGGTCCTCGCGGAACCGCAGGAACGCCTGGAACAGCTCCTCGGGCTTGAGGCGCTCGGCGACGGTGGTCACGGGCGCGAGGTCGACGGTCCCCCACGCCCCGGCGAGGTCCCAGTTGCCCATGTGTCCCAGGGCCGCGACGACGGTGCGCCCCTCGTCGAGCGACGGCTGGACGTTCTCGCGCCCGACGACCCGCACCCGGGCGAGGATCTGCTCGCGCGTCAGCGACCCGACCGCGAACGCCTCGCCGAAGTAGCGGATGTACGAGCGCATGCCGGCGCGGCTGAGCCGCCGCAGCTCACGGTCGTCCATCCACGGACGCACCCGGCGCAGGTTCCTCTCGAGCTGGCGCACGCCGGACCCGTGCCGCAGCCACGCGACGTCGGCACCCAGGTTGCACGCACCCCGCAGCAGCGGCCCGGGGACCCGGCCCGCCCCGCGCAGCCCCAGCAGGTACAGCGGAGCAAGGTCGGGGCTCTTCACCGAGCAGCCTCGACCTGCCGCCGCACGGCGGCCATCCGCTGGCCCACCGTGACGGCCGAGGCGAGCGCGAGCAGCCCGAGGACGACCGTGAGCACGACCGACGGCAGCCCGACCCCGACGAGGGCGCATGCCACGAGGACCGCCGCGAGCCGGTCGGCCCGCTCGGCGATACCCACCGCAGCCGTCATGCCGAGCCCTTCGGCCCGGGCCCGCGCGTAGGGCACGATCGAGCCGAGCACGAGGCACGCGAGGGCCAGGACCCCGGCCACGCGGTCGTCGCCCGTCCCGAAGAACCACAGCACGAGCCCCGCGAAGATCGCGGCGTCGCCGAACCGGTCGAGGGTCGAGTCGAGGAACGCGCCCCACGCGCTCGACCGTCCGGCCCGGCGGGCCATCACGCCGTCGAGCGAGTCCGTGAGGACGAACGCCGAGATCACGAGCGTGCCGAGCAGCAGATGGCCCGTCGGATAGGCCCACAGCGCCGTCACGACGACGGCAAGCGTCCCCGTGATCGTCACCGCGTCGGGTGAGACCCCATGTCGCAGCAGGGCGTCGGCCAGGGGCGTCATGACGCGTGTCATGAGCCCCCGCAGTCGGTTCAGCACGCCGTGGTCATCCCTTCAGGTCAGACGGCCACGCCGCAGCGAGGCGCGCCCGGGTGTCGCCCAGGATCTCGGGCAGTGCGCGCGTGCGCGCGACGATCGGCAGGAAGTTCGAGTCGCCGCCCCAGCGGGGCACGACGTGCTGGTGCAGGTGCGCCGCGATGCCGGCGCCCGCGACGTCGCCCTGGTTCATGCCCAGGTTGAAGCCCTGCGGGGCGTACACCTCGCGCACGACGCGCATCGCCGTGCGGGTCAGCTCGGCGACGTCGGCGACCTCCTCGGGCGTGAGGTCGGTGTAGTCGGCGACGTGCCGGTACGGGCACACGAGCAGGTGGCCCGAGTTGTACGGGTACAGGTTGAGCACCACGTACGCGGCCCCGCCGCGAGCGACGACCAGACCTTCCTCGTCGCTCAGGTGCGGCGTGCGGCAGAACGGGCAGCCCGCACCGGCCGTCGCGTCGGTCGGCTTGTTCTCGCCGCCGATGTACGCCATCCGGTGCGGGGTCCACAGCCGCTCGAAGCCGTCGGGCACACCGGGGTGATCGCCCGGCTGCTCGACCTCGACGGGGTCGTCGGCGTCGTCGCTCACGGCGCGCTCAGACCTGGACGCGGTCGCGCACGGCCGCCACGACGCGCTCGACGGCCTCGGCCACCGGCACGCCGTTGTCCTGGCGCCCGTCGCGGTAGCGGAACGACACCGCGCCCGCGTCGACGTCGTCCCCGCCGGCGATCAGCACGAACGGGATCTTCTGCGTGCTGGCGTTGCGGATCTTCTTGCCGAAGCGCTCGTCGCCCGTGTCCAGCTCGGCGCGGATGCCCTGCGCCCGCAGCTGGGCCACGACGTCGGCGAGGTAGTCGTTGAACGGCTCGGCCACCGGCACCGCGAGCACCTGCACGGGCGCCAGCCAGGCCGGGAACGCCCCCGCGTAGTGCTCGGTCAGCACGCCGAAGAAGCGCTCGATCGAGCCGAACAGCGCGCGGTGGATCATCACCGGGCGCTGCCGCGAACCGTCCGCCGCCGTGAACTCGAGCTCGAAGCGCTCGGGCAGGTTGAAGTCGAGCTGGATCGTGGACATCTGCCACGTCCGCCCGATCGCGTCACGCGCCTGGACCGAGATCTTCGGGCCGTAGAACGCCGCGCCGCCCGGGTCGGGGACGAGCTCGAGCCCGGACGCCTCGGCGACCTCGGCGAGCGTCCGCGTCGCCTCGTCCCAGACCTCCTCCGAGCCCACCGACTTCTCGGGGTTGCGGGTCGAGAGCTCGAGGTAGAAGTCCTCGAGGCCGTAGTCCTTGAGCAGGTCGAGGACGAACTGCAGCGTGGTGGTGAGCTCGTCCTTCATCTGCTCGCGGGTGCAGTAGATGTGCGCGTCGTCCTGGGTCAGGCCGCGCACGCGGGTCAGGCCGTGCACGACGCCCGACTTCTCGTACCGGTACACGGTGCCGAACTCGAAGAGCCGCAGCGGCAGCTCGCGGTACGAGCGCCCGCGCGAACCGAAGATCAGGTTGTGCATCGGGCAGTTCATGGGCTTGAGGTAGTAGTCCTGGCCCGGCTTGCGCACCGATCCGTCGTCGTTGAGCTCGGCGTCGATGTGCATGGGGGGGAACATGCCGTCGCGGTACCAGTCGAGGTGGCCCGAGACCTCGTACAGGCGTCCCTTGGTGATGTGCGGGGTGTTGACGAACGAGTAGCCCGCCTCGATGTGGCGCTTGCGGGAGTACTCCTCCATCTCGTTGCGGATGATGCCGCCCTTGGGGTGGAACACCGGCAGGCCCGAGCCGAGCTCGTCGGGGAACGAGAACAGGTCGAGCTCGGCGCCGATCCGGCGGTGGTCGCGGCGCTCGGCCTCGGCCAGCCGCTCGAGGTACGCCTTGAGCTCGTCCTTGGTGGGCCACGCCGTGCCGTAGACGCGCTGCAGCTGCGGGTTCTTCTCGGACCCGCGCCAGTACGCGGCGGCCGAGCGGGTGAGCTGGAAGCCGTTCGCGATGAGCTTGGTGCTCGGCAGGTGCGGGCCGCGGCACAGGTCCTGCCACGCGACCTCGCCGGTGCGGCGCACGTTCTGGTAGATGCTCAGACCGCCGAGACCCACCTCGACGCTCGCACCCTCGCCGGCCTCGGCGGCGGTGCCCTTGAGCCCGATGAGCTCGAGCTTGTACGGCTCGTCGGCCAGCGCCGTGCGGGCCTCCTCCTCGGTCACGTCCCAGCGACGGAAGGTCTGGCCCTCCTTGACGATCCGCTGCATGACCTTCTCGAGGGCCTTGAGGTCCTCGGGGGTGAACGGGGTCTCGACGTCGAAGTCGTAGTAGAAGCCGTCCGTGATGGGCGGTCCGATGCCGAGCTTCGCCTGCGGGTTGACCTCCTGCACGGCCTGGGCGAGCACGTGCGCGGCCGAGTGGCGCAGCACCGCGAGGCCGTCGGGCGAGTCGATCGTGACGGCCTCGACGACCGCCCCGTCGGGCAGCGGGAGCGCGAGGTCGCGGAGCTCACCGTCCACGCGGACGACGACGACGTCACGCCGTGCGCCGAAGAGATCGGTGCCCGTCGTCCCCGCCTCGACCGTAGTGCTCGTTCCGTCGACGGTCAGGGTGATGTCCTCGGGCACGGGTGCGATCTCCTCAGGTCAGGCCAGCCGGAGCGGCGGGCGCACCCACGATGCTACCGAGCCTGGTCGGCCGTCCGGCCGCAGCACGGCCGACGGCCCGTCGCGGGGCGGACGAGGGACGGTCCCACGGCACCGCGGGACCGTCAGACGGACGGCGCCCCGTGCACCTCGCTCCACTGCGTCGACGCCCAGTCGACGTCGGGGTAGCGGCTCGTCTGGGTGGAGGGACCCGTGAGCATGCCCGCGAGGGCATCGACCAGGAAGTCCCCGACCTCGGGCCACCGCGGGTCGGCACCGTCACGGTCGGCGGCGCCCTCCACGTCGGCGCACGAGGTCAGCACCAGCCGCATCATGAGGCTGAGACGCCCCCGCGCGACGCCAGGGTCCAGGGCGGACATGCGCGAGAGGAGCGAGGTGCCGATCGACCGGTCGGCGAGGCTCGTGCGGGAGGTGTCACGGAAGAGCGGTGCGGTCTCCGGGTGGTAGAAGGCCCGGGCGAGGAAGCGGGCGCGCCAGCTCGGGGTGGGGAGCTCAGCGAGGTTCGCCGTGACCGGGAGCACCAGGGCGCGCACGTCGCCCACGAGCGACTCGGACTGCTCGAGGAGGCTCAGTCGCTGTGCGGCGACGGCCACCGCGTGCCGTTCGACGAGGGTGCACAGGAGCCCCTCCCGGCCACCGAAGTGGTACCGGACGGCCGAGTGGTTCTTCTGGCCCGCAACCTCCGCGATCCTGCGGTCGGAGACGTCGGAGATCCCGTGCTCGGCGAAGAGCCTCTCGGCGACGTCGAGCAGCGCGGTCCGTGCTGCGTCCGACCTCGTCATCGGTGGTGAACCTCCAGGGCGTGCGTGCCGAAGTGACACAGGTCATGGATCGTAGCGGCACTGATTTTAAGCCACGTGGCGTAAAGTGCGGAGGAACCCCCACCGAACGGAGCCCATTCATCGTGCTGCCCGATCCCGACCAGACCGAGGCCGAGCGAGCCATCGCTGCCGACGCGCGTCCACCCGCCACCGAGCCGTCGGCAGCGCGACGCACGAAGCCAGGGCCCTCCCCCGTGAAGGCCAAGATCATGGGCTACGTCGGCATCCTGGCCTTCCCGTTCGTCATGGTCACGATGATGTACGCGACCTACATCGGCACGATGCACGCCCCGCAGGTCACCGACCTGCCCGTCGCGGTCGTCGGCGCCAGCAGCGACTCCGGGGCCGCGCACGACACCTTCGCTGCGCTCGACGCCCTCCCCGACGACCAGGTCGAGCCGCTCATGGTCGCCACCGTCGCCGAGGCGCGCGCGCTGCTCGACTCGCAGGACGTGGCCGCCGCGATCGCCCCACCCGTCCTCGACGGTGCCCCCGCGACCGTGTACGTCGCCGGCGGCGGCGGTGCGTCCAGGGCGCAGACCGCGCGGACGTTGGCCGTGTCCACCACCACGGGCCTCGGCTGGTCCGCCGAGATCGAGGACGTCGCGCCGCTGCCCGCGGGCGACTCGTCCGGCACCGTCGCGCTCTTCGCCGCGATGGGGATGATGCTCGCGGGATACGTGCCGATCAGCATCATGATGATGGGCACGCCGCACCTGCTGCGGCTCCGCCGCTTCCTGCCCGCGCTCGCCGGCTGGGCCGTCGCCGTGCCGAGCGTGATCTACCTGCTGCTCGGCCCGGTGGTCGGGGGCGTCGCAGGGCACTACTGGGAGTTCCTCGGCGTCGGCGCGCTCACCATCTCCGCTGTCGCCCTCGTCCAGCTCTTCTTCACCAAGCTCGCCGGACCGCTGGCGGTCCTGCTCGGCATGCTGCTCCTCGTGGTGCTCGGCATGCCGGCGTCGAACCTGGCCCTGCCGGTCGAGTCGATGCCTGGCTTCTTCCAGGCCGCCCACCACGTCCTCCCGCTCCCGGCAGCAGGTGAGGCCCTGCGCTCGATCCTCTACTTCGACGGGGTCGGCCTGGCGCCACACCTGATCACGCTCGGTGTCGGGCTCGTCGTCGGTCTCGTCCTCGCGGCCGTCGTGGACCGCAAGAACGGCGACGTCATCCCCGTCGCGTCGAAGTTCGAGGACGCGGACACCCCCCTGCCCGCGCTGCCTGGGGGTCCCCTCCGCTCGAAGAAGATGCGCTACTTCGCCGCTGCCGCGTTCCCCGGCACCCTGGTCGTGCTCGTCGTCGGCCTCATGGGCTTCACGATGCACGCGCCGACGGTGCGGGACATGCCGGTGGCCGTCGTCGGCCAGACCAGCGAGCTGGCGGGTCAGGCTGCCGCCGGGCTGCAGCAGGCGCTCGGCGACGTCGTCGACCTGCGGGTCGCCGACTCCGTGGCGGCGGCCGACGAGGCGATCACGCAGCAGGAGGTCGTGGCGGCGTTCGTGCTGCCCGGCGTCGAGGGCCAGGACGCCGTCCTGCGCACCGCGTCCGGCGCGGGCATGGCGCAGCAGCGCGCCGCCTCCACGATCTTCACCCAGATCGCCGACGCCCAGGGGATGTCGCTCCAGCAGGTGGACGTCGCGGCCCTCACCCAGGACGACCTGCAGGGCAGCAACAGCATGTACGTCGCGATGGCGTGGGTCATGGCGGGCTTCCTGCTCTGCTCCGTGCTGCGCGGTGGAGCACCGCACCTGCGCACGATGCAGCAGCTGCTGCCCGTGCTGCTCGGCTGGGCCGTCGGCATGTCCGTGTGGCTGTGGTTCCTGTTCTCGGTCCTCATCGGAGCGGTCCACGGCAACGCGTGGCAGCTGATCGGCTTCGGAGCCGTGACGATCCTCGCCGTCTCGCTCGCCACGGCGGTCCTCACCCGGACGATCGGCATGGCGGGCGTGCCGATCGCCACCCTCGTCATGATGCTCGCGGGCGTCCCGGCCTCAGGCGGTGGCATGTCGATCTACATGGTCCCCGAGCTGTTCCGCTCATTGCACGGCGTGCTCCCGCTGGCGGCCGCCACGGACGCCGTGCGGTCGCTGACCTATCTCGGTGGCACCGGCGTGGTGCAGAACCTGCTCGTCATCGTGGCCTGGGGAGCGGTCGGCCTGCTGGTCAACGTCCTGGTGGACCGCTACCTGGCGACGCGCCCGCCGCACCCGCAACCCGAGCGCTTCATGCCGCAGCGCAGCTCGGGCACACCGGCCTCGACCCTGCCGACCGGTGCGGACGGGACCACCTCTGACGCCGCTCTCGAGCCCGAGCCGACGGGCGCGCGTTCGTAGGCCGTTGGTCTGGACGGCGGGCCGTCGCGGCGTCAGCGCCGTGGCGGCCCGCCGGTGCGACTCCTGACCCGGCCTCGGTCGCACCAGGGCCGCCACCTGCCGCACGAGGATCGGCCTGCCGTCAGGACAGGCCGGCGACGAAGTCGGCGAGGTCGTTGACGACCCGGTCGGGCTGCTCCAGGTGGACGCCGTGGCCGGCGCCCGGGTACACCACGAGCCTGGCGCCGCGGATGCGGTTCACGATGGTGTCCTGGTCGCTGCGTGGGACGACCGGGTCATGGTCCCCCCAGATCAGGAGCGTCGGTGCTGTGATCCGGTCCAGCATCGCGGTCGCGTCGGAGTCGATCAGCCCGCGCATGGCGCCCTTCCAGACTCGGGCGGGAGCCTTCAGGCTCTCGTCGACGAGGTCGTCGACGACTCCCTCGGGCAAGCTCTCGGGGCTGGTGGCGCGCACGAAGCCCTCGACGAACGCACGGTCGAGCGGGTCCTCGAGGCGCGCGATGGTCTCCCACATCTCGGCGACGCCGGGCTTGTCGGCAAGAGTGGCTGGGGTGCTGACGAGCACCAAGCCGGAGACCCGGTCGGAGCTGCTGCCGGCGACGACTTCGGCGACCAGGCCGCCGCTGGAGGTCCCGACCAGGACTGCCCGGCGGACGCCGACCGCGTCCATGAAGGCAACGAGGTCGGCCGCGTAGTCGGCGGGCCGGTAGCCGTCGCGAGGCCGGTCGGCGTCACCGTGGCCGCGCTGCGTCGGGGCGTAGCCGTGGATGAACGGTGGCAGGCGTTCGAGGAGGGCCTCGAGGTACCGCCAGGACTCCACGTACCCGTGCACGAAGACCACGTCGATCCCGGCAGGGTCTCCGACCTCGGCGTAGGGCAGTGTGAGCTGGCCGGTGACGGCCGCGGTCTTCACTGCGACACCCGTCATGGGCGGGCCCCTCCCTGCTGCGGCCGCCCCCCACGCTGAGGATGAGGGACCCCCAGCCATTCTCACCCGCCCCGAGGCGGGCGTCACCGTCTCGCAGAGACCCAGTGACAGATCGGGCTGCGGAGGGGCGACGGGGCCCGAAAACGAGAACCGCCTCCGACCAGCGATGTCGCTGACCGGAGGCGGTCTTCTCGATGTGGGCGATACTGGGTTCGAACCAGTGACCTCCTCGGTGTGAACGAGGCGCTCTACCACTGAGCCAATCGCCCGTCGTCACGACTGCACGACCCGCAGGCCGTCCACCGTGGTTGACGTCGAGAATGCTACCCAACGTTTGGCGATATTCCGAACCGGACTCGCCGCGCGGCCTGATGGGTGAACTCCGGGACGAAGTTCACCACGAAGCGCCGTCCCGCTGCCATGATGGCAACTCCACTCACGTGCGAATCAGGAGGACGCCGGTGACGCAGCAGTCGTACGACGTCGTCGAGGTCGTCACCATGCAGCTGATCAGCTCCGACGCGAGCGTGATCCCGGTGACCGCAGAGATCTCGTTCCGGATAGCCGACCCCTACACGGTCCGTGCTGTCTTCACCGGTCCCCACACGATGTCGACCTGGCTGCTCGGCCGCGAGCTTCTCGTCCAGGGCATGCTCGCCCGGAGCGAGGCCCCCGCAGGTACGGGCGACGTGCAGGTCTGGCGCGACGAGGACCCGGACTACGCGCTCCTGTCGCTCAGCGGGGTCGAGGGCAGTGCGCTGCTCGCCACCCCGGCCGAGCCCCTCGAACGCTTCCTCACCGCCACGCAGGCGCTCGTCCCGCTGGGATCCGAGAGCGACCGCATGGAGAGCGAGATCTCGGCGCTCATCGCAGCGTTGCTGACCGCCTGAGAACCCGCAGCACCGACCCCGCAGCACACGCGACAGGCCGGCCGCCCCTCACGGGGTGACCGGCCTGTCGCGTGGCCGGGCCTCACGGGTCGAGGTGCTCGACCATCCGCGACTCGAACAGGTCGCGCGCGGCCGCGCACAGCGGACCGACCGCGACGTCGTGGCCGTCGAGCTGCACCACGGGCACCACGTTGCGCACCGAACCGCTCAGCAGCAGGTGCGCACCACCGGCGAGCACGTCGTCGAGGACCGACAGGGGCAGCTCCCCCGGCCTGGCCTCGCGAACCGGCAGGCCCGTCTCGGCGCCCCACTCGAGCAGCAGCTCGCGCGTGATGCCGGCGAGGCACCCGCCCGACAACGCCGGGGTGACCAGCTCGCCGTCGCGCTCGACGAAGACGTTCGAGCCGGTGCCCTCGCACAGCTCGCCCACTGTGTTCGCGAGCAGCGCCTCGTCGGCGCCGTGCCGGGCCGCCTCGGCGAGAGCCACCACGTTCTCGGCGTACGAGGTCGTCTTGAGCCCCGCCACCGCCGAGCGCTCGTTGCGCACCCACGGCACCCGCACCGCGCGGGCGACGTCCGAGCGCGTGGCCGGACCGGCGAGGACCACCACCGTCTGGGGGACGAGTCCCGCGGTGAAACGGTGCGAGCCGAGCGGACCGGGACCGGCCGTGAGCGTGATCCGCAGCCGCCCGACGTCGGGTCCAGAGGCGGCGAGCACAGCCGCCACCCCGGCGCGGATCGCGGCCTCGTCCGGGTCCTCGAGACCCAGGCCGCGCGCCGAGCGGGTGAGCCGACGCAGGTGACGGGTCAACGCGAACGCCTCGCCCCGCACCACGCTGCACGTCTCGAACACGCCGTCACCCACGGTCAGGCCGTGGTCCACGGCGGTCACGAGGGGGTCGTCGGGGGCCCGCAGGCTCCCGTCGAACCAGATCAGGGGGGTTGTCGGGTCGCTCATGGCTGCCAGTCTGGCACCGGACGAGCGCGAGAGGGCGGTGAAGCTGCGGCGCGCGCCGGTTGCCGCCGGACGGCACAACGGGGTGCGGTGCGGAGGCGCTCAGTGCGGACGGGAGGCGAGCCCGACCAGGCGGCGGGCCTTGAGCTCGGTCTCGACCCACTCCGCGGCCGGGTCGCTCCCCCACGTGATGCCCGCGCCGGTGCCGAAGCGCAGCACCCCGCCGACGCCCGGGTCGGGCTCCCACCAGAACGTGCGGATCCCCACCGCGAGCTCGGCGCGCACCGCACCGTCGGGGGCGACGTCGACCCAGCCGAACGCGCCGCAGTACGGCCCCCGGGGTGCCCGCTCGAGCGCCCCGATGACGCGCAGCGCCGCGCTCTTGGGAGCCCCCGAGACCGATCCGGGCGGGTACGTGGCGTCGAGCAGGGTCGACCACAGCCGCGCACCACCCACGACGTCGGGGGTGAGGGCGCCCTGGACGGTCGAGACCAGGTGCACCAGGCCCGGGTGCTCCTCGACCGCGAGCAGCGACGTCACCTCCACGGTCCCCGGCAGGCAGACGCGCTGCAGGTCGTTGCGCACCAGGTCGGTGATCATGACGTTCTCGGCGCGGTCCTTGGCCAGCAGCCCGTCCACGGTCGCCGCGGTGCCCTTGATCGGGGCCGACGTGACCACGTCGCCGTCGACCCGCAGGAACAGCTCGGGCGAGGCGCTCACGACCCACGCCGGCTCGATGCCCGGGCCCGCGGGGACGCTCACTCCTCCCGCGTACGGCGCGGGGTTGCCCGCCTCGAGGACCGCAGCGAGGGCACGCGCATCGGGCGGGCCGTCCGCACCAGGGGGCAGCGGTGCCGCGAGCACACGGCAGACGTTCGCCTGGTAGACACCCCCGCGCCGCACCTCCGCACGCACCTGCCGCACGGCGTCCTCGTACGCGTCGCGCGTCATCGACGACGCCCACGCATCCGCGGACGGACCTGCCCACGGTCCGGGCCGCGGGATCACAGGCCCCGGGTCGCGGTCGACCTCGGCGAAACGCCAGGCCCGCACCCGCCCCTCGAACTCCCCCACGACCACCCAGAGCCCCGGCGTGGTGAGCCGCTCAGGCTCCGCACGAAGGTCGACCTGCTCGAGCACGCCGCGCGCGCGCAGCCCGGCGAACCACGCCTCGCCCGCCGCGGCGACCTGCGGGGCGGGCGCCACGGAACGGCTGGTCACGGCCACGACGTCACCGTAGCGACCCGCGGCATGCCCCCGCGGGCGAGGCCAGTTGGACGGACCCCGAAAGAGTCAGTTAGAGTCTGGGACGCACACAGAACGCCGGTGAGAGCCGGCGTGACGTGATCGCGCGGACGTGGCTCAGTGGTAGAGCATCACCTTGCCAAGGTGAGGGTCGCGGGTTCGAATCCCGTCGTCCGCTCGGAGATGAACTCCTTGATCGGGGCACTCGTGCACCGCTGAGGACGATCTCAGGGTGGAGTGGCCGAGTGGCGAGGCAGCGGCCTGCAAAGCCGTATACGTGGGTTCGAATCCCATCTCCACCTCGCAACACGCTTCACCCCTCACGGGCGATTGGCGCAGCGGTAGCGCGCTTCCCTGACACGGAAGAGGTCACTGGTTCGATCCCAGTATCGCCCACCATCTTGTGCAGTTCAGAGGCCGTTCCGGGTTCACCCGGGGCGGCCGTCCTGCATCTCCGCACCCCGCGCGCTGCGGACCACGCCGATGGCGGACCCCAGGAGCGTCAGGTGCGAACGAGGCGCCTCTCCCACAGGCCGGTGTCGGGGTCGATCTTCCGGTGGCCGTCGAAGGCGAAGCCCCACTTCTCGTAGAAGGCGTGCGCACGCGGGTTGGTCTCGAAGACCCACAGGTGCGCGGGCGCGTCACCGAGAGCGTGCGAGATGAGTGCCGCGGCCACGTCGGTGCCGTGATACGCCGCAGCCACGTACAGACTCTTGAGCTCCAGCGGCGGGATCCCCGAGTCGGCGGAGTCACCCCAGCTGACGACGCCCGCGAGCGAGCCTGCGACACGACCGACGGCAACGTGGCGCGTACCTGTCACAACCCTCTCGCGCCAGCGCATCTCACGAGCGTCCGCGTCAACGCCATCGAGATAGCTCCGCGGAACCAGGTCCAGGTACGCCTCACGCCAGCACGCGGTCTGGAACTCGGCAATCGCGCGCACGTCGGAGGACACCGCCGCGCGCACCACGACACCGGCGCGCTCGTGCCGTTCCTCCCTGGCCGACGACATGCCACTCATCGCTGTCCCCTTCACCGTCGGGGCAATCCACCCGAATCGCTGGACCGGACGCAACGGTAGCCCGCCCGCCACCAACCGGACCGCGGTGGCAGCTGCCAGGGCGCTCGACCCTGCGGCGCCAAAGACGACAGCGCCGCCCTCGTGCCAGCCGGCGGCGGGTACGGCGCTCGCGCGGTCAGGCGAGGGTGCGGATCACCCGAGCCGGGTTCCCGGCCGCGAGGACGCCCGCCGGCACGTCCTTGGTGACGACAGCACCGGCGCCGATGACCGATCCGGCACCGATCGTCACGCCCGGGCAGATCACGACGCTGCCGCCGAGCCACACGTTGTCGCCGATGACGATGGGCTCGACCCGCTCATAGCCCTCGAGGCGGTGCTGCGGGTCGAGCGAGTGGTTCGGGGTGTAGAGCCGCGCGCTCGGACCGATCAGCACGTTCTTGCCGATCACGATCTCGCCGCCGCCGAGGGCCAGGAAGTCGGCGTTGATGAACGTGCCGTCGCCGATGTGGAGCTGCGAGCCGTAGTCGAGGTAGACCGGCGGCCGGAAGTCCACACCGTCGCCGACCGTCCCCACGAGCTCGCGGAACAGCGCCAGGGCCGCGTCGGGGTCGCTCGCGTAGGTCTCGTTGATCTCGCGGCAGGCGCGCTGGGTCGCGGTGGTCATGCCGGCCAGCTCGGGTCCGTGCCGGTAGCGGTACCACTCCCCCGCGACCATCTTGTCGAACTCGGAGCGGGTGGGGTCGCCGGTCGGCGCGGTCGTGGGGGGCACGGTGCCCGACGATACCAACGGCGCAGGCATCAGACCGGGGACCTTGTCCTCGCCGCACCACAGACCTGCCCGGGTGCACTGCCCAGGGACGCCGCTCGCCGTGACGACGCTGCGTGGCGAGGCTTCGGCCGCCGCCGGACCGCCGAGCGCGCCGGGCATCCGGGCATCCGGGCACCGGCACCACGCGCACGCATCGGCCCCGCTCCCCTGCCCCGATGATCCGGGCGACCACCGCGGCGGTGTGATGCACGCCGCGCCGCGCCGCAGATCCGCAGGATCATCGGGCAGCCGGGCACCACGGGAGGCCCATGACCGGCGCTGCAGGTCACAGCGCCTGCCGGGTGACCCGAGCACCCCCCAGAATCGGCTAGAGTTCTGGTCGCGCCTGAAGCGCCGGGAGACCGGCCCACGTGGTCGCGCGGACGTGGCTCAGTGGTAGAGCATCACCTTGCCAAGGTGAGGGTCGCGGGTTCGAATCCCGTCGTCCGCTCGGAGATGAGTTCTGATCGGGGCACGTGTGCACCACTGAGGAACGCTTCTCAGCGGTGGAGTGGCCGAGTGGCTAGGCAGCGGCCTGCAAAGCCGTCCACGTGGGTTCGAATCCCATCTCCACCTCGCAGGACTGCATTGGGCGATTGGCGCAGCGGTAGCGCGCTTCCCTGACACGGAAGAGGTCACTGGTTCGATCCCAGTATCGCCCACCACCATTACCGCAGGTCAGAGGCCGTTTCGGAAGACTCCGAGGCGGCCTTTTCCCTTGCTCTGAGGCGAAATGTAGCAACGGGTGTAGCAACGTCCCTCCAGATCGCCGCACCCGGTCGTGCATAGATCTGCGAGCGCAGGCATCGAGATGCAGCCCCGAGCCTTCTACAGGCAGCTTTACTCAGCCCTCCCGATGTCGGTCGTCTCGTCGGCCGAGAAGACCACCGGCTGCGTCATTCCGACTCGGCCGGTGCCGACAGCGTTGCCGTCGTAGTAGAGAGAGACGTTGCCGCCCTTGGCCAGGCCGCCGCCGAACGCGAACTCCATCCGCACTTGGTGCTTGCCCTCGGGGATCGCCGTGGCGGCCTCTGCGAACTCCTGGATGCCCAGGACGTTGTAGACGAACTTGGCCTTGCCGTCCTTGGCGTAGAGACACCAGCCGCCGAACCGTCCTCCCTGAGCGATGATCACGCCCTCCGCCCCGCCTGCGGGGACATTGACCTTCGCGGTGATCGAGAACGACTTGTTCTTGATGCTGACGACGCTGTTCTCCGACAGACGTCCCATGCCAAGGAAGAACAGTTGCGAGTTCCCACTGATCAGCGTTGGTCGGCCAGCCATTTCTGGGACGATTCTCTCTGCGGTGCGGTCGTCCATGGGCAACACGTTGTACTTGGTGGCCTCGATCAGCCAGAGTCGCTGCAACTTGGCGAGCATGTCCGGCTTGTCGGCGGCCAGGTCGCGGGCCTGGCTGTAATCGGCCGTGCCGTCGTACAACTCCCACACGTCGTCGTCGAACGCCGGGAGATCACCACCGACCATGACCCACGGCGTGCGGTGCTTCGTCACCGCGCTCCAGCCCCGGTGATAGATCCCGCGATTGGCGAACATCTCGAAGTACTTGCAGATCATGCTGCTCCGGCGCGTCCACGCCGTTCAACGTGTACAGCATGCTCGTGCCCTCCATGGGCGACTGCTGCACCCCTTTCACCATCGTCGGCTCAGGCAGCCCGGCCGCCTCCAAGATCGTCGGAGCGACGTCATGACATGCACGAACTGCGACCGCAGCCCACCCAGGTCCTCGATCCCGTTGGGCCAGTGCACGATCGTCGCGTTGCGGGTCCCGCCCCAGTGCGACGCCACCTGCTCCGTCCACTGACGCGGGTGATCACGTTCGCACCTGCCACCTGAGTCGGGCGGTCGCAGGAGCCTGCTTGCCGACAGGCCGGGCAATGACGACGTCGGGCGAGCTCGAGGCCCGACTCCGGGTGGCTCCCCGGAGAGGTCGCGGAGCGAGACACGGCGTACCCCAGCCACACGACCACTCGAGCCGCCCGTAATGGCCGCCCTTCCCCGCGTGTCCCTGCTCTCGGGCTTTGCCGGGATCGGTCCCGGCAGTGCGCTGCGCGAGGCGTCAGCCGGCGTCATGCTCCTCGCCCTGGCTGTCCCCTTGAACATCGGGTACGCCCAGATCGCCGGGCTCCCCGCGACCGCAGGCATGTACGCACTGATCGTGCCAACGATCGTGTTCGCGCTGCTGACACGACGGACTGGACATCGCTCGCGCTCCGATGCCCGCTCGGCGTAGGCCCCGGCGCGGTGTTGCCGCACGATCGTCTCGACGAATTCCCGCCTCGCAATCTCCTCGCGCATCCGCTTCCTCGACTGCTTCGCGCTTCTGGTCGAGCCGTTGCTGCCAGGTCAGCACGCGGAGGGCGGGCGCGTGCACAGGCTCGAGCTCGTCGAGCTTCGCTCATCGCCGCCAGGCGGGCAGCTCGTCGGGTCTGAGGTCGGACTTGGACACGCCGAGGAGTCGCACGCTCGGGTCGCCGGGGTTCCGGATGACGCCCAGGACGGAGGACAACCGAGGTGGGGTCGCCGGGATCGCAACGATCCACGTCGCTGGGACCTCGCCACTCGTCGGGCTCCCAGTGAGGCGACCTCCTCTCGCCGGGCCCATGACGAAGAGCGTCATCGAGCTCGGGCCAGCTGCCCGGTTTCACCTACTTTGGGCGATGCGACGACCGGGGTGGTGCGCGATCCTGAGCGTGAGCGGGCGACGACCGCCCGCACTAGGGAGGTGCCGCGATGGCGAGAACGCCGAACGTGGTGTTCATCTTGTGCGACAACGTGGGCTGGGGCGACTTCGGCGTCTACGGCGGGAGTACGCCGACGCCGCGCATCGACCGGCTAGCCGGCGAGGGCATCCGGTTCAACAACTACTGCGTCGAGTCGCAGTGCACGCCAACGCGCTCGGCCATCTTGACCGGTCGCCAGTCCGTGCGGTCGGGTACGTTCCGGGTGCCGTTCGCAGGGGAAGGGAAAGCGGGCTTGGCGCCCTGGGAGTACACGATCGCCGACCTGCTCTCCGAGGCTGGCTATGCGACGTCGCTGTTCGGCAAGTGGCACTGCGGGGACACCGAGGGCCGGTTGCCGACGGACCAGGGTTTCGACGAGTGGTGGGGCTATCGCAACAGCGTCGACGAGGCCGGCTGGACGTCTTACGCCACGTTTGACGCGATCGCCAAGGCCAAGGGAATTCAACCGCCGCAGCTCTGGGAGGGCACCAAAGGTGGTGCGCAGACCGCCGTGCGCGAGCTGAATCTGGAGGTGCGACCGTTGCTGGACGAGCTGATCGTGCAGAAGGCGACCGACTTCATCACCCGCCAGGCTGCTGCGGACAAGCCGTTCTTCACCTACGTCGGGCTCTCACACATGCACCCGCCGGAGCGTGCGCACCCGGACTTCGACCAGACCTCCCCGGCCCGCCTGGGCCAGTACGCGGACCTCATCGCCGAGATGGACTACCGGGTCGGACAGATCGTGGACTGCATCGACGAGGCGGGCATCACCGACAACACCCTCGTGGTCTTCTCCAGCGACAACGCGGCAGGGGACATCCCGGCCATCCAAGGCGGCTCGAACGGCCCCTTCCGCGGCTCGTTCATGACCCCGCCGTGGGAAGGGTCGATGCGGGTTCCAGCGATGGCCCGCTGGCCAGGGAGCGTTCCGGCGGGTGTGGTCACCGAGGAGCTGCTGTCCGCGCACGACTGGTACGCCACCTTCGCTTCCCTTGCCGGGGCAGCGGACAAGGTGCCCACCGACCGACCCATCGACGGCATCGACGCCTCGAACTTCCTGCTCGGGCAAAATAGCGCCAGCGGCCGGGAGAGCTATCTGTTCTTCGGTCCGGACGGTTCGTTGATGTCGGTCAAGTGGCGCAACGTCAAGGTGGTTCTGCGCTACAGCGACGGCATAGATCAGCCGATCGTGACTCCGCAATGGCCCATGCTCTTCGACCTGGCCAGCGACCCAGGCGAGCTGTACAACCTGCTGGCCACAAAGATGGATATGGGCTGGATGATGGGCGTCGCATTCCAGATCGTCGGCGACTACCAGAGGAGCATCGTCCAACACCCGAACATCAAGACCGGTGCTGAGTTTACCGGGTACGAGTGACGGCACCGAGCCGGGCCGCCCAGCACAGCCAGCTGTAGCTCTCGGTCAACAAGCCTCGAGGTTAGAGCGATGATGAATGACTCAACCGGCCGCGTCAGCGACGTCGACGGCGGCGACCACCTCACACGTATGGGGTGACCAGTTAGCAGCCGACTGGCACGAGCGGGCGCACGACACTGATCGACCTTCTCGGGTGCCAACGCTCGTTGTCGGGCCCGCGGTAGCGCCGCGCACGCGGGCGAGGCGCTTCATCGCGTGCTTGAGCCGGAGCTCGTAGGTGTGCCGGGCAGCGGGAGGAAGCGGTTCGACCCGTCCTTCCGCCCCGTCGCCCGATCGACCGACTCGGGCGGAACACACGAAGGGCTGCTCCCACCCTGTCGGCGGCCCCGGCGCTTTCGTCACGCGAGTGTGTAGCTTCCGGTCCGGCAATCACGACCTTCACGCAATCGGCGTGATGACCCGCGCTCGCGGCGGGTCGCATAGTGGCATCGCACCGCACGGAACCGCCGAGTGACCCGATGAGGTGATCGCGTGGAGTACACCGACCGACTGCGACGCTTCGCGATCAACGACGCCGCGCTGCTTGAGAGGGAGTTCGAGCTGCGCGCTCTGGAGCCCTGGGCCGCCGCCCTCGTTCGGCTAGCCGCCCTGATCGCGATCGGGGGTGCGGAGCCGACGTACAGCGCGGAGGTCGACCGCGCGGTGAGCTGCGGAGCCACACCCACCCAGATCGTCGACGTGCTGGCTGCGTCCACCCGATCGTCGGTCTTCCGATTGTCGTCACGGCTGCACCCAAGCTGCTCTGGCGCTCGGCTACGACCCGTTCGACACGGACCCGGGGGGATCCACCTGACCCGCTAATCCCCCAGCAGGCCGATCCTGACGGCCTGCACCACGGCGTCGCTGCGCGTCGAGACGCCGAGCTTGCGGTAGATCGATCCGATCTCCGAGCCCGCAGTGTTCCGCGAGACGAAGAGTCTCTCGCCGATCTCCTTGATCGTCAGGTGCGTCTGCAAATACGGCAGGACGCGAAGCTCGGCAGGGGTGAGTGGGGAGCGGCCGGTCGCGCCTAGGTGCTCGCTCGCGTCGAGTGCCGCTCGCAGGTCGGTGACCTCGCGGAGAAGGGTCCCCAGGTGGGCCCGGAGCAACAGGAGATCGTCGATCTCACGCAGCAGGTGGCGCGCGGCGGCGTGGTCACCAAGGGCAGCGCAGGTCCGCGCGAGCTGAACCCGGCCGCGTACGGCGACGAACGGCAGCACGTGGGTGCACAGGCGCCGGGCACGCATCGCGCGGGTGAGGTGCCGGTTCGCCTCGGCGATGTCACCGTTGTGCACGTACAGGCGGGACGCTGCGGCGAACCCGAGCATGCTCACGGCGTAGTCGTGCATCCGGTGCTCGTCGATCACGCCCAATAGGCGTCGCACCCGGATTCCCGCTTGCGTCCAACGCCCGTGGTCCATGTCGAGCAGGGCTAGCTCGGCCTCGCAGAAGACGACCGAGTCGCCGTTGCCGATGCGATCGCCCGCGACGCTGCCCTCCTCGAGCAGACTCGCCGCGCGGTCGACGTCGCCGAGCAGGAGGTGGGCCTCGCCCAGCAGGAGCAAGGCGTTGTCCCGCCACGGGCTCCACTCGGGTTCCAGCTCGATCGACATCGCGGCGTCCGCGAGCATCCTCTCGGGGCCGTCCGCGCACATCGTTGCCCGAAGCATGGCCCGGGCCGAGTCGAACGACGAGGAACCGTCCAGCGGGACCAGGTCGAACGAGGACGCCTTGACGACCGCGGCCCACCGCTCTGCGTCCACGGCGTTGCCGGTGAACACGGCGATGTAGCCGGAGAGCACGGCCAACGGGGGGTACCCGGCCACCGAGACGTCGCCGAGGGTGCGCAGCCAGCGTTGAACCGTCCCGACCTGTCCGGCCGCCCACGTCGGGACTACCAGCTGCGTGACGAGGTGCACGCACCGCTCCAGCTCGCTGGTCCGCAGCAGGTGCTCCAACGCCCGGGCCATCGAGCCGTGAGACTCGAACCAGTCGGCAGCGCGCAAGTGAAGCTTCATTGAACATTCGGGCTCGATACGGGCCAGCTCGCCGAGAAGGAACTCTCGAAAGAGGGGGTGATATCGGAACCACTCTCGGCGGCGATCCAGAGGGATCAGGAAGAGACTGGAGGCCTCGAGGTTGCGCAGCTCCTCCACCGCTCGGGGGGCAGCAGGATCGTCGACGAGCGCGTCGCACAACGGCGCGCACATCTGGTCCAGGACGGCAGTCCGTCGCAAGAACTGCTGCGTGTGCTCTGGCAGCCGCATCAGCGCTTCGCGCTGCAGGAAGTCGGCGACGTATCGGTCCTCCCCCGTCAACATCGGCACCGCGCCACTTGCGTCGTCGCGTGCGATCAGCGACGCCAAGTAGATCCCGACCGGCCAGCCCTCCGTGCGTTCGGTCAGGAGAGCGGCTGCTTCCGGGGTCACTGTGACGTGTGACGTCGCGAAGATCTGCTCGGCACCCGATGCGTCGAGTGCTAGGTCCGATGCGGTGAGCTCGATGGCGTCCCCGGTGGCGCGCAGCCGGGGAAGATGCGGATGCTCTGTCCTGCTCGCCGAGACCACCTGCGAACCGTCCGGGATACCTGCCAGCACGACGCCGAGGATGTCGTGGCACTCTGCCGAACGCACCTCGTGCAGGTCGTCGAGGACGAGCAGGAAGGGCACCGAGCTCGCACGGAGCACCGCCGCCATCCGCGGTGCAGCGCGACCCAGCGGGGACACGCCGATGCCGACCAGCTCGGAGGCAAGCCCGAGATCTCCGCCCGGGATCCTTTCGACCGCGGCGGCGAGCAGCGTGAGCAGCGCAGCAGGATCGTCGTCGAGCCGGTCGAGCGACACCCACGCCACGTACCGGTCCTCGCGCAACGCCCATTCGGCCAGCAGGGTCGACTTGCCATATCCGGCCGGCGCCGTCACGCTCACAACTCGGCATCCGCTGGTCCGGGCGCGCTCGATCAGATGCGCCCTGGCGACCCAGCCTGAGCGTGGTCGAGGCACTGCGAGCTTGGTGTCGAGGAGTACCCGGTCCAGCTCGGCGGTCGCGGGTAGCCCGCCGGGGACCTCGGTCACTCTCGCAGCGTAGGCACAGCCGGTGGTCCGCTCAACATTTCGTCCTGGTGGTTCCGCCAACGACGTTCTCACGCGTTATGCGTGATGTGTCCTCATTCGGGTGCGCCTAGTTTCAAGACGACCGATCGACGTCACAGAGCCTGCGGAGAACCGTCATGAGCGCTGACCGGCACGCACGCACGATGCTCCCCATCCCGGACCGCCCGGCGCCGAGGCTGACGACGTACGACGCGAAGGACCCCGACACGACCTTCCCGCCGATTGAGCCCCTGCTCCCGCCGCAGGGAGCGCCGAACGTGCTGATCGTGCTGCTCGACGACGTGGGTTTCGGGGCGTCGAGCGCGTTCGGTGGCCCGTGCGCCACGCCGAACGCCGAACGGTTGGCGGCCGGAGGGCTGAGGTTCAACCGGTTCCACACCACCGCCCTGTGCGCGCCCACCAGGCAGGCCATGCTGACCGGCCGCAACCACCACTCGGTCGGCATGGGCAGCATCACGGAGACGGCGACATCCGCGCCGGGCAACAGCTCGCTGCGACCGAACACCAAGGCGCCCCTGGCGATGACCCTCAAGCTGAACGGGTACTCGACCGCGCAGTTCGGCAAGTGCCACGAGGTCCCGGTGTGGCAGTCGTCACCGCTGGGCCCGTTCGACGCGTGGCCGTCAGGCGGCGGTGGGTTCGAGACCTTCTACGGGTTCATCGGCGGCGAGAACAACCAGTGGGAGCCGGCGCTGTACGACGGGACGACACCCGTCGACCCGCCGGCGACGCCCGAGGAGGGCTACCACCTGACTGAGGACCTGGCCGACCATGCCGTGACCTGGGTGCGACAGCAGAAGGCGTTGATGCCCGACAGGCCGTTCTTCGTCTACTTCGCCCCGGGTGCGACGCACGCACCGCACCACGTGCCGAAGGACTGGATCGACAAGTACGCCGGGCGGTTCGACGACGGCTGGGACGTGCAGCGTGAACGCACGTTCACGCGGCAGAAGGAGCTGGGTGTGATCCCAGCCGACACCGAGCTCACCGCGCGGCACGACGAGATCCCGGCGTGGGACGACATGCCCGAGGAGCTCAAGCCGGTGCTGGCCCGTCAGATGGAGGTCTACGCCGCGTTCCTTGAGCACACGGACCACCACGTGGGCCGGCTCCTCGACGCCATCGAGGACCTCGGCGTCATGGACGACACGCTCGTGTACTACATCGTCGGCGACAACGGGGCGTCTGCCGAGGGCACCGTGAACGGTGCGTTCAACGAGATGGCCAACTTCAACGGCATGGCCGCGCTCGAGACGCCGGAGTTCATGCGCAGCAAGATGGGCGAGTTCGGCTCACCCGCGTCGTACAACCACTACGCGGTGGGCTGGGCCTGGGCGATGTGCTCGCCGCTGCAGTGGACCAAGCAGGTGGCCTCGCACTGGGGTGGCACCCGGAACGGGACGATCGTGCACTGGCCGCACGGGATCACCGAGAAGGGCGGGCTGCGCTCCCAGTTCACACATGTCATCGACGTGGCTCCGACGATCCTGGAGGCCGCGGGCCTGCCCGAGCCGACGATGGTCAACGGCGTGATGCAGTCGCCCATGGAGGGCACCTCCATGCAGTTCGCGTTCAACGAGCCCGACACCCCGGAGCGCCACGACCTGCAGTACTTCGAGATGTTCGGTAACCGCGGCATCTACCACCGCGGCTGGAGCGCGGTCACCAAGCACAAGACTCCGTGGTTGATGGTCGGCGGCAACCTGCCCGCGTTCGACGACGACGTCTGGGAGCTCTACGACGGCTCCACCGACTACAGCCAGGCCCGCAACCTCGCGGCCGAGCATCCCGACCTCCTGGCCAAGCTGCAGCGGTTATGGCTGATCGAGGCGGTGAAGTACAACGTCGTTCCGCTCGACGACCGCACCGGCGAGCGGCTGGAGCCGTCGATGGCGGGTCGGCCGACCCTGATCCGCGGCTCGTCGCAACTGTTCTTCCCGGGCATGGGGCGGCTGTCGGAGAACAGCGTGGTCAGCATCAAGAACAAGTCGTTCTCCGTGACCGCCGAGGTCAACGTCTCGCCCGGTGGCGTGCACGGCGTCGTGATCGCCCAGGGGGGCCGGTTCGGCGGGTGGAGCGTCTACTTCAAGGACGGCCGGCTCACGTTCGTCTACAACGTCCTGGGCATCCATGAGTTCTCGGTCCCGGCCGAACAGCCCATCCCGTCCGGGACGCACCAGGTGCGCGCAGAGTTCGCCTACGACGGGGGCGGGCTCGCCAAGGGCGGGGACGTGACCCTCTTCTACGACGGCACAGCGGTCGGTACGGGTCGGGTCGCGATGACGCAGCCGATGGTGTTCTCCGCCGACGAGACGACGGACATCGGCTACGAGTCCGGGACCACGGTGAGTCCCGACTACACGGCCGCCACCAGCCGGTTCACCGGGAAGATCCACTGGGTGCGGATCGACCTCGGCGACGACGACCACGACCACTTCATCGACCCCGACGAACGCCTCCGCATCGCACTCGCTCGCCAGTAGGCCGGACTCGCCGGAGCGGGGTTCACACCCCTCGCTCCCCTGGGCGCGGCGTCGAGAGTCACACCACCACGAAGGAGTCGCAATAGATGTGTCGACGACGTTCAGCAAGGGCGACGTACTGCTCTAGATGCTCGATCTCTTCCTGTTCATCATCAGGTTCTGGCTGCTGAGCTGTGCCCAGCGGAGAGCTGACCGCGGTGGTCGCGATACCGGGTGGCGAGCTGTTGATGGGCTCGACCGGGTACTACGCGGACGAGCAACCCGTCCACACGGTTGTCGTGCACGGCTTCCGGATCGAGACCCACCCGGTGACCAATGCGCAGTTCGCTGCGTTTGTCGACGACTCCGGTTACGTCACGGTGGCCGAGCAGCAGCTCGACCCCGTGTTCTACCCCGATGTCGCCGTCGAAGATCTGCAGCCCGGCGCACTCGTGTTCCGACCGACGAGCGGTCCGGTCCCGCTCACGAACTGGCGGCAGTGGTGGCACTGGCAGCCCGGCGCCTCGTGGCGGCACCCCTTCGGCCCGGGATCGGACCTCGCCGGCAAGACGAGTCACCCGGTGGTGCAAGTCAGCTACGTCGACGCCGCGGCCTATGCCGCGTGGGCCGGCAGATCGCTGCCCACCGAGCCCGAGTGGGAGCTCGCCGCACGGGGCGGTCTCGTCGGCAAGGACTTCGCCTGGGGCGATGACGCACGACCAGATGGCGACCTGCGGGCCAACACCTGGCAGGGCCGCTTCCCCTACGAGAATCTGGGCGCGGCCGGCTGGGCCGGTACTTCGCCGGTCGGCACATTTGCATCCAACGAGTTCGGGCTCGTGGACATGATCGGGAACGTCTGGGAGTGGACCGCCGACCCGTACACCGAGCGGCACGACGTCGACGCACATGCCACCTCGTCGTGCTGCGCGCCCTCGGCTGTGGAGGCACGCACGACAGCGAGCATGCACGCCGCGTCCACCGTCGATCCCGCGGTCCGAAAGGTCCTCAAGGGCGGGTCGCACCTGTGCGCCCCGGAGTACTGCTTGCGGTACCGCCCCGCTGCGCGGTCACCGCAGGCCATCGACTCAGCAACCACGCACATCGGCTTCCGCTGTGTCATCCGTTCGCACCTGGGGCCACCTGAGTCGGGCGGCCGCAGGAGCCTGCTTGCCGACTGGCACGGGGAATGACAACGTCCGGCGAGTTCTCATCGCCGCCGTGTGCTTCGTCGCGGTCCTCACCGTCGGCGCCGTCCGCGGCGTGATCATCGCGTTCCTGCTCTCGGTCATCGACGTCGTGCGACGAGCAGCCAACCCACCCCACCGCCGAGCTCGGCGCCAGCACGGGCCGCGGCCGCCTGGTCACCCGCAGTCGAGCATCTCAGGGGCGCCGACCGGGGCGACGCTCAGGACGGCCGCGTACTGGGTCGACGGCGACGACATCCCGCGCAAGACGGTCTCCGAGCTCAAACGGGTCGGTCACGACCATCACCGTGACGAACCTCGGCGCGGGCGCCCTGGTGACGGCACCGACCGACGACCAGGTCACGACCGAGATGCCGTTCTGACAGGCCCGCGGGACTGACGCGGCCCGCACGGGAGCCCGTCGCGGATCTGCTGCGACGGGGGCTCCCGTGCGGGGACGTCAGCCCAGGAGCGTCGGCGCGCCCGACCGGGCCCGCCGCCGCATCCCGACCGCGCCCGTGCCCAGGAGCAGGAACGAGCCTGCGAGCACCGCGATACGCAGCGGATCGAACCCCGTCGAGCTCAGGAAGCCGTGACGCACGACGGGCGTCGACTGCGCGGCCGGGGTGCCTCCGTCGGAATCCGGCGGGACGATCGCCGCGCTGCCGGGATCGGTGACGCCTGGCGTCACGACCGGGGCGGCCGTGCCGAAAGGCACGGAGGTGAGCAGGACGTCACCGGCGCCGGCGTTCACGTCGCCGTCGGCCGCACCGTAGGTCAAGGCGCTGAGCCATGCGGTGGTGGCACCGTCGTACGCCAAGAACAGGTTGCTGTCGTAGTCGTCCATGCCGTCGCGCTCCACTGTCCCGAACTGGGTGACCGGTCCCGGCGTGCCCCCGGGTGTCACGGCCACGCGGAACAGGTCCACGCCCCCGACGCCGCCGGCCATCCGCCCGGCGGTGTGCCCGACCACGAGGAGCCGGCCCGAGGGGTCGGCGACCACCGCGACCGCGCGATCGTCACCGGTGGTCCCCAGCTGGGTGGACCATCCGAGCGTGCCGGCGGCCGCGACCGACGCGACGAAGGCGTCCTTGTCCCCTCTGACAGGCACGCGGGGCTGACGCGGCGACACGTCAGCCCCGCGCTCGGGTGCTCGTCCGACCGGCCGTGCCTCGCCACGAGCGACCACGGTGGACGGTGCGCGATCCCGGATGGCACTGTGCCCCGGTGAGCCCGGCAAGACGCCGGCGAGGACGCGCTGACCGCGAGCGCGCTCCACCCAGGGGGACGGAGACACGATGAGTGCCACGGAGTCGGACCCGCACGCACCCGCGCCGCACGCCGCCGACGTGCACGACCTGATCCGTGTGCAGGGTGCACGGGAGAACAACCTGCGGGACGTGAGCGTCGAGATCCCGAAGCGTCGGCTGACGGTGTTCACCGGCGTGTCCGGGTCGGGCAAGAGCTCGTTGGTGTTCGACACGATCGCTGCGGAGTCGCAGCGGATGATCAACGAGACGTACAGCGCGTTCGTGCAGGGCTTCATGCCGACGCTCGCTCGGCCGGACGTGGACCTGCTGGAAGGGCTGACGACGGCGATCATCGTCGACCAGGAGCGGATGGGCGCCAACGTGCGCTCGACCGTCGGCACGGCCACGGACGCGAACGCGCTCCTGCGGATCCTGTTCAGCCGGCTCGGGGTGCCGCACGTCGGCTCGCCCCAGGCGTACTCGTTCAACGTGGCCTCGGCCCACGGTGCCGGGGCGATCACCGTCGAGCGTGGCTCGCAGAAGGCGTCGCGGGCGAGCTTCTCGATCACAGGCGGGATGTGCCCGCGGTGCGAGGGCATGGGGCGGGTGACCGACTTCGACCTGACCCAGCTGTACGACGCGGACAAGTCGCTCCTCGAGGGTGCGATCACGGTCCCGGGGTACAGCGTCGACGGGTGGTACGGGCGCATCTTCTCCGGCTGCGGGTTCTTCGACCCTGACAAGCCGGTCCGCGACTTCACGCCGACGGAGCTCGACGACCTGCTCCGCAAGGAGCCGACGAAGATCAGGGTCGACAACGTCAACCTCACGTACGAGGGCCTGATCCCGAAGATCCAGAAGTCGTTCCTGTCGAAGGACCGGGAGGCGATGCAGCCGCACATCCGGGCGTTCGTGGACCGGGCGGTCACGTTCACGTCGTGCCCCGAGTGCGGCGGCACCCGGCTCAACGAGGGGGCGCGCTCGTCACGGATCGACGGCGTGAACATCGCCGACGCGTGCGCCATGCAGATCAGCGACCTCGCCGGGTGGGTGCGTGACCTGGACGCGCCGTCGGTGGCACCGCTGCTGGGGGCGCTGCGGGACCTGCTCGACGCCTTCACCGAGATCGGGCTCGGGTACCTCTCGCTGGACCGGGCGTCGGGCACGCTCTCGGGCGGTGAGGCGCAGCGCACCAAGATGATCCGCCACCTGGGGTCCTCGCTCACCGATGTGACCTACGTGTTCGACGAGCCGACGGTCGGTCTGCACCCGCACGACATCCAGCGGATGAACGACCTGCTGCTGCGGCTGCGCGACAAGGGCAACACGGTGCTCGTGGTGGAGCACAAGCCGGAGACGATCACGATCGCCGACCACGTCGTCGACCTCGGGCCCGGTGCGGGCTCGGCAGGTGGCACCGTCTGCTTCGAGGGCACCGTGGAGCAGCTCGCGACCAGCGGCACCCTCACGGGCCGCCACCTCGACGACCGGGCCACCCTCAAGCAGGAGGTGCGCACCCCCCACGGCAGGCTCGAGGTCCGGGGCGCATCCACCCACAACCTGCAGGACGTCGACGTCGACATCCCGCTGGGCGTCCTCACCGTGGTCACCGGTGTCGCCGGCTCGGGCAAGTCCTCGCTCATCCAGGGCTCGGTCGCGGGGCGGGACGGCGTGGTGTCGGTGGACCAGGGCGCGATCAAGGGGTCCCGGCGCAGCAACCCGGCCACGTACACCGGACTGCTCGAGCCCATCCGCAAGGCGTTCGCGAAGGCCAACGGCGTCAAGCCGGCGCTGTTCAGCGCCAACTCCGAGGGGGCGTGCCCCACGTGCAACGGCGCGGGCGTGGTCTTCACCGACCTGGCGATGATGGCGGGCGTCGCCACGGTCTGCGAGACGTGCGAAGGGAAGAGGTTCGAGGCCTCGGTGCTCGAGTACCACCTGGGCGGGCGTGACATCAGCGAGGTGCTCGCGATGCCGGTCACCGAGGCCACGGAGTTCTTCGGCTCGGGCGAGGCTCGCGTCCCCGCCGCGCACGCTGTGCTCGGGCGGCTCTCCGACGTCGGGCTCGGGTACCTCAGCCTGGGCCAGCCGCTCACGACCCTGTCCGGCGGCGAACGGCAGCGGCTCAAGCTGGCGACCCGCATGGCGGAGAAGGGCGGCGTGTACGTCCTCGACGAGCCCACGTCGGGCCTGCACCTGGCCGACGTCGAGCAGCTGCTCGGCCTGCTCGACCGGCTCGTCGACTCGGGCACGTCCGTCGTCGTGATCGAGCACCACCAGGCCGTCATGGCGCACGCCGACTGGATCATCGACCTCGGCCCCGGCGCGGGGCACGACGGCGGGCGGGTGGTCTTCGAGGGCACGCCCGCCGACCTGGTCGCGGACCGCTCGACCCTGACCGGCCAGCATCTCGCGGCCTACGTCGGCGCCTGACGGCCCGCACGGGAGCCCGTCGCGGATCTGCTGCGACGGGGGCTCCCGTGCGGGGACGTCAGCCCAGGAGCGTCGGCGCGCCCGACCGGGCCCGCCGCCGCATCCCGACCGCGCCCGTGCCCAGGAGCAGGAACGAGCCTGCGAGCACCGCGATACGCAGCGGATCGAACCCCGTCGAGCTCAGGAAGCCGTGACGCACGACGGGCGTCGACTGCGCGGCCGGGGTGCCTCCGTCGGAATCCGGCGGGACGATCGCCGCGCTGCCGGGATCGGTGACGCCTGGCGTCACGACCGGGGCGGCCGTGCCGAAAGGCACGGAGGTGAGCAGGACGTCACCGGCGCCGGCGTTCACGTCGCCGTCGGCCGCACCGTAGGTCAAGGCGCTGAGCCATGCGGTGGTGGCACCGTCGTACGCCAAGAACAGGTTGCTGTCGTAGTCGTCCATGCCGTCGCGCTCCACTGTCCCGAACTGGGTGACCGGTCCCGGCGTGCCCCCGGGTGTCACGGCCACGCGGAACAGGTCCACGCCCCCGACGCCGCCGGCCATCCGCCCGGCGGTGTGCCCGACCACGAGGAGCCGGCCCGAGGGGTCGGCGACCACCGCGACCGCGCGATCGTCACCGGTGGTTCCCAGCTGGGTGGACCATCCGAGCGTGCCGTCGGCCGCGACCGACGCGACGAAGGCGTCCTTGTCCCCCCGCGCTGCTGCACCGCCGAGGGCGCCTTCCGTGTCACCGACGACGGCCACGCCATCGGAGGTGGTGACGAGGCCGAGGATCTCGTCGGTCGCTGACGTGCCGACCGCCGTGACCCACTGCCGGGCTCCGGCGGGGCTGTACCGCGCGACCCACCCGTCGTTCCCACCGAGGCCGGTCGTCCCCGGCATCGCCCCGCCGGCGATGCCCGCGACGTACGCCCCGCCGTCCGCCGCGCGCGTGATCGCCAGGGCCTTGTCCTCGCCCGGGCTGCCGATCTGGTCCGCCCAGAGCAGGTTGCCCGCACCGTCGAACCGGGCCAGGACGGCGTCCTTGTCACCGGCGCTGGGCGTCCCGGCAAAGCTCCCCGACGTGTAGCCGGCGACGTAGATCCCGCCTGCGCCGTCGGACGCGGTCGCGTAGACGCGGTCGGCCTTCGCCGGGTCCCCGAGCTGCTTCACCCACGACTCGTGGCCGGTCGAGTCCACGGCGGCGACGAACACGTCGTCCGAGGCTCCGCTGGGGTGCGTGCCGTCGAGGTTCCCTCGCGTGTAGCCCGCGGTGAGGACCGCGCCGGCTGCACCCGGGACGAGTCCGTAGGCACGGTCGTTGGCCGTCGTGCCGAGCACGTGCGTCCACAGCGGGTCACCCGCTGCGGACCGTGCCTGCAGGACGGCGTCCATGCCGCCGACCCGGGCGACCCCCGGGAGCGCGGCTGCGGCGTTGACGGCCACGACCACAGAGCCGTCAGGTGACGCGACCACACCACCGGCGCGGTCGTCGCCGACGCTGCCGAACGTCGCGCCGGCGAGGGGGTCCGGCGCGGTCGTCCGGAGGTAGCTCGCCAGGTCGGTGAGGCCCTCACGGAACCCGGGCCGCCACACGGTCCAGTCGTGGCCCCCGTTCATCACCCGGAGCTCGGCCGTGATGCCGGGTACCCGGCGGGCGGCGTTGTACAGCTGCGCGGACTCCAGGTCGAGGTCGTGGCGTGCGTCCGCGGGCGCGGGGTTCGCGTACTCGTCGTCCCCCACGGCGATGAACAGGTGCACGGGCAGGGCGGGGTCGACCGCGGCCAGGGCGGCCGGGTAGTTGAGCGCGTCGTAGCGGGCCTGGTCGAAGAGCGCCGTGCCGACCCCGTACGCGCCGTAGTCGCGGGTCGACGAGTCAGCAGGCGGGCTCGGCACGTAGACCGCGGGGCTCAGCACGATGGCGGCCGAGAAGACGTCCTGGTGCGCGAGCGCATAGCGCAGCGCCCCGGCCCCGCCCATCGAGTACCCGCCGACGGCACGCGCAGACCGGTCGTCGACGGTCCGGTAGGTCGCGTCGACGTAGGTCACCAGGTCGTGGGTGAGCGCGGTCTCCACCGCCTTGCCAGGACCGCCCGCGGCGGGGGCCGTCCCGGTGTACTGCGAGTCGACGTACCAGCTTCCGCCGCCGCTCCAGGGCGCGTCCGGCATGACGACCACCAGGGGCGGCACGGAGCCGTCGGCGATCATCGCGTCGAGATCGCCCGAGACCTGGGTCCACGCCTTCTGCGTGTCACCCCGCCCGTGCAAGAGGTACAGCGTCGGGTAGCTCTCGGTCGCGGTGTCGTACCCGGGCGGAAGGTACGTGGTGAAGCTGATCGTGCCGCCGAGCGCCGCGGAGGGCGCCGTCCCCGCGACGAGGGTGCCGGCCGGGTCCGCGGCGGAGGCCGGCGACCCGGTGACCGTCACCAGGGAGAGGCCGAGTGCGCAGGCCAGGAGCAGCACCGCACTGCGACGTGGTGACCTCCTGACCCGACCATGGGACGTCGATGTGCTCATGCTGGATCTCCTCCTTGAGATCAGGCGGTGCAGGGTCGATCAGGTCCGTACCGGTCGGGCTCGGCACGCACTGCCGGTCCGGGAGCGAGCTCAGTCCGCGAGCGCGACCGTGCGCCGGGCGCGCTCGACCATCGCGACGTCGAGGAAGGTGCCGTCGGGCAGCACCACGGTCCCGCTCCCCGCCTGCTGGGCGTCGCGCAGGGCAGCGACGACGAGCTGCGCGCGGGCGAGCTCGACCTCGGTGGGGGCGAAGGCCGCCGCGATCACCGGCAGCTGCCGGGGGTGGATGGCCGTCCGTCCGAGGAATCCGAGGCTGCGCCCTGTCGCGCAGGACCGCGCGAGCCCGGCGTCGTCGCGCACGTTCGGGTAGACGGACATGGCCGGCGCCGGCAGCCCGGCTGCGCGGGCGGCGATGACGACCCGCGAGCGCGCGTACGCGAGCGCGGCGTCGTCGTCGACGCCGAGGTCCGAGCGCAGGTCGGCCTCCCCCAGGCCGAGGCTGGCGACCCGGGGGTGGGCTCGAGCGATGTCGGAGGCCGCCTCGATGCCCCCGGCCGTCTCGAGCAGCAGGTGCAGGGGGCGGTCGCCGACGGCCGCCGCCACACGTGTCACGTCCAGGGGTGAGCCCACCTTGGGGACCCGGACCGCGACCTGTGCCGGCAGACCGGCGACGGTGGCCAGATCGAGCGCTGACCAGGGGGTGTCGAGCGCGTTCACCCGCACCTGGACGCGGCGGCCCGGCTGTCCGGCAACCAGGCGTCCGAGTGCCGCGCGGGCGGACTCCTTGTGGGCAGGGGCGACGGCGTCCTCGAGGTCGACGATGACGACGTCGGCAGCGGACGCGAGCGCCTTCTCCACCAGGTCGGGCCGGTCGGCGGGGGCATAGAGCAAGGTGACGACCGGCCGTTCCACCGGGTTCCCGGCCCCGGGCTGGCTCACAGCACGCCCTCCGCCCGCAACGACGCGATCTCCTCGGCGCTGAGGCCGAGCGCACCGAGCACCGAGTCGGTGTCGGCGCCCGGCGCCCGGCCCGTGAACCGGGTCGGTGCGTTGTCGCGTGACATCCGGAACAGCGGCCCCTGCATGGCGATCCGCCCCAGGTCCTCGTCGTCGACGTACTGGATGGTGCCCAGGGCGTTGAGCTGGGGATCGGCGACGATGTCCCGCGCGTCGTAGATGGGCGCGACGGCAGCCTCGGCCTCGTCGAACGCGGCGATCACCTCCTCACGGGTCCGCGCGCGGATCCAGGCGGCGACCGACGCGTCCAGGTCGTCGGCGTGCGCGGCGCGCCCCGATCCGGTGGCGAACCACGGTTCGTCGATGACGTCCGGGCGCCCCACCAGGCGCATCACACGCTCGGCGATGCTCAGTGCGCTCGTGGAGACCGCGACCCAGGCGCCGTCGGACGTCTGGTAGGTGTTGCGGGGCGCGTTGTTCGCGGAGCGGTTGCCGGTGCGCGGCTGGATCGAGCCCAGCTGGTCCCACCGGGTGATCTGGGGGCCGAGCATGGCCAGCATCGGCTCCACGATCGCCAGGTCGACGACCTGACCGAGCCCGGTCCGGGTACGGGCGTGCAGGGCGGCCATGACCGCGTAGGCGACGGCGAGCGAGGCGACGCCGTCCGCGAGGCCGAACGGTGGCAGCGTCGGTGGCCCGTCGGGTTCGCCGGTCAACGAGGCGAACCCGCTCATCGCCTCGGCCAGCGTGCCGAAACCGGGCCTGCGCCGGGAGGGGCCGATCTGCCCGAAGCCGGTGACGCGGGCGAGGACCAGCCCCGGGTTGGCTGCCGAGAGCCGCTCGTAGCCGAGGTCCCAGCGCTCGAGGGTGTCCGGGCGGAAGTTCTCGATCAGGACGTCGGCCGTGGCCGCCAGCCGGACGAGGACGTCCTGGCCCGCGGGCTGCGACAGGTCCAGGGTGACGGTCCGCTTGTTGCGGCCCAGGGTCTTCCACCACAGGCCGTGCCCGTCCTTGGCGGGTCCGTGACCGCGGGAAGGGTCGGGGCGGCGGGGGTGCTCGATCTTGATGACCTCCGCGCCGAGATCCCCGAGGTGCATGGCGGCCATCGGACCCGCGAAGAGGGTGGAGACGTCGAGCACGCGCAGCCCGGCGAGCGCGCCCTCGCCTGCCGTCGGCGTGGGGTGGGGGGTGGTGGTCATGGCCGAGCCTCCGGGGTGTTCCAGGCGCACCGGAATCCGATGCTGGCCGACCGCGCGAGCCCGAGGCCGGGCATCAGGTACTTGGCCGAGAAGTCAGCGGGCCGGGGGCCGCCGTCGAAGTACCACTCCGAGTCCGGGGTGGCGTGGTCGGACCCGCCCTTGAGCATGACGAACCGGGTGCGTCCGTCGGTGTGCTCGCTCTCGGTCCAGTTCCAGACCGCCGGCCGACGGCGGGTGAACCCCGGTCGATCGGCGGCGAGCTGCCACTCGTCCTCGCTGGGCAGGTGGCCACCCGCCCACGCGGCGTACGCGCGCGCATCGTCCAGGTCGACGAAGGTGACGGGCTGGTCCTCCGTGCCGGGCACGGGTGCCGGCGCCACGTCGGTGATGTGGCCCACGGCGTCGAGCCGCCCGGCCCAGTGAGCCAGGAACCGGTTCGTGGTCCGCGGGCGATAGCCGGTGGCGGTCATGAACTGCGCGAAGTCTCCGTTGGACACCTCGCTGGCACCCACCACCACGGGGGTCGTGAGGTGCACGACGCGCTCGAGCGTGCGCTGGTCGTGCAGCCGTGGTGGCAGCGGCTTCCACTCCTCGACGTAGGGGGCGCCGTCGTACATCCCGGTCTCCCGGGCACGGAAGCGCACGGTCAGGACATGGGTGCCGGCGGCCACGACGACACCGTGCGGCCGCACCCCTGACCCGGCTCCCGGAGCGATCTGGGCGAGGTGGGGCTGGAGCCGCCGCGACCGGGCGTGGGGGAACGCGGTGTCGCTCGTGTCGGGGACGGCCGACGTCAGGGCGAGCACGGGGTCGAGACCGGAGCCGGGTTCGGTGACCCCGGGCGCGAGCCGCAGGAGCCCGGCGATGCCGTGGGCGGGCACCCGGGTGCGGACCGGATCCGCCGGGTCGAGACGCCGCCCGCCGGTGAGGTCGACGAACCGGGTCCCCTCGGGCGAGGGGGTGCCGAGGTCGCCGGGAAGGAGCACCGGACCGGTCCAGTCGGTGTCGCCGCGGTTGACGAGCGTCCACACGGTCAGCCCGTCGAGCTCGAACCGGGACGCGTAGACCCCCGCCGCGGTGGCCGCCGGGTCGAGCTCGGTCAGCGGCGTCCACTCCCCCTGGTGGAGGACGTGTGCCAGCGCGCGCTGCACCGGGAGCATCCGGCGCAGCGTGGCGGAGTCGCGGGGGTTCCAGCCGACCCAGGCGCCGAAGACGACCTCCCACACCATGAGCCCGACCCCGTTGATCCAGGCGCTCTGCAGCTCGGCGGAGTGATCGCGGTTCCAGCGCCGGACGTGGTGCTGCAGGTGGCGGCGCTCGTACCAGTGCGCCCGCAGCACCCCCGGCACGGGGCTGTCCGCGAACCACTGCGCCCAGGACAGGGAGTGGTCGGCGATGCGGGCGAGGGGCAGCTTCGACTCGCCTTCGAGGGCGAGCCCGGATCGCGCGGCCTCGAGGGCACCGACGAGGGCGGGGTTGGCCTCTTTGAGGGTGTCGAGGAAGACCCCGTCGGCGTGCAGGTCACGCACGAGCGTGGCGAGCTCGACGACGTCGTCCCCGGTCCGGCGGGTCCCGGTGTCCCAGGGGTTGTAGTCGACGAAGACGCGCACGCCCGCGTCGTGCAGGGTGGTGACGAGGTCGTCGAGCCCGGGGACGTCGCGGTAGAAGTCCCACTGGTTCCGGTCGTCGATGCCGATCACCGGGTAGGCGTGCCACAGCACGATCCCGTCGAGCCCTCCGAGGCGCTCCCGCGCGTCGGCGAGCAGCCGCTCGGGGGTGAACCGGTGCGTCTCGACGTCGTACAGCAGCTCGTCCCAGAGCCAGACCTGCGCGATGGCGAAGCAGCTCGCCGACCACGCCGCCGCGGGGCGCTCGTAACCGGCGCCGGTGAACTGCAGGCGGGAGCGTGCGTCGGCCCGCCATCGGGTCAGCTGCGCGCGCCAGGCGGGCCACAGCTCCGGGTCCTGGGGCGCGGCGAAGATCTTGGCGTCGTCGAGCGTCGCGAGGTCGAACGGCTCGTCGCCGAGCGGCACGACGGTGGGCAGGTCGATCGGACGGGGGACGAGGGGGTCGAAGCCGAAGTCGATCATGCGCCGCCCGCCTCTCCCTCGGCCGACGCCGTGCCCGGCGCCGGGTAGGAGGCGTCGCGCTGGGCGCGGGTCTCGGCCGACGTCGGGACGGAGTCCTGCGCTCCGCGTCGTTGGACGGCGAGCGAGGCGGCGGAGCTCCCGAGCCGGACCGCCTCGAGGATGTCGAGCCCTCGGGCGAGTGCGGCGGCGACGAACCCGCAGAACGTGTCCCCCGCGGCGGTGGTGTCCACCGCGACGACCACCGGGGAGGGGATCCGGGCCGGTGCAGCCCCCCGACGGGCCACCACTGCTCCGGCGCTGCCCAGGGTGACGACGACGAGGGGAACCCGCTCGGTCAGCGCCCGCGTGGCCTGGTCGACGTCACCGGCGTCAGGTCCGCACAGGTCGAGCGCCTCATGCTGGTTGACGACCAGGATGTCGATGAGCGACCAGAGCTCGTCGGACAGCGGGGCCGACGGCGCGGCGTTGAGGATGAACACAGCGCCCGTCCTGCGGGCGCGAGCGGCGGCGACCACAGCCGCCTGGGGGATCTCGAGCTGAGCGAGCAGGACGTCCGCTGCGGCGATCCGTTCGCGCTGCTCGGCGCTCGGCGCAGCGACCGCGGCATTGGCACCGGGGACGACGACGATCGCGTTCTCGCCGCCGTCGTCGACGCTGATCAGTGCCGTCCCGGTCGGGGCGTCGACGGTGGCCACGAGGTCGGTGCGCACTCCGGACGCGGTGAGCGAGTCGCGCAGCCGGGCCCCGTCGGCGTCGTCACCGAGGCAGCCGAGGAAGCTCGTGTCCGCGCCGGCCCGAGCGGCGGCCACCGCCTGGTTCGCGCCCTTGCCGCCTCCTGAGCGACTCATGCTCGACGCCAGCAGCGTCTCCCCCGGGCCGGCGATGCGGGGTACCCGCACAGCGATGTCGAGGTTCACGCTGCCGATGACGACCACGGAACCCGGGGCCGTCACGGCCGCACCTCGGTGGCGAGGTCCACGGTTCGCCGCGCGAGCTCGGCGATCGACAGCCGGCCGTCGCCGGGAAGGCTCGTGGCGATCTGGTCGCGGAGCGGGGCCGTCCAGGCCGCGGGCAGCTGAGATGCCCCCCGGACCGCGCCGACCACGCCGCCCACGGTTGCTCCGGCGGAGTCGGTGTCCCAGCCCGCGGTCACCGCGAGGGCGATGCTCGCGCCGAGGTCGCCGTTCCCGGCAGTCAGCGCATAGGCGATGGTCGCGGCGTTGTTCAGCACGTGCACCCAGTGCAGGTCCCCGAGCTCGGCGTGCAGGACGTCCAGGGCGTCGGGCACGGCCGCTCCCGACCGACCGATCTCGACGCCTCGGCGCACGGCGCTCGCCAGCCTGCTCTCGGGCGGCACCACGGCCAGGCCGGCCTCGATCGCGGTCCCGACGTCGTCGACCACCACGGCCGCGGCACACATCCCGGCGACCCACATGGCGCCGTAGACGCCGTTGCGGGTGTGGCTGAGCCGGGCGTCGGCCCACGCGAGGCGGGCCGCGGTCCGGGGGTCCCCGGGACTGGTCCACCCGTAGACGTCGGAGCGGATCAGAGCGCCGATCCACTCCCGGAACGGGTTGTGGTGGGTCGCCGTCGACGGGACGGGGCGCGCGTCGAGCAGGTTGCGGTAGGCGGCCCGCTCGGCGGTGAACACCCGTCCGGCGGGCAGGTTCGCGAGCCAGGCATCGGCGACGTCGTCGGTGGTGAACCCGCGGCCGTGCGCCTCCAGGATCCCGAGCGCCAGGATCGGGAAGTTGAGGTCGTCGTCCTCCGGCATCCCGTCGATGTTCTCGACCAGGCTCGTGGGCGCGCTGCGCCGGTTCCAGGGCCAGCGGGCCGCGACGTCGTCGGGCAGGCCCGCTGCCGTGAAGTAGTCGGCCAGCGGCCAGCGACCGGTCGAGCGCAGGATCTCCTCGATGCCCTGGCGTGGGATCTTCTCCACGGGCTTGCCCAGCAGGCAGCCCGCCGCGCGGCCCAGCCACGCCCCGTGCACCCGGTCGGCGAACGCCCCGGACTCGTGGTCCGGGCCTGGTGTCGGGACGGGCGAGGACCAGAGCGCCTCGATCGAGCCCAGGTCATCGGGTTCGTGCGGGTGCGCGGGGGTCGGGAGCGCATCGAGCTCGTCGAGCAGCACCCGAGCGAGCGCCCGGACCCCGGGCGCGGCGGGCCGTGGCCCGGCCCCGCTCACCGGTGGGCTGGGGTCTCCCCCGGCGTCGACCCAGCCCTGAGCGAGGTGGGCGACGTCGCGCCCTTCTGCCGCGGACTGGACGAGCTCGTGCGCCACGAGGTCTTCGGGCTGGGCCCAGGTCAACCTCATCGCCGGACGCCCTCCGCCTGCACGCTGACCTCGTCCTGCACGCCGGTGGCGGTCGGCGCGGTGAGGTCCGCGAGACGGCGCAGGTGCGCCTGGGCACGCTCGACGTCGCGGGCGGCGATCCGCGTGGCGGCATCCGCCATCTGCCGGCCGACGGCGGTCAGGTCGGTCCGGCTCGCTGCCTCGATCGTCGTCACCCAGTCCTCGGGGATCACGCCACGGCCGCCGAGCGCTGCCGTGACAGAGCCGGCCATGGTGGCGATGGAGTCCGCGTCCCGTCCGTAGTTGACCGCGCCGAGGACCGACGGGACGAACTCGCCGTCGTGCGCGAGCACGAAGCCGAGCGCGACCGGCAGCTCTTCGATCGACTTGGTCCGGGACGGCAGCCGGGCATCCAGGGCGGGCTTGCGGTACTCGGGTCCGACCGTGTCGAACGGCGCGACCGCGGCCCGGAGCGCGGGCGCGAGCTCGTCGTCCGGGGCGAGGGCACGCACCGCCTCGACGACCGCTTCGATCGCGTGCAGCGTGCCGTCGCGCGCCACGTCGAGACACCCCGCCACGACGGTCTGCGCCGTCGCCCCCGGGGCCATCGCGGCGGCCACGGCAGCGGCGAACACCCCCGCGGCCTCCCGGCCGTAGCTCGACTGGTGCGCACCCGCGATGTCGATCGCCTCGGTGTAGGCGCCACGGGGATCCCCCGCGTTGGCGATGCCGACGGGCGCCATGTACATCGCCGCTCCGCAGTTGACGATGTTCCCGACGCCGGCCGAGCGCGGATCGACGTGGCCGTAGTGGAGTCGCGCGACGATCCACTTCTCGGCGAGGAAGACCCGGTGGAGCAGGATCGTCTCCTTCTCGAGCTCCGGGATCCACCGGACGTCGCCGACGAGCAGGGGCACGAGATCCTCGGCCACCGCGTACGCGTCAAGATGGTCGCCGCGCCGGGCGTACACCTGGACCAGCGCCTGCGTCATCAAGGTGTCGTCAGTGATGTGCCCGTCACCCTTGTGGTACGGAGCGATGGGGCGGGCGTCCTGCCAGTTCGGGTAGTACGGGGGCACGATGCCGGTGACCGGGCCGCCGTAGCGTGCCTCGATCTGCTCCGGGGTCCAGCCCTCGGTGGCCCCGCCGAGCGCATCGCCGACGGCTGCGCCGATCAGGGTCGCCACGGCGCGGTCTTCGAGCCAGTTCACATCGTCTCCAGGTGCAGTTCGAGCGTGCGGTGCGGGGTGCAGGGTGTGCAGGGGTGGGTGGGGCGCGCCAGCGGGGACGCGCCCCACCCGATGGCTCAGCGGCTGACCTGAGCCCAGCCGTCCGTGAGCTCCTGCGCGAGCTCGTCAGCCGTGGTCTGCTGCGCGAGGAACTTCTGGTACGCGGGGGTCGCGACCGTGTCCTTCCACTGCGTGTAGAGGTCGACCGAGAGGAACGGCGCCTTGGTGAGGTACGCACCGGACTTGAGGGTCATGTCCCAGCCGTCGGCACCAGCGGTGTCCGTCGCGATCTTCTTCTGCGCCGACGTCGACGCCGGGATGAGGGCGTCAGCGGTGTTCAGTGCTGCGAGGTTGTCCGTCGAGGCGAAGTAGTTGACGAACTTGGCTGCTTCGGCGACGTGCTCGGAGTCGATGTTGACCGACAGCGTCTGGGGGTTCGCGGACTGCGCGGCGCCCTTCGTCCCCTCGAGCGGCGGCAGGACGACCCAGTCGAAGCCGGCAGGCGCGTCCTTGGCGATGTTGGCGGCCTGGAACGAGCCCTGGACCGTCATCGCCACGTTGCCCGCGTAGAACGAGGCCAGCACCTCGGAGCCGGACTGCGTCAGGCTCACGGGGTCGATCGACTTGTCGGTGTAGGCCATGTCGGAGACCCGCGTCGGAACCGCCATCTCGCCGTCGCCGATCTCGATCGTGGCGTCCTTGCCCGTTCCCTCGAAGTACGTGCCGTCGAACCCGAGCCCGAGGCTCATGAAGGTCGCCGTCGGGTTCTTCAGGCCCCAGGCGACGCCGAACTTCCCGCCCGTCGAGGTGGCCTTGGCGATGCTCTGGAACTCGTCCCAGGTCATGGTCTCCCCGGACGGGACCGTCACCCCCGCGGCGTCGAGCATCGTCTTGTTGGCGAAGACCATGTACGACTGCAGCTCGGTCGGGACCGCGATGATCTTGTCGTCGACGGTCACGGACTTCCAGATGCCGTCGGAGATGTCAGCCTTCAGGTCCGCGTCCACGAGGTCGGTGAGGTCCGCGACGTAGCCGTCCACCGCGAAGGGGATGATGCTTGCCGCCTCGTAGTGGATGATGTCCGGCGCGACCCCGCCGTTGAACTGCGCGACGAGCTTGTCGTAGACGCCGTCCCAACCGGCGGGCACGAGCTCGACCTGGATGTCCGGGTTCTCTGCGTTCCACGAGTCCACGATCGACTGGGTGGCCGCGATGGCACCGGGCTGGTCGGAGAGCGACTGGAAGGTCAGCTCGACCGGCTCGGCGGGCGCCGACGACGGCGACGTCGCCGGGTCCGAGCTCGAGCCGCACGCGGTCAACGAGATCGCGGTGAGGGCGATGACGCCCATGGCGACGGTGCCACGGATCTTCATGAGGTGCCTTTCGGGGGTGGGTGGTGGTGGGGGAATCGAAAGATTCAGCCCTTGACGGCGCCGGCGAGAAGACCGCCGGCCAGCTTGCGCTGGAGGAAGCCGAAGAAGATGAGGCTCGGGATCGTCGCGAGCACCGCGCCGGCCGCCAGCGGACCGAGGGCGACCTTGCCCTCACCGCCGACGAACATCTTCAACGTGATGGGGAGGGTGTAGTTGTCCGGCGACTGGATCAGCACGAGAGCGAAGAAGAACTCGTTCCATGCCGAGACGAAGGAGAACATCGCGGTAGCCACCACGCCGGGCATGAGCAGCGGGAGGACGATGATCCGCAGGACCTTCAGACGGCTCGCGCCGTCCATCGACGCGGCCTCCTCGAGCTCGACCGGGATCGACGCGATGTAGCCCTGCAGCATCCAGAGCGCGAACGGCATCGTGTAGGTCGTGTAGACGATGATCAGGCCGAACAGGTTGTCGACCAGGCCGATGCTCTTCAGGATGAGGAACAGCGGGATGATGATCAGGATCACCGGGAACACCTGGCTGACCAGGATCCAGCCCGTCCCCACGGTGCGGAGCTTGCCGCGGAACCGGGCCAGCGCGTAGGCCGCCGGCATCGAGATCAGGATCACCAGGAACGTGGTGGCGACCGCCACGAACAGGCTGTTGGATGCCGAGTGCAGGAGCCCCTGCTTGGCGAGGGCGTCCGAGAAGTTGGCCCAGTGGAAGCTCTCCGGGATGAGCCCGACCCGGAGCGAGTTGAGCTCGCTCGAGGACTTCATCGATGCGGAGACGAGCCACAGCAGCGGGAATCCCAGGAAGATCAGATACGCCGTCAGCGACACGTACTGCATGGGCCTGATGAGCCGCTTGGCCCCGGTGAGCTGCTTCGTCCCGGTGAGCGTGGTGCTCATTTCTCACGGTCCCCTCGGAGTTGGGCCCACAGGTAGACGGCGAGCAGCACGACGACGACGAGCACGAGCACGTCCCCCATCGCGGCCGCATACCCCAGGTTCCGGTTCTTGAAAGCCTCGATGTAGGTGAAGAGCATCGGGAGCATCGTCTTGCCGCCCGGCCCACCCTCGGTCATGACGTACACGAGGCCGAACGAGTTGAAGTTCCAGATGAAGTTCAGCGAGGTGATCGACGCGACGATCGGGCGCAGGCTCGGCAACGACACGTTCCAGAACCGCGACCACGCGTTCGCGCCGTCGATGGCCGCTGCCTCGTGCAGCTCGTCCGGGATCTGCTGCAGGCCTGCCAGGAGCGTGATCGTGGTCTGGGGCATGCCCACCCAGATGCCCACCACGATGACCGCGGGAAGTGCCGTGTCGAAGTTCCCGAGCCAGTTGGTGTCCGACGGGCCCCCGAGGAAGCCGATCACCGCATTGAGCGGGCCCGTGGTCGGCGAGTAGATCATTCGCCACATGATCGCCACGACCACGGGTGGCATGGCCCACGGGATGAGCGCCAGCAGCCGCGTCACCGACTTCAGTCGGAGATCAGCGTTCAGGAGCAGGGCCAGGCCCATCCCGGCCACCAGCTGCAGCACGGTCACGGACAGCGCCCAGATCATGCCGATCCGGAAGGACTCCCAGAAGAGCGTGTCGCCCACCAGACGGGCGAAGTTGTCCAGCCCGACGACGTTCGACTCCGAGTTCCGCTTGAGCGTCGAGTCGGTGAAGGCGAGAAAGATCCCGTTGAGCAGCGGGTAGATGCTGAACGCGAGCACGGGGATCAGCGAGGGGATCACCAGCGCGACGGCCTCACGGCGCCGAGCACGGCCGACCCCGGATCGCTGGTACGGGCGGCGGCCCGCGGACGTCGAGGGGGCCTTCGAGCGAGCGGCGTCAGTCGTGAGCGTCATCGCACATCTCCGGCGGTCTTCGGCTCGACGACCGTCGACCCGCGGACGACGAGCGTGGGTTGGACGACGAGCCGGCGGGCCACCCGGGTGGGCTCGGCGAGCCGGTCGAGGAGGAGCTCGGCGGCATGCCGGCCACGCTCGGCGGACCCGAGCGAGACGCTCGTCAGGCCAGGGTTGAAGAAGCCGGCGAGCTCGGTGTCGTCCATCCCCACCACTGCGAGGTCCTCGGGTACCCGGAGCCCGAGCTCGAGCGCGGCATGGACGGCTCCGACGGCGAGCAGGTCGTTGGCCGCGACGAGCGCGTCCAGCGTGCGGACCCCGTTCGCGCCGCGGTGTCGCGAGAGCAGATCCAGCGCGGCGCGGCGACCGGCCGCCACGGTGAAGTCGGCCGCGACCTCCTGGACGGAGCTCACGGTGGGCGTGAGGCGGTGAGCGGCGTAGGCCTCCACGAAGCCGCGCTGGCGAGACGTCCCGGGTGTCGTGTCGAGCGGACCGTTGAGGAAGCCGATCTGCCGCCGGCCGCTGTCGACCAGGTGGTCGACGGCCAGCGCGACCCCGCGTGCGGAGTCGGTCTGCACCGTGTCGAGCTGGACGGACTGGGGCAGCGAGCCCACCACGACCACCGGGACGGCCACACGCTGGAGCTCGGCAACGAGCTCATCCGTCACCCGGAGCGGGCTGATGATCAGTCCGTCGGCGTACCCGCGCGCCAGGCTGCGCACGAGATCGACGGTCTCCGCGGGCGCTGCGCCCGTCGACGACACGAGGAGCCGATAGCCCGAGCCGCTCACCACGGACTCGATCGCCCGCATCATCTCGACGTAGACCGGGTTGCCGACGTCGTCGACCGCGAAGGCGAGCTGGAGCGAGTGCCCGAGCTTGAGCGACCGGGCCGTCGCGTCCGGGACGTAGCCGAGGCTCAGCGCTGCGGCCCGTACCTTCGCGACCGTCTCCGCGCTCGCGACCATCCCGTTGAGCGCGCGGGATGCCGACGCCACGGACACTCCGGCGAGCTCCGCGACCTGGATGAGGGTGGGACGAGCGGGCGACATCAGGCGAATCCCCTTCGACGCTGAAGAGTGATCACTGGAAACGTTTCCAGTGCGCCAAGACTGGACCCGCCGGATCCGCTTGTCAAGACCCACGTCCGCAGACGTCGACCACCGGGCGGTCAGGCTGACGTCACGATCCGCCCGAACGGGTGACTCAGATCGCAGCCCTCATCGCGCCGGCCGACGGTCGCGGTCCCCGCGGGACCGCACCGTTCACCCGCGCGTGGCCGAGAGCTCCGAGGCGACACCGCGCGCCCACGCCGCGATGGCCGGCCAGTCCCGGAAGTCACCCTCGACCATGACGTCGCGCGCTGCCGGCACCCGCATCACGAGCCGTCCGGCCCGGTCGAGGCGTGCGGTGTCGAGCGCCCCGAAGAAGACCGCCGTCCCGCGGGCGCCGGTCGCCTCGACGAGCTTGGCGATGGCGAGCGGCTGCGAGGTCTCGACGAGGTCCTTGCCGGCCTTGTCGTGCGTCGCGGTGCCGAGCGGGCCGCTGCTGAACAGCCAGACGGGCCGCTCGCGGAGCTGGGCGCCGTGACGGCGGACGAAGTCGCGGGCGTCGCGGTGCCACCGGCCGGCGAAGACGGCGCTGCCGACGATGACGGCGGTGTACCCGGAGAGGTCGGTGACGGTGGCGGCGGGCAGGGTCTCGGCGGGGTGGCCGGCGTCGGTGAGCTCGCGGGCGACGTGCTCGGCGATGCCCCGCGTGGCGCCGTACTTGGTGGCGTAGGCGACGAGGACGGGCATGGGCTTCCTCCGGTTCGCAGGCCCCGCGGAGGCCTGGTGCCCGTGCGCGGGGTGGGTCGTGGACCTGTCCGCAACGTATTCCCTGCGCGCGGCGTGCGGTCCTGGTTCGCGCGTCGATGCAGGCCGGGGTGTCCAGCGCCCGGTCGGTGACGTCAGCACCGGTGCTGGAGTGATGAGATGTGCTCATGCCTCAGCTGCGATCGAGAACCGTCACCCACGGCAGGAACATGGCCGGAGCGCGCGCGCTGCTGCGCGCGGCCGGGGTCGCGCGGGAGGACATCGGCAAGCCGATCATCGCCGTCGCGAACAGCTTCACCGAGTTCGTCCCCGGGCACACGCACCTCGCGCCCGTGGGGCGCATCGTCTCGGATGCGATCCTCGAGGCCGGTGCTGTGCCGCGGGAGTTCAACACCATCGCGGTCGACGACGGCATCGCGATGGGACACGAGGGCATGCTCTACTCGCTGCCCTCGCGCGACCTGATCGCGGACTCGGTCGAGTACATGGTGCAGGCGCACCGTGCCGACGCACTGGTGTGCATCTCCAACTGCGACAAGATCACGCCCGGGATGCTGATGGCCGCGCTGCGGCTCAACATCCCCACGGTGTTCGTCTCGGGCGGTCCGATGGAGGGCGGCTCGGCGACGCTCACGGACGGTTCGACGCGCACCGGGCTCAACCTGGTCACGGCGATCTCCGAGGCGGTCGACGACAAGGTCTCCGACGCGGACATCGACCGCATCGAGGAGGCCGCGTGCCCCACGTGCGGCTCGTGCTCCGGGATGTTCACCGCCAACTCGATGAACTGCCTGATCGAGGCGCTGGGCCTGGGCCTGCCCGGCAACGGCTCGACGCTCGCGACGCACACCGCGCGCCGGGCGCTGTACGAGGACGCCGGGCGCACAGTCGTGGACATCACCCGCCGGTACTACGAGCAGGACGACGCGAGCGTGCTGCCGCGGGCGATCGCCACGCACGAGGCGTTCGACAACGCGATGGCGCTGGACATCGCGATGGGTGGCTCGACGAACACGGTGCTGCACCTGCTCGCCGCGGCGCACGAGGCCGAGCTCGACTACACGCTCACCGACATCGAGGCGCGCTCGCGCCAGGTGCCGTGCCTGAGCAAGGTGGCGCCCAACGGGATCTACCTGATGGAGGACGTGCACCGCGCCGGCGGGATCCCCGCGATCCTGGGTGAGCTGCACCGGGGCGGCCTGCTGCACGAGGACGTCCACTCGGTGCACTCCCCCTCGCTCGACGCGTGGCTCAAGGAGTGGGACGTGCGCGGCGGCGGGGCGTCCGACGTGGCCGTCGAGCTGTTCCACGCCGGGCCGGGCCGCCAGCGCTCCGCGAAGGCGTTCTCGCAGTCCTCGAGGTGGGACGAGCTCGACGTGGACGCGGCGAACGGCTGCATCCGCGACGTCGAGCACGCCTACTCCGTGGACGGCGGCCTGGCGGTGCTGCGCGGGAACCTGTCCGAGGACGGCTGCATCGTCAAGACGGCGGGCGTCGACGAGTCGATCTGGACGTTCTCCGGACCTGCGCTCGTCGTGGAGTCCCAGGACGACGCGGTCGAGGCGATCCTGTCCAAGCGCGTCAAGCCCGGCGACGTCGTCGTCATCCGCTACGAGGGTCCGCGCGGCGGCCCGGGCATGCAGGAGATGCTCTACCCGACCTCCTACCTCAAGGGGCTCGGGCTGGGGAAGGCCTGCGCTCTGGTCACCGACGGGCGGTTCTCGGGCGGGACGTCCGGGCTCTCGATCGGCCACGTCTCCCCCGAGGCGGCGGCGGGTGGGGCGATCGCGCTGGTCGAGGACGGGGACACGATCACGATCGACATCCCGCACCGCTCGATCCGGCTCGAGGTCGGGGACGAGGTGCTGGCCGAGCGTCGGGCACGGCTCGAGGCGACCACCGGTTACCGGCCCCGCTCGCGGGCCCGCACGGTCTCGCCCGCGCTGCGCGCCTACGCCGCGATGGCGCTCTCGGCCGACAAGGGCGCCGTGCGCGACGTGAGCATCCTCGAGGACCGGGTGACCGCTCGCGCGGCGGCGCACGCGCAGCCCGCGTCGGAAGGCTGACCCGGGCGCTCAAGTTCGCCGTATCGACTGTCGATATGCCATCGCACAGGCCCTCCCCTTTGCGATGGAGCAGATGATGACGACAGCAACGACGCAGCCACGGTCCGCACCCCGCACCCTGGGAGGAGCCTCCCTCGTGGGCCTGGCCACGGTCTTGGCCTGGCTGCTGATCGGCGCCGGGGCCTTCGTCGTCGTGCAGGTCGTCTCCGGGACGATGGTCGCCGAGGTCCCGGTCCGGCTCGGCCCGGGCACACCGGCGTACGAGAGCGTCGTGCTGCCCTGCGTCGAGGGCTGGTCACGCGAAGTGGGCTCGGGCTGTGCGCCCGCCGCGACCGCCGAGCAGTGGCCCGGCGGCGCGGCGCTCCCGGTCGATCACGACGGCGGGATGGTCGCGACGGGCTACGACGCCTCGTGGACGACGGCACTGCTGGCCGACGCCGGGACCTGGGCCCTGCTGCTCGCCGGTGGTGTGGTGGTGCTGATCCTCGTCCCGGTGCTGCGCAGCACGGCGGCCGGTCGCCCGTTCGCGCCCCACAACGGCCGCCGCCTGGCCGTCGCCGCCTCCGTCACGGCCGCCGCCTGCCTCCTCGCGACGGCCGGGCCGTACCTGGCGGCCCCTGAGGTGATCGCGCTGCTCGAGGCCGCACGCGTTGCGCCCGACTCGGCGATCACGCTGCCCGACGGGTGGCTCGTCCCGCAGCTGCGCGTCACCTGGTGGCCCGCGCTGGTCGCGACGCTGCTCCTGGTCCTCGCCGCAGCCACCCGCACGGGCGCGCGGCTGGCCGACGACGCCGAGGGTCTCGTGTGAGCGCCGACGACCCGGCAGCGCCGAACCGGGTCGTCTGCCACCTGGGGAGGGTGCTGGACGACCGCGGGATGACCCTCGTCCAGCTCGCAGAGCGCACGGGGATCACGGTCGCCAACCTCTCGGTCCTCAAGAACGACCGCGCCCGGGCGGTCCGCTTCAGCACCCTCACCGCCGTGTGCGACGCCCTGGGCTGCCAGCCGGGCGACCTGTTCGAGGTTGCCCCGACCAGGAAGCGCCCAGCCGGCGGAGCCTGAGCCGGGGAGCCCCCACGGACCGGGCGTGGCCGCGCGCCGGCCCCGCCCGGGCCACCCACCCGACGCCTCAGCGCAGCCAGGGTGTCCGACGGACGACGGGGAGCTGGGCCCACCGACGTCCCAGACCCCACGTGTCACCGGCCAGCAGAACAGCGCACACGATCAGGACCAGCGCGTAGACGATGTGGTAGTCGACCAGGGGGTTGGTGGACCCGGCGACCAGCGGCCACTCAGCAGCCCACATGAGGACCATGAGCAGCGAACCGCACACCGCGGCGACGCGCAGACCGATCCCGAGCATGACGGCCAGGCCCACGCCGAGCAGAGCCAGCATGAACAGCCAGTCGGTGACCGGCCCGGCCATCGACGCGAAGGTGTCCTTGAACGGGCCGACCGCCGCGAACTTCATGAAGCCCTGGCTCGGGGTGCCGCCCTCGAGCCACGAGAGCGAGGGATCCCCCTCGGTCACGGGCGCGCCGGTGCTGTAGTGCAGCCCGAACGTCTTGTCGAGGAAGGCCCACAAGAAGACGAAGCCGGTCACCAGACGGGTCACGGCGAGCCATCGGCGGCCCGTCTGGGAGGTCACGACGTCGTGCTGGACGAGGACGGCGGGGTGGGCCGACCGCGACGGTGCGGAACGGGTGGTGGCCATGAGTTCCTCCGTGGGAGACCGGAGCGCTGGTTTGTCCGGCTCCCACCAGGTTTAACCCGATACCGCCCGGGTCCCAGGGACCGAGGTCCCAGGCACGGGTGCGGCACGGTCGATGACCAGCGGGGCGAGCGCGGTCGGGAGCGCGGCGACCCCCGGGCCGCCACCCGCGAGCCAGACCGCGAGCGCGGCGGTGAGCTCGTCGCCCGCGAGCCGTTCGAACCACACCGGCAGGGCCTGCGCCGCACGCCCCTCGGGGCTGGGTCGGGCGACCACGACGTCGCCTCGCTCGCACTCGTCGAGGCACTCGGTGAGGGTCAGCCGGGCCGCGCCGCTCGCCTCGACGGCCCGCAGGCGAGCGGGCTGGCCACCCTCGAGCGGGTCGTCCGCACCCAACGTCTCGCCCGAGCACAGGCTGCACACCGTGAGCCCCGGGATGGTCCTGCGCTCGCGCTGCCCGCAGCCGTCCCGTTCGCTCACGAGCGAGAAACCTACCCGAGCGGCGGCGGCCCGCCGTCCGTCGACGATCCGGGCAGCCGCGCCTCGAGCGCGTCGAGCAGCGGGACCTGGCCTCCGATCACGAGCGCGCGCGCCTCGTCGAGCGGGAACCACGCGGCTCGGTCCAGCTCGGGGAAGACGATGCGACGCCCCGAGCGGGGCGGCCACTCCATCTCGACCGGGTTGCTCGCGATCGTCGTGACGTCGAGGTCGCCCCGGCGCGCCCACGCGGTCACGAGCTTGCCGCCACGCTGGCGCACGGTGCCGAGGTCGATCTCGGGCCCGGGCGGCGGCGGTCGCCCGATCTCCTCGGTGAACTCGCGCACGGCGGCCACGTGCGGGTCCTCGCCGTCGGCAGGCTCGCCCTTGGGGATCGTCCAGGCACCCGCGTCCTTGCGGGCCCACAGCGGGCCACCCATGTGCCCGAGCAGCACCTCGACGCGACCATCGACCTCGCGGTGGAGCAGGATGCCCGCGCTGCGCCTCATGCCCTCACCCCATCAGCCGTCGCCGGACCCGTCGCCCTCCGACGCTGTCACACGTCGACCACGAGCGCCGGGTGCCGCGGGTCGTCCACCCGCAGCACCAGGTCGGCGACCTCCTCGGGCCGCACCTCCTCGCCGTAGCGGGCGAACGCGGGCAGCGTCCACGCGCCGTCCGGCGGGGTGCGCCGGGCGAGCGTGGCGGGCCGGAGCGCGAGGTGGACGGTCAGGTCCAGGTCAAGCCAGCGCCCGAGCAGCAGCGCACCGTCGAGCAGCAGCACGGTGCCGGGGGCGGTCGCCTCGTACGGTGCGCGCGTGGCTCGGTCGGTGCGGGGGTCCCAGAAGCTCGGCAGGTATCGGCCCGTGCCGCCCTCGCCGAGAGGATCCAGGACCTCGCGGGTGAGCGCGCCCGTGTCGATCCGGTCCTCGAGGTACGCGTCGGCGTCGTCGTGCCCGTGCTCGAGCCGCAGCGACGCGGGTCGCAGGAAGTCGTCGGCCGAGACCCGCACCACCGGGCGCCCGGCGGCACGCAGCGGGTCGACGAGGGCGTCCGCGAGGTCGCCCGGTCCCGCCGCGGGCGCGCCGTCGATCGCGACCCGCAACCGGCCACCCTGCCGGTCCGCGGTCGCGAGGACCGCCTCGGCGACGTGCCGGACGACGCCGTCCGGCGTGAGGGGCTGGGCGCGCACCCCGCCAGTCTGCCGCACCGTCCGCGGTCGCCCACCCGGCCGACGCTGGTGCACGATCCGGACAAATGCGATGCTGATCCCGGTCACGGCGCTCCGCGGAGCGGAGGGTCGGGCCCCCACCCCGGAGGAGATCGCATGGCGACGATCACGGACTTCGAAGCGGCACAGATCGACAAGGCGAACGCGTCGGGCAGACCCCCCGTCGTGTTCATCCACGGGCTGTGGTTGCTGCCGAGCAGCTGGGACCGGTGGCGTGAGGTGTTCGAGGACGCGGGGTACGCGACGCTGACGCCGGGCTGGCCCGACGATCCCAACACCGTCGCTGAGGCCCAGGCGCACCCCGAGGTGTTCGCCCACAAGACAGTCAAGCAGGTGGCCGACCACTTCGCGGAGGTCATCGCCCGGCTCGACGCACCCCCGGTCCTCGTGGGGCACTCGTTCGGCGGGCTGCTCGCACAGATCCTCGCCGGACGCGGCCTGGCCGCCGCGACGGTCGTGATCGACCCGGCACCCTTCCGAGGCGTGCTGCCGTTGCCCGTCTCGGCGCTCAAGTCGTCCTCGCCGGTGCTCGGCAACCCGGGAAACTACGGGCGAGCGGTCCCCCTCACGTACGAGCAGTTCCGCTTCGCGTTCGCGAACGCGCTCGGCGAGGACGAGGCCCGCGCGCTGTACGAGACGTTCGCGGTGCCCGCGTCCGGCACGCCGCTGTTCCAGGCTGCGACGGCCAACCTCAACCCTTGGACCCAGGCCAAGGTCAACAGCAAGAACCCGGAGCGCGGGCCCATGCTGCTGCTCTCGGGCGAGCTCGACCACACCGTGCCGTTCGCGGTCACGAACGCGTCGTTCAAGAAGCAGCGCCGCAACGCCGGGGTCACCGAGCTGCGCGAGGTCCCCGGCCGCGGTCACGCGCTGACGATCGACAGCGGGTGGCGGGAGGTCGCGGGCACGACCCTCGACTTCGTGCAGCGCTTCGTCGCTCCGACGGCGACGCCGACGGTGGCCGAGCCGGCCGAACAGGCGCCCGAGAGGCCCGCCTGACGTGATCCCCGCCCCCGGTGGCAAGACCGACCTGATGATCTCCGACCGGTCGTACTACCTGCCCCCGGCCCACCCGACCGAGATCGTCCTGCCGTCGCTCGGCTACGTCGCGATCAACGGTCGCGGCGAGCCGGGCGGCGCGGCCCACCGGGTGGCCGTCGACGCCATCGACACGACGCTGCGCACGCTCAAGGCGCGCGCGAGAGCCCGCGGTCAGGACTTCGCGATCGCGAAGCACGAGGGGCTCTGGTGGAACGACGAGGGAGAGCTCGTCCCACCCGCGCGACTGTCCCCCTACGACTGGAACTGGACCATGCTCGTCAGGCTGCCGGAGTTCGTGGACGCCACCGAGGTCGCGGCCGCGGCCGAGACGTCCCGGACCGACCGACCCTGGCTGAACGCGCTCGCCGACATCCGGGCCACGCGCCTGACCGAGGGTCGCTGCGTGCAGATGCTCCACGTGGGGCCGTACGCGGACCGACCCGAGACGATGACCGCGCTCACCGACTACATGGACGCGCGAGGCCTGGTGATGTCGGGCCGGCACCACGAGATCTACCTGTCGGACCCGCTCCGGGTGTCACCCGCGCGGCTGCGGACGGTGCTGCGCTACCCGGTGGTGGCGCGGCACTGACCGCGACCGCCCTGGGCGTCGCTCCTCAGACCACCTCGATCGAGGACGTCTCGATGTTGAGGATGTTGCCGTCAGGGTCGGTGAACCACACCGAGCGCATGTCCCCCATCGTGGCGATCCCGTCCGCCCAGACGGTGTCCTCGTCCGTCTCGAACGTCTGGAACGTGATGCCGTTGTCGCGCAGCTTCGCGATCTCGGCGTCGAACTCCCCCTCCGGGACCTGGAACGACATGGCCGTCGCCTGGTTGGTGCCCGCGAAGTCCGACGCGTAGACGAGGAACGACTCGTCCCCCGCGCTGTAGACGACCCCGTCCGGGACGCTGTCGTCCGTGTTCTCGACGAAGCCGAGGACCCCCTCGTAGAACGCGCGTGCCCGATCGACGTCAGAGACTGCCAAGGTGGGGCTGGGCGCATAGTCGGAGAGCATGATGCCTCCCACGGCGGACCGGACGACCGTCGCCAGGTCGGCCTCCTTCGAACGTATGTCGGCACCCCGGAGCCGTCAAGGAACGAACCCACCCAGCCGGGGCCCTTACAGTAGGCGCGGTTCATTTCAGGTGGTCGGCACGGCCCGACCCGGCAGGACGGCACACGGAACATGACAGCGACCGACTCCTCCGACGCGCGCTACGCGGAGGTGGCCGACGGTGTGGACGCAGCGGACCTCGAGGTCTTCCTGCGCGTGATCGAGCAGATCGGCGAGCTGCCCTCGGACCACCCGCACATCACCGTGGCACGGCGCGCCACGGCCCAGCTCTTCAAGGCCGCGAAGAAGCAGCGTCGCACCGAGAAGCGCGCAGCGATCAGCGAGGCCGACCGTGCGGTGGTCGCCGCGACCGCGACCGGCAGCCCGGGCCGCATCGACGACGAGACGCGCGGCCTGCCCATCACCTCGAACGCGCAGGGAGCGATCGCCGGGACGCTGCTGCGCCCCCGGCCCTGCTACATCTGCAAGGAGCCGTACACCACGGTCGACGCGTTCTACCACCAGCTGTGCCCGGCCTGCGCCCGGCTCAACCACGCCAAGCGCGACGCGCGGACCGACCTCCGGGGCCGGCGCGCGCTGCTCACGGGCGGCCGCGCGAAGATCGGCATGTACATCGCGCTGCGGCTGCTGCGCGACGGCGCCGAGACGACCATCACGACGCGCTTCCCGCGCGACGCGGCCCGCCGGTTCGCCGCGATGGAGGACAGCGCCGACTGGCTCGACCGCCTGACGATCGTGGGCATCGACCTGCGTGACCCGGCCCAGGTCGTGGCCCTCGCGGACCAGGTCGCGGCCGAGGGCCCGCTCGACATCCTCATCAACAACGCCGCGCAGACGGTGCGCCGGTCGCCCGGTGCCTACTCCCCGCTCGCTGACGCCGAGCTCGAGCCCCTGCCCGCCGGCCCCATGCCGGTGGTGCGCACGCTCGGGCACACGAGCGACGCCCACCCGCGGGCGCTGGCCGGCTCGGTCACCGAGCTCACGAGCCCCGTCTTCGAGCTCGCCGCGCAGACCGACGTCGCGAGCATGGCCCTCACGGCGCAGGCCGCGTCTCTCGAACGGCTCGTCGCGGGCACCTCGATCGACGCGGGCGGTCTGGTGCCCGACACCGCCGACACGAACAGCTGGGTCGCGACCGTCGACCAGGTCGACGCGATGGAGCTGCTCGAGGTCCAGCTCTGCAACCAGACGGCGCCGTTCATCCTCATCAGCCGCCTGCGTCCCGCGATGAAGGCGTCGCCGGCCCGGCGCACCTACGTCGTGAACGTCTCGGCGATGGAGGGGGTGTTCGCGCGCGGCTACAAGGGCCCCGGGCACCCGCACACCAACATGTCGAAGGCCGCGCTGAACATGCTCACGCGCACGTCCGCGGCCGAGATGGCCGAGGACGGGATCCTCATGACCGCCGTCGACACCGGCTGGATCACCGACGAGCGCCCGCACCCGACCAAGGTGCGGCTCGCCGAGGAGGGGTTCCACGCGCCGCTCGACCTCGTCGACGGGGCCGCGCGCGTGTACGACCCGATCGTGCGCGGCGAGGCGGGCGAGGACCTGTTCGGCTGCTTCCTCAAGGACTACGAGCGCTCAGCCTGGTAGTGCCCTGACGGCGGCCTTCAGAGCGTCTTGACGAGGCCGCCGTCGATGACGAAGTCGGCACCCGTGACGTTGCCGGCACGGTCGCTCGCGAGCAGCACGACGAGGTCGGCGACCTCGTCCGGCCGGGTGAACCGCCCGGTCTCGAACCCACCCTGGGCGGCGATGGCCTGCTCGCGGGCGGTGTCGGGGTCGGTCCCGGCGGCCGCCGCGAGGGTCGCAGCGACACCGTGCTCGCCGAGCCACAGGTCGGTGGCGACGGGCCCCGGGCTCACCGTCGAGAACCGCAGGCCCTGAGCACCGAACTCCTTGGACCACGACTTCGAGACGTTACGCAGCGCGGCCTTGGTCGCCGAGTAGTCGATCACCCCGGGGTCAGGAAGGAAGGCGTTGACCGAGGCGATGGTCACCACCACGCCGCCGCCGCGGGCCACCAGCAGCGGGACGGCCGCGCGCGTCGCCCGGACCGCCGCCATGAACCCGAGGTTCCACGTCGCGAACCACTCCTCGTCGGTCACCGCGAGGAACCCCGCTGTCCGCGGGGTGACAGCGCCGACGTTGTTCACGAGGATGTCGAGCCCTCCGAAGTGAGCCGATCGGCCCACGAGGTACTCGGGCCCCTCGGGGGTCGACAGGTCGACCTCGACGGGCAGCACCACCCCGGTCCACTCGAGACGGCTGAGGTCGGGGTTCAGGGTGCGCGCCCCGGCCACCACCTTGGCGCCCTCGGCGGCGAGCGCCTTCGTCACGGCCAGCCCGATGCCGCGGCTCGCGCCCGTGACGACCGCCACGCTGTCCTGGAGATGCAGGTCCATCGCATGTGCTCCGCTCCGCCGGGTACCGCCCACGCCTCGAGTCGATCGTGGCCCGGCGCGCGGTGGGCGGCAAGGGGTCGACCCGCCCGGGCGGTGAGCTCAGGTCAGCAGCCCGCGGACGTACGCGGCCTGCCCCGCGTGCTGCAGGTCGTCGGCGATCACGCTCACGAGGCGGACCCCCAGGGTCACCGGCGGGTCCCACGACTCGTCCACGACGCGGTCCAGGTCGGCGTCCGCGAGCGCCGCGACCCGGGCCACCGTCACCTCGTGCACCGCTTCCAGGTACTCCCGCAGCAGGCCGACCGAGGCCACCTGCACCGCGGCGACCTGCTCCGAGGTGTGCCCGTAGCCCGTCTCGTGCGGGTCGAGCGGGAGCGCGAAGCGCTCGGCCCAGCCGCCCGAGGTCCAGACCTGCGGGGCGTCGAACGCGTCGGCGACGTGGCCGTCCTGGACCCGGGTGAGGTGCCACACGAGCCAGGCCACCGAGTTGCCGTGCCCGTCGGGGCGCCAGCTCGCCTGCTCGGGCGTGAGGCCCGCGAGCGCCGCGCGGCCCGCCTGCTGCACGCGGGTGAAGCCGTCCACCAGAACCTCCGACGCGCGCATGTCCGTCCTCCGCCTGCGTGCTCCCGGCCCTCGGGCGTCCGCTGCGCAGCACGGTAGCCCGGACCGGAGCGGCCCGCAGGGCAGGCCCCCGGACGGGTGCCGTACTGTCGAGGGCGCGGACCACGTGGTCCGCACGAGGGAGCCACGATGACCGTCAGGTCCGGCGCTGTCCACCTCGGAGTGCCGGCGACGTCCCGCAAGCAGGACGAACGCCGGCTCCCGATCCACCCCGAGCATCTCGAGCGGATCGACCCCGGACTCCGCGGACGCATGCTCCTCGAGAACGGCTACGGCGCCGCTCTGGGTGCGACCGACGACCACCTGCGCACGCTCGTGGGAGGCGTCTGCTCGCGCGCCGAGCTGCTCGAGCGCTCCGACGTGGTCCTGCTGCCCAAGCCGCAGGCGGCCGACCTCGCCGAGCTGCGGGAGGGCCAGGTCCTGTGGGGCTGGCCGCACTGCGTGCAGGACGCCGCGCTGACCCAGGTGGCCGTGGACCGGCACCTCACGCTGATCGCGTTCGAGGCCATGAACCACTGGGCCCACGACGGCGGGTTCGGGCTGCACGTGTTCCACAAGAACAACGAGCTCGCGGGGTACTGCTCGGTGCTGCACGCCCTCGCGCTGGACGGGTCGACCGGCGACTACGGCCGGCGCCTGCGTGCGGTGGTGATCGGTTTCGGCGCGACAGCGCGCGGGGCGGTGACGGCGCTCAACGCGCACGGCGTGCACGACGTCCACGTCCTCACGCACCGGGGCGCCGCGGCCGTCGGCTCCCCGATCCACTCGGCGCGGATCTCGCAGCTCGACCACGACGAGGTCGCGCCGTTCGTGAACCACGTCCTCACGGAGACCGGGCGCGTCCCGCTCGCGCCGTTCCTCGCGACGTTCGACGTCGTCGTCAACTGCACGCTCCAGGACCCCGCCGCCCCGCTCACGTACCTCAGCGAGGACCAGCTCGGCGGGTTCCGGCCCGGCAGCCTGGTCGTGGACGTCTCGTGCGACGAGGGCATGGGCTTCACCTGGGCCCGCACGACCACGTTCGAGTCGCCGACGTTCGACGTCGGGGACCGTGTGCACTACTACGCGGTCGACCACAGCCCGTCGTACCTGTGGGCGTCGGCCACCTGGGAGATCAGCGAGGCGCTGCTCCCCTTCCTGCCCACGGTCATGGCAGGTCCCGCGGCGTGGGACGCGGACCAGACCATCGGCCGGGCCATCGAGGTGCGGGACGGCTCCGTGGTCAACCCGGCGATCCTGGAGTTCCAGGGCCGGGACGCGCGGTACCCGCACGTCCGCGCGCCCCACGCCGCGTAGGCGGGTGGCCGCCGGCCCGCCGCACCCACGGCATGATGGGGGCGGCTCCGCCCCGGCCCGCAGTCGAGCGAGGCTGCAGGGGGCGGGCACGGGTGACGGGAAGGCCGCAGCATGAGTGTGATCGACAACGCCGTGTACGTCGACGGGCGTCGCAGAGCAGAACCCGAGTCGCTCGAGATGACGTTCGAGCTGCTGGACGCCGACGGCGAGATGGCATGGATCGGCCTCTACCGGCCCGACCGCGCGGCGATCCAGTCGGTCGCCCGCAAGTTCGACCTGCACCCGCTGGCGGTCGAGGACACCATCAGCGCGCACCAGCGCCCCAAGCTCGAGCGCTACGGCGACGTGCTGTTCACCGTGCTGCGGCCCGCGCGCTACCTCGACGAGGAGGAGCGCGTCGAGTTCGGCGAGCTCCACGTCTTCACGGGCAAGGACTTCGTCGTGACGGTGCGCCACGCCGAGTGCCCCGACCTGCCCCGGGTCCGCGAGCGCATGGAGGACACCCCGGAGCTGCTGCGGCTCGGGCCCGAGGCCGTGCTGTACGCGATCCTGGACCAGGTCGTCGACGAGTACGCGCCCGTGGTCCTGGGCCTGCAGAACGACATCGACGAGATCGAGATCGAGGTCTTCGCGGGCACCCCGGACGTCTCGCGGCGCATCTACCAGCTGTATCGCGAGGTCATGGAGTTCCAGCGGGCCACGCACCCCCTCGTGGGCATGCTCGCGGAGATCCGCTCGGGGCTCGGCGAGACCGGGACCGACCGGGACCTGCGCCGCCACCTGCGGGACGTCGAGGACCACGTGCAGCGCATCGTCGAGCGGGTCGACTCCCACCGCGCGCTGCTGCAGAACGCGCTGACCGTGAACGCGACGGTGGTGAGCGAGCGTCAGAACGAGGAGATGCGGGCCATGACCGAGGCCAGCCTCGTGCAGAACGAGGAGGTCAAGAAGATCTCGGCGTGGGCCGCGATCCTGTTCGCACCCTCGCTGGTGGGCGGTGTCTACGGGATGAACTTCGAGCACATGCCCGAGCTGGGGTGGGAGTACGGGTACCCCGTCGCGCTGGGGCTCATGGTCACGTGCTCGGTCGGGCTGTTCGCTGTGTTCCGGTCCCGCAAGTGGCTCTGAGCTGCGGGTCGGTTCGCAGGACCTAAGGCCCCATCGAGCCAGGACCTTGGACCTCAGGACCGTGGCGTGACCCGGACAGACTGGTTTTCGACGGCACTCGCCGTCCTGGCGCCGGGGGCGCCGGTGCACCGTAGGGAGCTACACATCATGGAATCGGTCCTCGTCATCGGAGGCACTGGCCTTCTCGGGTACCACACGACCCTCGAGCTGGTGCGACGGGGCTTCGCCGTCACGTCGCTCGCGCTGCCGCCGATGCCGGCCGAGGACCTGTTCCCCGCCGAGGTCGAGAGCCTCCTGGCCGACGTGAGCGCGCTGTCGGACGACGAGCTCGGCGCCCTTCTGACGGGTCGGCACGCGGTCGTGTACGCCGCGGGTGCCGACGAGCGGATCATCCCGGACGCCCCGGCGGCGAAGTTCTTCTACGAGGCCAACGTGCGTCCGGTGCAGCGGGTCGCGCGCCTGGCGCGGGCCGCGGGCGTCAAGAAGTTCGTGCTGTTCAACTCCTACACCGCGGAGTTCGCCGAGCAGTGGCCCGACCTCGGCTACCGGACGCGCAACGGCTACCCCCGCACGCGGCTCGCGCAGGAGGAGATCGCCTACCTCGAGGGCGACGGCGCGATGGACGTGATGTCGCTGCGGCTGCCGTACATCTTCGGCACGATGCCCGGGCGCACGCCCCTGTGGCAGATGTTCATCGACCTGATCCGGGCGCAGCCGGGCTTCGTGGGCGTCGGGGCGGGGTCGACGTCGTCGGTCACCGTCGAGCAGGTGGCACAGGCCGCCGCGGGCGCGATCGAACGTGGCGAGCACGGCGGCCGGTACCCGATCAACGGGTACGACCTGACGTACGTCGAGTTCCACCGGACGATCTGCGAGCTCATCGGTCGCGACCCCGACGAGGTGGGCGTGGTGCCGCTCGAGGCGATGCTCCCCACCGCGGCCGAGCACGACGCAGCGGCGGCCGCCGCCGGCAAGGAGCACGGCATCCACGTGTCCGACTCGGTGCGCTTCAACGCCCGCGACGCGGTGTCCGACCCGGCACCGTCACAGGCCGTCCTGGGCTACGCCGACGCCGACGTGCCCGCCGCGATCGTCGCGACGATCCGCGCGTGCCTGGAGATCGAGGCGCAGACCGCGTCCGTGTGACCTGGCCCCCGACGCCGGTCCCCGTCCGGGGGCCGGCGTCGTCGTGCTCGGACCTCCCGCCGGGTCTGCGGGCGCTGGACGCGCCCCGCCCGGGCAGGCGACGTAGCCTGAACGGACGCAGGGTGGACCAGAGGGGGCACACATGTCACCACCCATAACCCGCTCGCGGCCCCGGCCGGTGCGCCGCGCTCCGGTCCCTGACCGGGCCCCCACCACCTGACCTCGTCCACGCTGGACGGCTGGCGGCCGCTGCGCCGCTGCTCCCGTCCCCCTCGGTGCGAGCCGGCCGGCAGCCCGACACCGTCGCCGCCGTGCGTCCGATGGAGCGTGCACCCGGCACCGAGCCGTGCCTGGGCACGCAGCTCGCGCACGCGATCCACACCGCCGGGGGCCATCGTGCCGTCGGCACCGACCGAGCCTGGTCCCGGCGCGGGGCCGCGCTGGAGGATGAGAGATGTCGACCAACGAGAGCCTCAACGAGAGCCTGAACGCGTCCGACCCGATCTTCGCCCGGCGCGGGGAGGACACCCTCTCGTCGCGGACGAGCCTCGACGAGGAGCCGATGCTCCCGTCCACCGCGTACCAGATCGTCCACGACGAGACGATGCTGGACGGCAACGCGCGGCTCAACCTCGCGACCTTCGTCGGCACGTGGATGGACGAGCACGCGATCAAGCTCTACAACGACTCGTTCCAGAAGAACATGATCGACAAGGACGAGTACCCGCAGACCGCGGCGATCGAGCAGACGTGCTGGCGGATGCTCGCCGAGCTGTGGCACGCCCCGGCCCCGACGAGCACCACCGGGTGCTCGACGATCGGATCGTCCGAGGCCTGCATGCTCGGTGGCCTGGCCCTCAAGCGCCGCTGGCAGGAGGCACGCCGCACGGCGGGGAAGTCGGTCGACAACCCGAACCTCGTGATGAGCTCGGCGGTGCAGGTGTGCTGGGAGAAGTTCTGCAACTACTGGGACATCGAGATCCGGCTCGTGCCGATCACCGAGGAGCACAAGACCCTCGACGGGTACGACCTCGAGAAGTACGTGGACGAGAACACGATCGGCGTCGTGTCGATCCTGGGGGTCACGTACACCGGGATGTACGAGCCGGTGAAGCAGGTGGCCGAGGCCCTCGACCGGATCCAGGAGAAGACGGGGCTGGACGTCGCGATCCACGTCGACGGGGCGTCCGGGGCCATGGTGGCCCCGTTCCTGCAGCCCGACCTGGAGTGGGACTTCAGGATCGACCGGGTGCACTCGATCTCCACCTCGGCCCACAAGTACGGCCTGGTCTACCCGGGCCTGGGCTGGGTCGTGTGGCGCGACAAGGAGTACCTGCCCGACTCGCTGGTCTTCCACGTCAGCTACCTCGGCGGTGACATGCCGACGTTCGCGCTGAACTTCTCGCGGCCGGGCGCGCAGGTGCTGCTGCAGTACTACCTGTTCCTGCGGCTGGGCCGGAAGGGCTACTACGAGGTGCAGAAGGCCTCGCAGGACGTCGCGCTCTTCCTCTCGAAGGGCATCGCCGAGCTCGGGCCGTTCGAGCTGTGGAACGACGGCAGCGACATCCCCGTGTTCGCCTGGCGCATCAAGCCGGGCTACACCGACAGGTGGACGCTGTACAACCTGCAGGACCGGCTGCGCACGCGCGGCTGGCTCGTGCCCGCCTACCCGATGCCGGACGACCTGTCCGACATGACGGTGCAGCGCATCGTGGTCCGCAACGGCCTGAGCATGGACCTCGCGGCCCTGCTGCTCAACGACATCAAGACCCAGACCGAGTACCTCGACGGGCTCGAAGGGAGCCTCCCGCAGGAGGCCCCGCAGTCGGCCTTCCACCACTGAGCGGGAGCCGTGTCCACCGTTCACCCGTCCTCCGCGGCGGGGGCGGACGGTCGGCCGCCCGCCGGGGAGGTCAGCGGACCGGTGCACCAGGTCCGGGCCCGGACGCGCCGACGCCCGCGCCTCCGTGCGCGGAGCGGGTCACGCGCGATCACGCTCGCGCAGATGACGGTGCTGACCGTCGTGGCTGTGGTGGGGCTGCGCTCGGCGCCCGCGATGGCGCCGTACGGGCTGGGCGCCGTGGTGCTGCTGCTCGTGCCGGCCCTCGTGTTCCTGGTGCCGACCGCGCTGGTCGTCGCCGAGCTGGGCAGCACCTGGACCGGGGGCGTGTACGTGTGGGTCCGCGAGGCCCTGGGCCCGCGGTGGGGCCTCACGGCGGTCTGGCTGCAGTGGGTCCAGGGCGTCGTGTGGTACCCCGTGCAGCTCGCGTTCATCGCAGCGAGCGTCGCGTACGTGCTGGTCGCCCCCGACCTGGCGACGTCCGGGGTGTACACCGCCGTGGTGGTGCTCGCACTGTTCTGGGGCTGCACCCTGGTGACCATGCTCGGCGGCACCCTGTTCGCCCGGCTGGGCGCGTGGGGCGGTGTCCTGGGCACGCTGCTGCCCGCCGCGCTCCTCGTCGCCCTGGGCGGGGTGTGGCTCGCCACGGGTGAACGCAGCCAGGTGAGCCTGTCCCCCGCCGAGCTCGTCCCGCCGTACACCGGCATCGCCACCGTGGTGCTCGTGATGTCCAACGTCCTCGCCTTCACCGGGATCGAGGTCAACGCTGTGCACGTCGGGCACCTGCGAGCGCGGGCACGTGGCCTGCCGCGCGCGGTGCTGCTCGGCGCCGCGCTCGTCGTGGCGGTGGTCGTGCTCCCCCCGATCGCGGTGTCGCTCGTCGTCGAGAGGGCCGATCTGGGCGCCACGAGCGGGGCGAACATCGCCTTCGGGACCTTCCTGGGCCTGTGGGACGTGCCCTGGGCCCTGCAGGTCGTCTCGGCGTTGCTCGCGGTCGGCGCGCTCGCCTCGGTCCTGACGTGGGTCGCGGGCCCGAGCCGCGGGCTCGAGATCGCCGGCCGGGCGGGGCTGCTGCCCCCGAGCCTGCAGCGGCGCAACGCGCGCGGCACCCCGACCGGTGTGCTCCTGCTCCAGGGGGCCGTGGTCTCGGTGCTGGCCGTGCTGTTCGTCGTCGTGCCCGATCCCGCCGCTGTGCTCGCGCTGCTCGTCGGGACCGCGGCCGCGCTCTACCTCGTCATGTACATGATGGTGTTCGTCGCGGCCGTGACCCTGCGCCGCACGCACGCCGCCGTCGTGCGGGGCTTCCGCACCCCGGGGATGCCCGCTGTCGCGACGATCGGGTTCGCCGCGTGCCTCGCCGCGTTCTTCATGACGTTCATCCCGCCGGCCGCCACACCGGTCGACGTGGGCGCCTACCCCTGGCTGACGGCCGCCGCGGTCGTGCTCGTGGGCACACCCCCGCTGCTCCTCTACCGGCTGCGGCGCCCGGGCTGGGACCAGCGCACCCCGCTCGAGCGGGACGAGGACAGGGGTGCCCTGCTGGCCGCACCGGCCCTGGACGGCACGCCCCCGCCCTGAGGCCCCCGGCGGTCAGGCCTGCCGCCGCCACGGCAGCCGCAGCTCCCGGGCACCGTCGAACAGGTCGGGGACGTGCCGCAGGTCCCCGTCCTCGTCGGTCCAGGTCAGCGCGGCACGGCCCGTTCCGAGCGAGACCTCGAGCCGGGCCTCGTCGCGCCCCTTCCTCCAGCGCAGCTCGAGGTGCTCGCCGCTGCCACCGAAGCTGAACCCGCCGCCGAACGCGGGGTGCGCGTCCCGGAACCGGATGAGGTCGAGCAACGCGACGACCACCGGGCGCACCAGGTGCTCCTCGACGTCGCGTGGTAGGTAGCGCCGCCGGTTGATGTCACGACCGACCCGGGTTTCGGCCAGCAGCACCAGGTCGTTGTACCCGGCCAGGAGCCCCACGTAGTACACCTGCGGGATCCCCGGGGTGAAGAACTGGAGCGCCCGGGCCACCAGGTAGCGCGAGTCGTCACGCGCGAGCGCCTCGAAGTACGTGGTGTTGACCTGGTAGACGTCCACGTTCGACGCGCCGGTCCCGGTGGACAGGCGCGAGCCCTGCCCCGCACGCTCGTGGATGCCCTCGACGAGCAGCTCGAGCTGCTCCGGGTCGAGCAGCCCGGGCTCCCGGGTCTCGTCGTGCGCCGGCCCGATGTCGACCACACCGATGCCGTCGTGCGTGTCGAGCACGGTGACCGCGTTCGCCGGGCGCACGGCGAGCCACCGGCGCAGCGGGTCGCCGTCGCCCGTGAACAGGCTGTAGAGCACGAGCGGGGGCAGCGCGAAGTCGTACACCAGGTCGACGCGTCGGGCCAGCGCGACCTGCTGGGCGTAGTGCCCGTGCACCTCGACGAGCACCCGCATGCCCAGACCGTGCGCCCGCGCCGTGATCCGGTCGATCAGGTCGAACGTGTCGGGGGTGAGGAAGCACGACGTCCCGGCCGTCTTGATCGCGTAGCCCACGGCGTCGAGCCGCACGGTCGTGACCCCGGCCTCGGCGAGCGTCACCAGCACGCGGTCGAGGTACTCCCAGCCCGCGTCGCCGCGCAGGTCGAGGTCGATCTGGTCCTGCGTGAACGTGGTCCAGGCGAGCCTGCGTCCCTCACCCCAGGGCACGGCGGTGAAGGGCAGGCCCGGGCGCGGACGGTAGATCCGCAGCAGGTCCTCCTCCCGCGCGCCGTCCGGGAACACCCCCTGCATCGTCAGGAACAGGCTCGCGTGCTGCGACGCGTCGCCGAGCCGTGTCGCGTCGAGGAACTGCGGCGAGCGCGAGGAGACGTGGTTGACGATGAGGTCCGCGGTGAGCTCGAACCGTGAGGCGAGCGCCCGGACGTCGTCCCACGTGCCGAGCCGGGGGTCGACGCGGGTGTGGTCGATCGGGTCGAAGCCGCCGTCGGCTCCGTCGAACGGGACGTAGAAGGGCAGCAGGTGCACGCCCGAGAAGACCCCACGGAACGGACCGTCGAGCAGCGCGAGCAGGCCCGGGATCGTCGCCCCGAGACGCTCCGGGTACACGATGAGCTGCACACCTCCGGGTGTGGCCGGCCTGTCGACCATGGCGCGCGCTCCCCCGCCCTGCGCGGCGCAGGGCCCCAGAACCGACGATACCGGGCATCGAGCCAGACGCGCGGCGGCGGTCTGGGCGGTGCCGTGGGTCCTGCCCGTCACTGCGCGGCGGCGCCCGGCGGGCCGTCGCGCAGCATCGCCGCGAGGGACATCGCGTCGAACGGCGCGTGGACCTTCGCGTCGTTGTCGAAGTACACGTACACCTCACGCCCGTGGGGGGCACGCGGTGCGTGCGAGGCGACGAGCGGGCCTCCGACGTCGGTCTCGCCGGCCGACCAGGCCCGGACCCGGGCGGCCCACTCCTCGAGCAGCGTGCGCGGGTAGCCGCTCGCGTACAGCTCGGCGTGCCCGTGCAGCCGCACGTAGACGACGTCGGACGTCACGTCGAAGAGCTGGGGCCAGCGCCCCGCCGAGTCCGCGACGACGAGCGCGATGTCGTGCGCGCGCAGCAGCTCGACGAAACCGGGCTCGACGTAGCCCGCCCCCCGCACCTCGAGCGCGTGGTGCAGCGGTCGGTCGGCGTCGGTCGTGGTCCACGCCCGCCCGTCGAGGCGCGCGTCGTGCTGCGCGGCCAGCTCGGCGGCGCGGGCCGTGGTGCGTGGGAGCAGCGCGAAGAACGCGGCGAGCCGGTCGGGGTCGTAGGGCAGCGTCGGCGGCAGCTGCCACAGCACCGGTCCCAGCCGGCGGCCGAGCGCGAGCACCCCCGAGGCGAAGAAGTTCGCGAGCGGCACCTGCACGTCCACGAGCTTCTTCAGGTGCGTCACGAATCGCCCGCCCTTGACCGCGAGCACGAAGTCCTCGGGGGTCTGCGCGGCCCACTGCTGGTAGCTCGACGGGCGCTGCAGCGAGTAGAACGAGCCGTTGAGCTCGATCGTCCCGAGCCGCGCGGCGGCGTACCCGAGCTCGTCGCGCTGGGGCAGGCCCACGGGGTAGAACGTGCCGCGCCACCGCGGGTAGCGCCACCCGCTGATCCCGACCCGCGTCACCGTCCCGATCCTAGGAGCGCACCCGGCGCGCCGCCCGGGCGGCGGTGCTGCCTCCGGGCGGCGGTCCTGCGGGCGGTGGTCCTGCCGCCGGGCGGTCAGCCGCGCCGGTGGTCCTGCACCGCGAGGCGCGGACCGCGGCGAGGGACGCGCGCCGCCCCCGACAGGTGCAGCAGCCGCACCACCCGGTGCCGGTGCGGCCGGTACGGCTCGAGGAGCTCGAGCATCCCGGCGTCGTCCACCGTCCGCCCCACCAGCGCCCAGCCGACCTGACCGGCCAGGTGGTAGTCACCGACCGAGACCGCGTCCGCGTCGCCCAGGGCGCGCTGCGCCGTCTCGGCCGCGGTCCACACACCCACCCCCGGCACGAGCTGCAGCCGGGCCCTCGCCTGCTCGGGCGCCATCGTGACCGCCTCCTCGAGCCGCGCGGCGACCCGTGCGCACTCGGTCACGGTGCGGGCCCGCCGCGGGTCGACCCCGGCCCGGTGGAAGTCCCACGAGGGCACCGCGAGCCAGCCCCGGGCATCGGGCGGCACGCGCATGCCGTCGGGCGCCGGACCGGGCGCCGGGTCACCGTGCTGCACGAGCAGCCGGCGCCACGCGTCGTGCGCGCCGCGCAGCACCACACGCTGCTCGAGCACCGCCGGGACGAGGGCCTCGAGGACCCTGCCGGTGCGCACCATGCGCAGGCCCGCATGACGGCGGTGCGCGGTGCGCAGCAGGTCGAGCGTCGGCTCGAACGAGGCCGGGTCGTCGCGGGCCCCGAGCAGCTCCGGGGCGTCCGCGAGCGCGGCCACCGCTCCCGGACCCCAGGCCGCGACGTGCACGTGGTGGGGCGAGGCCTGCACGAACCGGCAGGTGACGGGCCCGTCGGCGGTCCGGGTCGTGCGCCACACGGCGCCGTCGGCGGTCCGCCGGAACGTCGGGTCGAACCGGCCGTGGGCCAGCGGCGCGAGGGTCAGCGCGAGGTCGAGCGGCCCGGCCGTCTCGAGGGTCGTGGCGCGCGCGTCCATGCGCCCATGCTCACACGCGTACCTGAGGCGGTGCGGTGGGCACCGGGACCCTGCCGGGCGCATCCTGGACAGGACGTCGCCGTCGCCCACCGGAGGGAGTGCGCCATGTCCCAGCACGACGAGTTCGCCGAGCTCTCCACCGCGGACGCCGCGTCGGACGAGGCCTACCCCACCGCACGGCCGCGCGGGCAGGGTGCCGTGATCTTCCTGCTGTGCTTCGCGCTGTTCCTGCTGGGCATGTGGCTGTTCGCGGTGGGCTTCGGTCACGCGAACGGGTACATCTTCGGCGCCGGCATCCTCGCGTGCACCCTCGCCTACCTCGTCCCGGTCTACCTGGGCGGTCCCAGCTTCTGACCGGGCTCCGGGCGCGCGGCGCGGCGCGGCGCGGCGGGGCATGGCGTGACGAGGAACTCGGCCCCGACCCTGCAAACCGGGCCCCGCCTGGACGATGAGCAAGGTGTGAGCACGTCATCGCGCACCCTCGGCACCGTCGCGGCGGACAGGTCGTTCATCGGGTGGGTCGCGCGCCGCACGCCACGGTGGGTGCGCACGGGCGGCCTGGAGGCCGTGGTGGGCAGGGTGCTCCTGGTGTTCATGGGGGCCGTGCTCGCGATCAGCGCTCCGCTGCTGTCCCTGGACCTGCGCGGGACAGGGCTGCTGCTCGCCGCTGCCGGGACCCTGCTGCTGCTCGCCGGCCTGAGCCTGCGGGTCCGGTGGCGACGCCTGCCCCGGCTCGCGACGCTCGTCTTCCCGGCCGTGGCGCTGCTGACCCTGCTCGCCGTCGCGCTCGAGATCGAGGGCGTCGCCACGGCGTACGTGGGCCTCATCCCCCTGTGCTTCGTCTACACGGGCCTGTTCCACCACGGCTCCGCCGGGCCGCTGCTGCTGCCGCTCGCCACCGTCGCCTACATGGCGACCCTCACGGCGGTCAATGCGACCTCGTGGATCCGGCTCGCGGTCTACTGCGCCGCGTGGCTCGCCATCAGCGCGACGCTCGGGACCAGCCAGTCCCGGCAGCGCGCCGCCACCGAGCTGCTGCACGAGCTCAGCCGCACCGACTCGCTCACCCGGCTCGGCAACCGGCGGGGCCTCGAGCGGCGCCTCGAGCGCCTCGCGATCGGCGACTGCGTCGTGATCTGCGACCTCGACCACTTCAAGCGCGTCAACGACGCGGGCGGGCACGCCGCGGGGGACGTGATCCTCGAGCGGTTCGCGTCGACGCTCGCGCAGCACCTGCGGGGACGCGACTACGCGGCCCGCTTCGGCGGTGAGGAGTTCGTGCTGCTGCTGGCCCGGACCCGCCCCGGACAGGCGCTCACGGCCGTGGACGTGCTGCGTGCCGAGTGGGCCGAGATCTCGGAGGTGACGTTCTCGGCGGGGATCGCCTCGTTCTCGCGCTCCCGCGACGCGGCGCAGACCCTCGCGGGGGCCGACGCGGCGCTGTACCGCGCGAAGGAGGAGGGGCGTGACTGCTCGCGCTTCTCCGCGTGGGACGCCGAGGTGCCCACCCCGCGCCGGACCCTGCCCCCGCGCGACGCGGACGAGCCCGAGCATCGTCCACGGGGTGTCGGGCGCGCGGTGCGGGCCGTGGACGACCGACACTACGGAGATGCACACGCCTGACGGGGCCACCTGGCCCGGCACGACTGACCCCGAGCACTCCCGCTGGTACATCGCCCGGTTCCGGGCCATGGCCGCCGACGGCCACGACCTCGCGGGCGAGGCCCGGTTCGTCGACGCGATGGTGCCGCGAGGCGCCCGCATCCTCGACGCCGGGTGCGGCCCGGGCCGCGTCGGCGGTGAGCTGCACGCGCGCGGCCACGTGGTCGTCGGCGTCGATGTGGACCCGCTGCTGATCGAGGCCGCGCAGACCGACCACCCGGGCCCCCGCTGGTACGTCTCCGACCTGGCGGCGCTCGACCTCGCGGCCCTCGGCGAGGACGAGCCGTTCGACGCGGCCGTGCTCGCGGGCAACGTCATGCCGTTCCTCGTGCGGGGCACAGCGTCCGAGGCCCTGCGCCGGGTCGGGGCGGCCGTGGCGGGCGACGGGTTCGTGGTGGTGGGCTTCCAGGTGCGGCGACTGCCGCTCGAGGTGTTCGACGCCGCTGTCGAGGGCGCGGGGCTGCGGGTCGAGCACCGGTTCGCCACCTGGCAGCTCGGGGCGTGGCACGACGACGCCGACTTCGCGGTGAGCGTGCTGCGTCACTCCTGAGGGGCGCCCGTGGTGGCCTTCGGCTGCCACGGCCACCGCCCGGAGATCTCGAGCTCGAGGGAGAAGCTCAGGAACGTGCGGATGAGCACGATCCCCGCGAGGACCCCCACGCTCTCGAACGTCGGGGTCACGGCGACGGTACGGATGATGTCCGCAGCCACGAGGAGCTCGAGCCCCAGCAGGATCGAGCGGCCGAGCTGCTGGCGGAACGGCCGGTACACCGGCGCGTCGCCGCCCCGCGCGGTGCGCAGCGCGGCGACCCCGGCCGCGATCGCCCCGACGACGATCGCCACGACACCCGCGGCGTCGACGCCCTGGCCGACCGTCTCGACGACCTCCTGGAAGCCCATCGTCTCTCCTCGCCGCGCCACGACGGCGCACCCCACGTGGGGCCATCCTCGGTCGCCGGGCGTGGGCGCGCCCGCCGAGCGCCGTCGCCGACGACGGACTCACCGCTCACGCCGGGCCGAGCACCCCCGCGTCCCCCGGCGGGCGGACCGCCGGGTGCTTCATCTCGACGAAGATCGCCCGGGTGGGGGTCTGGCCGGTGTTGCAGGCGTGGTGCTGCTGCGCGGGAAGCCACACGACCTCGCCTGCCGGCAGCTCGACGTCCCGCACCTGGTCGTCCTGGAACAGCCGGCGGGTGAAGGACGTGAGCGTGTACATGAGGGAGTCGGGGTGCGCGTGCAGGGCGGTGGCGTCGCCCGGCTCGTCGGTGTACTCGAGCACGCGCACCTCCTCGTTCTCGAAGATCGTGCGGTAGTGCTCGGGGTTCGTCACCACGGGGTCGAGGCTCATGACCCCCATGGTGCTCCGGACCCTCAGGTGCCGCGCGGGCGGCGCACGCCGCGCACGGGCTCGGCCTGCAGCGGGTCGTCCGGCCACGCGTGCTTGGGGTAGCGGCCGCGGAGCTCGGCGCGCACCTGCGGGTAGCCCGTGCGCCAGAAGGACTCGAGGTCGGCCGTCACGGCTGCCGGGCGTCCGGCCGGAGAGAGCAGGTGCAGCAGGACCGGCACGCGCCCGTCGGCGACACGCGGGGTCGCCCGCCAACCGAAGACCTCCTGGAGCCGCACCGCGAGCACCGGCTGCTCGCCGTCGTAGTCGACGCGCACCGACGAGCCGCTGGGCACCGCGAGCCGCTCGGGGGCGAGCTCGTCGAGACGGGCGGCCTGCGGCCACGGCAGCAGCCGGCGCAGCGCGGCGTGGACGTCGATGCGGGCGAGGTCGCGGGTGCCGCGGACCCGCGCGAGGTCGGGTCCGAGCCACCGGTCCAGCCCGGCGAGCAGCTCCGCGTCGCTCACGTCCGGCCAGGGGTCGCCCAGCGCACGGTGCAGGAAGTCCAGGCGTCGACGCAGGGCCACGGCGCCCGCCGACCAGCGCAGCACGGCGAGCCCCTCCCGGTCCAGGCCGTCGCGGACCGCGGCGACGACGAGCTCGCGCGGCGGGTCGACCAGCGCGGCCGAGGTCAGCTCGATCGCCCCGAGGGACGTGGTACGTCGCGCGACGACCCCGTCGGACCACGCGACGGTCTCGGCCTCGCGCCACAGCGCGGGCGCGGCCTCGAGCGCGAGGTCCTCGTCGATCGGCGCGGCCGAGCGCACAGTCGCGTCCCGACGGCCTGCCGCGCGGTCGGCGTCGGCCACCGCGAGCCACGGCAGACCCTGCAGCGGCGACCCGGCGGGCAGCGAGGCACCCGTGCCCGACGCCATGAGGTACGTCGTCCCGCCGGGCCGCAGCCGGGCGATGCGGTCCGGGTGGGCGAGCGCCACCACGAGACCGACCGCGAGGTCGTCGGTGAGCTGGTGGGGTGGGCGCCCGGTCGCACCCGGCCGGGCCGGGCCGGCGCCGTGCGCGACCGGTGCCGCCTCGGACAGCGCGTGCTGCATCCGTCGCGTCTCGTCGGACCATCCGCTGCCTGCGGCCTCCGCCCCGCCCCGGCGCAACGCGCGCAGCGCCGCGACCAGGTCCCCGCCGGGGGCACGCACGTCGGAGGACAGCATCGCGACGACCTCGGCGGCCCGGCGGGGTCCGACCAGGTCTGCCGCGTCGAGCAGCGCCCGGGCGAGCCGGGGGTCGGCGCCGACCCGGGCGACGTCCCGGCCGCGTGGCGTGACGCGTCCGTCGTCCGCGAGCGCGCCGAGCCCCACCAGGACCTCGTGCGCGGCACCCATCGCCCCCGCGGGCGGTGCGTCCATGAGGGCGAGGCCCACGCCACCGGGGCTGCCCCAGCAGGCGAGCTCGAGCGCGAACGAGGTCAGGTCGGCGGTCATGATCTCGGGTTGGGGGTGCTCGGGCAGCTGGACGTGCTCCGCGGGCGACCAGCAGCGGTACACCGCGCCCGGGCCCTCGCGCCCGGCGCGGCCGGCCCGCTGACGGGCACCGGAGCGGCTCACAGCGACGGTCACGAGCCCGGCCAGGCCACGGCGGTGGTCGGTGCGCGGCTGGCGGGCGAGCCCCGCGTCCACCACGACGCGGACCCCGGGGACGGTGAGCGAGGACTCGGCGACAGCCGTCGAGACCACCACGCGTCGGCGGGGACCCGCCGTCAGCGCGAGGTCCTGCTCACGGTGCGGCAGGCGTCCGTGCAGCGGGCGCACGTCGGCGTCGACCCCGGCCAGGCGTCGGGCGACACCGGAGACCTCCCCGGCCCCGGGCACGAACACCAGCACGTCGCCGTCGTGCTCGGCGAGGGCTCGGCGCGTGACGGCGGCCACGTGGTCCAGGAACGCCGGGGTGACCCCGCGGTCGTCGGTGCGGCGCACGCGGGGCGGTGGCGGGCACCAGTGCTCGGCCACCGGGTGCAGCGCCCCGGGCACCTCCACGACGGGCACGGGCACGGCCGCACCCTGCCCGAGCAGCTCAGCCGTGCGCGCGGCCTCGACCGTGGCGGACATGGCCACGAGCACGAGGTCGGGGCGTAGGTTCGCGCGCACGTCGACGAGCAGCGCCGTCGTCAGGTCGGCGTCGAGGTGCCGCTCGTGGCACTCGTCGAGCACCACCGCGTCGACGCCCGCGAGCTCGGGGTCGCGCTGCAGACGGCGCAGCAGCACGCCGGTCGTGACGACCTCGACCCGGGTCGCCGCGCTGCTGCGACGCTCGCCACGCACCGCGTACCCGACGCTCTGCCCGACGGGCTCCCCCAGCAGGCCGGCCAGCCGACGGGCCGCAGCCCGGGCGGCGAGCCTGCGCGGCTGGGTCACGACCACCCGGCCGTCGACCGCCAGGGCCAACGCCGGCGGGACGAGCGTGGTCTTGCCCGTTCCGGGCGGAGCCTGCACGACCGCCGCGCCCGTCGCACGCACGGCGTCCGCGAGCGCCGGGAGACCCGTCACGACCGGCAGGTCGGGAGGGGCGGCGAGCAGACGGGCGAACGGGTCGACGGGCACAGGCGAAGTCTGCCCTGCGAGGGTGGGCGCGCAGCCGGCGTCCGTTCGGGTTGCCCCTCTTCCTGACGGCATCGACGAAAATGTACGGTCGGCTCAGCCCGCTGAGCGCCCGAGCTCTCCGGCATCTACGACCACGCGGAGCCCTCTGTGGACGACACCCTGCTCGCGCCCCCGGTGCCTCATGCCGGAGGTGTCCGGACGCTGGCCCGGGCGCTGACGGCGCTGGGCTGGGGCGCAGGCGTGTGGGGCGTGCTCTACGCGATCAACGGCGCGACCCAGGCACCGGCCGCGGTCCGGGTGCCGGTCACGCTGCTCGCCGCCCCCGGCGCACCCGCCACCGGGGCCGTCACGGCGGCGTTCACGGTGCCCGACGGGTGGCTCGACGGCTCCGGCTCGCGGCTGACCCTGCGGCTGTGGGGATCGTCGGTCCCCGAGCAGGTGCTCAGCCGAGGCGACGTGCTGCTCGGCGGGCTGGCCCTGCTCGTGCTCGCCCTCGCGGTGGGCCCTGTGCTCAGGTCGATCGCCGCAGGTGACCCGTTCGCCGTCGGCAACCCGCGCCGGCTCATGGTTGCGGCCGGGGCGATCGTGGTCGGGGGCGCGGTCGCGCCGTTCCTCCCGCAGATCGCCGCAGCGCAGGTCATCGCTCGCGCGGGGCTCAGCGCTCACCTGGCGCCCGTCCACACGTTCCCGCTCGCGCCGCTGGTCACCGCCGCGCTGGTGCTCGTCCTCGTCCCGGTGTTCCGCGCGGGGACAGCCCTCACGCGCTCGTTCTAGGGCCCCGCGCCGCCACTGTCGTCTGCCCTGTGAGCAGACGCCGTGCCGCAGGGCACCTCAGACGCTCGGCGGGTGGGTGCCCTCCGCGGCCCTCCGGCGCCCGCTCACGCCCCGTCGGCCACCTCCAGGTTGATGCTGTAGACGTTGTCCTCGTCCGCCCGTCGCGCGGGGGTCGCAGCTGCGGCGCTGGGCGCGGTGGAGCAGGCCTCGGCCGGGGGACCCGACCTCGTCGGGGGGCGCTCCTTGCGCCTCTGACCGGCCCATTTGACGTTCGGCATTTGTTCAACCGATACTCCTAATCGAAGCGCTTCGACAGCCTGATCCGCGACGCCGACTGGCTCGTCGAAGGGCGGCCGACGCGCGACCTGCTGCTCTCGATGAGGAGACCAAGAACATGAAGAACCTGTCCCGTCGCGCCGGTCTGGTCGCGACTCTGGCCATCGTGCCGCTCGCACTCGCGAGCTGCTCCGGAGGGTCCGACAGCGCGTCGGGCGACGGTGAGTCCCTGACGGTCTGGCACTTCGAGTCCGACACCTCGGCCATGGGCCAGGCGTGGGATGCCGCCATCAAGATCTTCAAGGACGAGCACCCCGGCGTCGACGTCGTCGTCGAGAACCAGACGTTCGAGGCGATCCAGAAGAACGCCAAGATCGTCCTCACCGGCGACGACGTGCCGGACGTCATGGAGTACAACAAGGGCAACGCCACGGCCGGCCAGCTCGCCTCCCAGGGGCTGCTCGCCGACCTCACGGACTACGCCGAGGAGTTCGGCTGGGACGACACGCTCTCGAGCTCGCTCCAGACCACGGCCAAGTACGACGAGGCCGGTCTGATGGGCTCGGGCGACTGGTACGGCGTGCCGAACTACGGCGAGTACGTGTCCGTCTTCTACAACAAGGACATGTTCGCCGCCGCCGGCGTCGAGGTCCCGACCACGCTCGCCGAGTTCGAGACCGTCATGGACACGTTCGTCGCGCAGGGCATCACCCCGCTCGCGGAAGCCGGTGCCGAGTACCCGCTCGGCCAGCTCTGGTACGACCTCGTGCTGGCCAACGCCGACCGCGGCTTCGTCGACGACTACCAGCTGTTCGCGAACGACGTCGACTTCCACGGCCCCGAGATGACGGCCGGCACCGAGACGCTCGCCAAGTGGATCGACAAGGGCTACGTCGCCTCCGACGTCGCCGGGCTGACCGCCGAGGACATGGGCACGTCGTTCATCTCGGGCACCTACCCGATGATGGTCTCCGGCTCGTGGTGGTTCGGCCGCCTCGCCGACGAGATCCAGTACGACTGGGGCCAGTTCAAGTTCCCCGGCAGCGACCTGCAGATCGGCTCGTCGGGCAACCTCTGGGTCGTCCCGGAGAACTCGGCGAACAAGGACCTCGCGGCCGATTTCATCGACATCACCCTGCGCCCCGAGGTGCAGAACATCCTCGGTGAGAAGGGCGGCCTGCCCGTCGCCGGCGACCCGTCGGTCATCTCCGACCCGAAGACGCAGGCCCTGACCGAGGGGTTCAACGACATCATCGCGGCCGACGGCCTCGCCTTCTACCCCGACTGGCCCGTCGCAGGCTTCTACGACGTGGTCGCGAGCGGCATGCAGTCCCTCGCCAACCAGTCCAAGTCGCCCGCCGAGGTCCTCTCCGACCTCGAGAGCGCCTATGCCGAGGGCCGGGCCGACCTGCTCGAAGGCTGACCCGCTCGACGCGCAGTGCGCGTGGTGCCCGGGAACGACCCCGGGCACCACGCGCCCGTCCACCCACGAAGGACCGAAGAGATGTCAGCAACCCGAACGGCGCCGGTGGTCGCCGAGAGCACCCCGCGGACGACAGCGATCCGTCGGTCGCGACGCCGACCGTCCCCCTACTGGTGGTACCTCCTGCCGGGCGCCGTCGGATTCACGGCGATCATCCTCGCGCCCTTCGCGATGAACGTCTGGTACAGCCTCCACAAGTGGAAGGGCGGCAACGCCCCGATGCGGTGGGTCGGGCTCGAGAACTACACCAACCTGTTCGCGGACGAGAAGTTCTGGATGTCGTTCCAGAACTCGGTGTCGATGATCGTCGCGATGGTCGTCGTGCCGACGCTGGTCGGCCTCGTGCTGGCAGCGGTCCTGTTCGACTACATCGGCAAGCACTTCGGCGGCCGCGTGGCGAGCGTGCTGCGCGCGAGCTACTACCTCCCGCAGATCCTGCCCGTGTCGATCGCGGGGATCCTGTGGAACTGGATCCTCAACTCCCAGACGGGCGCCCTCAACGAGATGCTGCAGGCGATCGGCCTCGACAACCCGCCGAACTGGCTGGGCTCGACCTCGACCGCGCTGCCGTCCGTGATGCTCGTGCTCATCTGGCTCCAGATCGGCTACCCGACAGTCATCTTCATGTCGGCGATGGAGCGCGTCGACCCTGAGCTCTACGAGGCCGCCGAGCTCGACGGCGCCGGCTGGTGGCGCCGCTTCCGGGCGATCACGGTGCCGCAGATCAAGCCCGAGACGTTCGTCATCTCGCTGACGTGCACCATCGCGGCCCTGAAGGTCTTCGGCCCGGTCTACGTCCTGACCAAGGGTGGTCCGGAGAGCTCGACGCTCGTGCCGTCGTACTACTCGTACCTCAACTTCTTCGACAAGTCGAAGGTCGGCTACGGCGCCGCCATCGCGACAGTCCTGACCGTCATCATCATCGTGATCGCCCTGGCGATCCAGTACTTCCAGAACCGCAGCGCGCGGCGGGAAGAGGAGGGCCGCTGACATGGCTGGTGTCATCTCGCACCCCCGCGGCGCAAGCGCTTCGACGACAGAACGCCCGAAGAAGACCCTCGCGACGTGGCTCATGCTCGCGGCCGCCGTGATCGTCGCCATCCTCATGCTGGCGCCGTTCATCATCATGCTGCTGAACGCGTTCAAGTCCCCCACGGACTACTCGACCAACGGCCCCCTGTCGTTCCCGACCCACCTGTACCTCGACGGGCTCACGTCGTTCTGGCAGCGCGTCGGCTTCGAGACCAAGCTCTGGAACTCGATCTGGACCTCAGGCCTCGTGGCCGTGCTCGCTGTGGTCCTCTCGCTGTTCAACGCGTACGCGATCGGCGTCGGCCGGATCAAGGGCCGCCTGTGGATCGTGGCGCTGCTCCTGCTCGCCAACATGCTGCCGCAGGAGGTGCTGATCTACCCGCTGTTCACGATGATGCAGGAGCTCGGCCTCGGGAACTCGCAGTGGTCGATCGTCATCATCTTCACCGTGATCCAGTCCGCGTTCGGCACGTACCTGCTCGCGTCGGTGCTCGGCACCTTCCCGCCCGCGCTGCTCGAGGCCGCGCGGCTCGACGGGGCCTCGCGCTGGCAGATCCTGTGGCGCGTGGTGTTCCCGGTGGTGCGCCCGAGCATGAGCGTCCTGGTGATCTTCTTCTTCATCTGGACCTGGAACGAGTTCTTCATCCCGCTCGTGATGCTCACGACCAACGCGACCCAGACGGTCCCGATCGCGCTCGCCTCGCTCCAGGGCGACCGCATGCTCGACGTCCCGACCCTCAACGCCGGTGCGCTCGTGTCGCTGGTGCCGACGCTGATCTTCTTCCTGCTGTTCCAGCGCACCCTGACCCGCGGCGTGACCGCGGGCGCGGTGAAGTAGCTCGTCACCCGCACGACAGCGGGTCGGTAGGTTGCTGCCCATGACGAACGACGACGCCGCTGTCGGCATCCTGCTCCCCCGAGACCTGCCCGCCCCGTCCGTGCTGCCGTTCGCACGGCGGGCGGAGCAGGCGGGGTTCGACGAGCTGTGGGTGGTCGAGGACCTCGGCTTCCGGGGCGGGATCGCGCAGGCGGCCGCGGTGCTCGCGGTCACCGACCGGATCCGGGTGGGCATCGGCATCCTGCCGGTCGGGGCCCGCAACGTGGCGTTCACCGCGATGGAGCTCAACACCCTCGCCGAGATGTTCCCCGGGCGCGTCGACGCGGGCATCGGGCACGGCATGCCGGGGTGGATGCGGCAGGTCGGCGCCTGGCCGGCGAGCCCCTTGACCCTGCTCCGCGAGCAGTCCGTCGCGCTGCGGGCCCTGCTGCGCGGCGAGATCGTCTCGGTCGACGGCAGCCACGTGCGCCTGGCGGACGTCACCCTCGAGGGTCCGGCTCCTCAAGTGCCGCGGGTCCTCGCGGGCGTCCGTGGTCCGCGCTCGCTCGCCGAGGCGGGCCGATCGGCCGACGGCACGGTGCTCGCCGAGCCCGCCACCCCCGAGTACATCGCGGCGGCCCGCTCCCACATCGGGGACGCCCCCGGGCACCGGGTCGTGGCGTACAACGTCGCGAGCGTGCACCCCGACGCCGCCGTCGCGTACGCGGCCGTCCGGCCCGCTCTCGCCTGGATCGGCGAGCCCGACTGGTCACCCCACGTCGCTCCCCTGCCGTTCGCCGCCGAGCTCGCCGAGCTCCGGGCCCGCAGCGCCTCGCGCGAGGCCTTCGCGGCGGCCCTGCCCGACGCCTGGGTCGCGCAGCTCGCGGTCGCGGGCACCCCGGACGCGTGCCGGGCCCGCATCCGCCAGATGCACGACGCGGGCGCCGCGAGCGTGGTGCTCACCCCGTCCGGGCCGGACCCGCTGGCCGATCTCGACGCGTTCGCGACTGTGCTCTGAGGTCTGCCGCACCCGCTCGGGTCAGTCCGGGGGCCACCCGCACGCGCGGGCGACGAACTCGTGCAGGGCGGCGCGGGCCGTCTCGGGCAGCGGCACGTACGTCACGGTCTGCTCGACGCCGTCGACCCGCGCGCGCAGCGGCAGGTACCCGCCGCGCTTGTCCTCCGCGACGGCGTGCGGGTCGCAGCGTGCCGCGGTCGCCTCGAGCACAGCGCTGACGGGCTGCCCGGTCGCGGACGTGAGCCCCGGGTGCCACTGCGGGTCGCCGACCGGGGTCAGCAGCGTGGTCCCGTCGACCGCGTCGACGTCCACCCGCGGGCCGCCGGGCACCGGGGCGAGCCGCAACGTCATCCGTACCCGCAGCCCTTCGGGTGCCTCGACGACCTCCAGATCGGCGTCGAGCGACACCCGCGCACCGGCGGCGATCGCCGCGCCCGCGCAGTCCTCGTCGCGGGCGCGCGCGAGCACCCCGTGCGGGTCGTCGGGGTCGGTCACGAGGTGCACCACGACGGGTTCCTCGGTGCTCGTGCCCGGCGTCGCGTCCGGTGGCGTCGCGTGCGCCAGCTCGATGGCCACCACGACGGGCTCGTCGGCGCTCGACCCGCACGCGGGAGTGCCGAGGTGGACCGGGACGTCGGCCGTCCACCCGGGGGGCGCTTCCTCGGGACCGTCCGACGTCGCGGCGGTGGCCCACCCGCCACCCGTGAGCTCGACCGACCTGACGACCAGGTCGTCGTCACCCCCGTTCGTCACGCGCACGCGCACGATGCGCGCGGCCAGCTCGGCGCGGGCCTGGTGCACCTCGACCGAGATCTCCGCGGGCAGCGGCGCGGTCACCGCCGGCGACGCGGACGCGGCGGGCCGGACCGGGGCGTCGGCGCTGCACCCGGCGCAGGCGAGGACCACCCCGGCCGCCAGCACGATGGCCGGGGTGCGCACCCGCGAGCGCCCGAGCGGCTCCATGCCCGCATCCTGGCCCAGCACTCCCCCGCATCGCCAGCCCCGACCACGGGCGGCCCCCTGCTGCGCACGACGCGCGGCCGGTGCAGCATGGGATCGAGCACCGACGACCCCCAGCGACCGACGCCCAGCCACCATGGACTGGCGACCGAGGACAGGTGAGCGCGATGACGCGACGGCAGACCACCCTGACCGTGCTGCTCGTCGTCGGGCTCCTGGTGCTGGCGGCCTGCGCGGCCGGACCCAACGACGCGCAGGGAGCCGGGCCCGACCAGGCGGGTTTCTGGCTGGGGCTCTGGCAGGGGTTCATCAGCCCCGTCACCTTCGTGATCTCGCTGTTCGACCACGACGTCAACATCTACGAGGTGCACAACGTGGGCCGCTGGTACAACTTCGGCTTCCTCATCGGTGTGGCCGTGACGTTCTCGGGGGCCGCCGGGGGCGGGTCGTCGGGGCGTCGTCGGCGCGCGCGGTAGCACCGGACCTCGCGGCAGGCCCGGCACCCGCTGCACGAGCCCACCGACGCGACCCGGCGCGCGGCTAGGGTGGGCGCACCGAGCGGGTGCTGCCGAAGGAGGTCGACGTGCGGGGCGTGACCAGCGCGGACGTCGCACGCGAGAGCGGGGTCTCCCGCACCACGGTGAGCTACGTGCTCAACGCGACGCAGGGCGTGCACATCTCGGCGGCGACCCGGGAACGGGTGCGCGAGACAGCGGAGCGGCTCGGGTACGCGCCGTCGGCCGCGGCGCGCACGCTGCGCACCGGACGCAGCGACCTCGTGCTGTGCGTGCTTCCCGACTGGCCGATCGGCCCGGTCGTCGACTCGCTGCTCGAGCTCCTCGCGGCTGAGCTCGGCGGACGCGGGCTCGCGGTGCTGGTCCACCACGGCAGGGGTCGGCGTCCGCTGGCCGAGCTGTGGCGTTCGGTGACCCCGCGGGCCGTCGTCGGGTTCACCGAGTTCGCCCCCGAGGACGAGCGCGCGATGCGCCAGGCCGGCATCCAGGTGGTCGGCACCGAGCTCGAGACGGACCCGCGTGACCCCGGGGCCCACGCCGTGTCCCAGGTCCGGATCGGGCGGCTGCAGGTGGCGCACCTGGCCGACCGCGGCCATCGCCGCATCGCCTACGCGGCGCCGACGGACCAGCGGCTCGCCGACTTCACCACGGGCCGGCTGCAGGGGGCGCGGCTCGAGTGCGGGGCGCGCGGGCTGCCCGAGCCGGTGGTCCGGGAGGTCGACCTGGACCCGGGTGCGGCGGCGGTCGCGGTGCGCGGCTGGCGGGAGGTCGACACCCCCGTCACCGGCGTCGCCGCCTACAACGACGAGGTCGCCCTCGCGGTGCTGGCGGGGCTGCGTGCCGTGGGGCTGCGCGTCCCGCAGGACGTGGGCGTGATCGGCGTCGACGACGTCCCCGCCGCGCGGCTCGCGGTGCCCGCTCTGACGAGCGTGTCCCAGGGGATCGAGGCCCAGGCGCTGTACCTGTCCGCGGCCGTGCTCGCCGCGATCGACGGGGCGGCCGAGCCGGCCCCGTTCCCCGCGGTCCTGCGGGTGGTCGAGCGCGAGTCGACCTGACCGTCCCCCGTCGGGCCGGGTCGGCGTGCACGCGGGCGGCCGGGGTGCTCGACCCCGACCACCCGCGCCGCCCGCTGCTCGAACCGCTCGGTCCCTCAGCCGGACGTGCCGGTCACGGGTAGGACACCACGAAGCTGGGCGTCCCGGTGTTGCTGTTGTCGACCGGTGCTCCGGTGTCGTTGACGACGTGGTCGATCGTGCCCGCGCCGAGGTTGACAGTCATCACGTGGTGCAGCCGCACCCCGGCCGTGACGGGCACCTCGAACCCGCGGGTGGCGTGGAGCGTCGGGTCCACGTTGGTGTAGACGTACGCGCCGCCACCCCAGAGCTCGTGCTGCCTGACCTTGTCGGACACCTTGTACGCGGCCCAGCCGAGCACGCCGTCGTGCTGCCAGGCGGCCTGGTTCGGCGCGTCGTACGGCAGCTCGTTCTGGAAGAACACGGTGCGGCCCCGCTCGCCGTTCCAGATGACGTTGAACTGCTGGTAGTGCTCGACGAACAGGCCGGTCGCTGTCACGTCGTCGCCGTTGACGACGACGCCGTTGCGGCCCGTGCTGACGTCCCAGCCGAACGACCCCGGGACCCCGTGGTCGGCACGCCAGGCCCACAGGTGGTCGATGAGCACGTCGTCGCTGTTCACCTCGAGGCTGACCGTCGCCTTGCCGACGTGCGGGCCACCGACGCGGAAGTACACGTCGCTGAGCGTCGTCGGGTTGCGCGGGTCGCTCGCGCCGTGCCGGTGGCTCCCCTTCGCCGTCCCCACCCGGAGCAGCACCGGTGAGTTCACGGTCCCCGCGTCGATCGTCAGGCCCGCGACGACCACGCCGGGCACGTCGGCCACGGTGAGCGGCACCGCGCCGCGCACCGCGGTGAGGGTCGCGTGCCCGAGCCCGAGCACGACTGTGCTCGCCCGCGTGACCGCGAGGGACTGGGCGACGTCGTACACCCCCGGGGTGAGCAGCAGGTGGCGTCCGCGTGCGAGCTGGTCGTTGATGGTGCGCACGGAGTCGGACGGCTTCGCCACGAAGAACTCGCCGAGGGGGATCGTGCGGCCGGGGGTGATCCCCTCGTCCCACGTGACGCCGGCGGTGTCACGCTGCGCGGCGGGGACCCGCACGTTGTAGCGACCCTTGGCGTCCACGAAGAGGTAGGGCTTCTCACGGCTCAGCGGCGTGGTGTCGAGCGTCGTGTACGGCGGGTCGGGGAACGTCGCGTCGGTCGGGGCGCCCTCGACGCCCGCGAAGACCGCGTTCCACACGCCGTTGGACCAGCTGCCGATGGTGCTGTTGCGGGTCAGCCACTGCTGCTGGGACCCGTTGACGACAGCGCCGGCCTTGCTGTCGGCGATGTAGCCGCCGCTCGCGTACTGCGGTCCGGCCGTGCAGTAGTCCATGAGCGAGAGCGTCCCGCCGGTGACGTTGAGCCGTCGCATCGATACCGCCTGGGACACGGCCCAGAAGTTCGCGGTGGCCCGGCAGCCGTCCTGCCCTGCACCGTTGATGTTCAGGGTCAGGTTGGACAGCGTGCGCCAGAAGTTGACGAGCGCGAGGCAGTTGCTCGTGCCGTCGTCCTCGAGGCACCGGTTGTAGACCTCGATCTTGCCGTTGATGACGACGTCGGTGGGTGAGGCGCCGAGGCCCGCGAGCTCGGTGTAGTAGCCGACCTTGATCTGGAGCGGCTGCTCGGCGGTCCCGTACTCGCCGGGCAGGAACAGCAGCGCCTTGCGCGCTGTCCCCATCTCGGCGTCGATCTGCTGGGAGTTGATCGCGTCGACGGTCGCCTGGATCTCGCTCACCGGCATGCTCGGGTCGAAAACGACGACGTCGGGGCCGAGGTCGGGACGCCCGGAGCCGTGGCCGGTGCCGGGGCGCGTCCCGGCGGTCGCGGTGGCGGTCAGGGCCGCCGAGAGCACGAGCGTCGCGGCGAGACCGACCGCGACGCGTCGCAGGTGCCGCCGGCCCGGGCCGCGCGCGGCGTGGGGTGCGGGATCGAGGGTGGGGTGTGGTGTCATGCGGTTCAGTCCTCCCCATTGAGGCCTTTGTCCAGGTGACTCGTGTCACGTGGCAGTCTCACCGTAGAGAGCATGTGAGGTGCGCCACAAGGGCTTCGGCTCCCCGTGCGGCACGTTGCTCTCGTCACCCCCCGAAGTGGCGGTCCGGCACAGCAAGGCGCGAGACCATAGGTGCATGTCGCAGACTGACCAGCAGCCGTGGGTGAAGAACTACCAGCCGGGCGTCCCCGCCGAGATCGATCTCCCCACGGAGTCGCTCGTCGAGATGTTCGAGCGCTCGGTGGCCGAGGCGGGACAGCACCCGGCGATGGAGTTCTTCGGGCGTCGCACCACGTACGCGCAGCTCGGTGACCAGGTCGCCCGCGCGGCCGAGGGCCTGCGCCGGCTCGGGGTGCGGGCAGGTGACCGCGTCGCGCTGGTCCTGCCCAACTGCCCCCAGCACGTCGTCGCGTTCTACGCGGTGCTGCGGCTCGGCGCGATCGTCGTCGAGCACAACCCGCTGTACACGTCACGCGAGCTGCGCCACCAGTTCGAGGACCACCAGGCCCGCGTCGTCATCGCCTGGGACAAGGCCGCGGCCGCGATCCGCGCCTTCCCGTCGGACGTCGAGATCGACCACGTCGTCTCGGTCAACCTGCTCAAGGCGTTCCCGACGGCCAAGCGGCTCGCGCTGCAGCTGCCCGTCAAGAAGCTCCGCGCGACCCGCGACTCGCTGACCGCCGCGGCCCCCGGGACCCTCACGTGGGAGTCGCTGCTGACGTACGGCCCGATCGACCCCGCGCACCCCCGCCCGTCGGTCGACGACCTGGCCGCGATCCAGTACACGTCGGGCACCACGGGCCACCCCAAGGGCGCGATGCTCACGCACCTGAACCTGTACGCCAACGCGCTGCAGGGCGAGGCGTGGATGCACGGTGCGGAGTACCGCAAGGAGATCTTCTACGCGATCCTGCCGATGTTCCACGCGTTCGGCATGACGCTGTACCTGACCTACGGCATCCGCAAGCAGGCCCTGATCGTGCTGTTCCCCAAGTTCGACCCCGACCTGATCCTCGACGCGATGAAGAAGTCGCCCGCGACCGTCTACTGCGCCGTGCCGCCCATCTACGAGCGCACCGCGCTCGCCGCGAAGGAGCGGGGCGTCTCGCTGCGGTCGTGCAAGTTCTGCATCTCGGGGGCCATGAACCTGCCCGAGCACGTGGTCGAGCTGTGGGAGTCGATGTCGGGCGGCCTGCTCGTCGAGGGCTACGGCATGACCGAGTCGTCGCCCGTGGCGCTCGGGAACCCGTTCCACCCCACGCGCCGCGCGAGCACCATCGGCGTGCCGTTCCCGTCGACGCGCATGAAGGTCGTCGACCTCGACGACCCCACCATCGAGGTCGCCCAGGGTCAGCCGGGCGAGCTGCTGCTGCAGGGCCCCCAGGTCTTCCAGGGCTACTGGAAGAACCCGGAGGAGACCGCCAAGACCCTGCTGCCCGACGGCTGGCTGCGCACGGGCGACATCGTGACCGTGGACGAGGACGGGTTCACCACGATCGTCGACCGCGCCAAGGAGCTCATCATCACCGGCGGCTTCAACGTCTCCCCCACCGAGGTCGAGTCGGTGCTGCGCCTGCACCCTTCCGTTGCCGACGCCGCCGTGGTCGGCAAGCCCCTGCAGCGCGGGGGCGAGATGGTCGTCGCCGCGATCGAGCTCGAGCCGGGCGCCGTGCTCGACGAGGACGCGCTGCGTGACCACTGCCGCACCCACCTCGCGGCGTACAAGGTGCCGCGCCGCATCGTGGCGATCGACGAGACCCCCCGCTCGATGCTCGGCAAGGTGCTGCGCAAGGAGGTCCGCGAGCAGATCCTGCCGCTGGTCTGACGCGGCGCCGGTCGCCCGCACCGTCGCCGCGGCCGCGTGGGTCGCCCTCGACATACTGACGGGGCGACCCTCACGATCGGCACGACCGAGCTGCTGCGGCTTCGGCTGAGCGCCCAGGGGCTCGGCCCGTCCGACCCTGCTCCCCCGCCCGGGCCGGCGTCGGACGTCGCTGCCGGTGCCGTGGGTCGACTGTTCGCGCTCCAGGGGCAGGACCTCCCGGGCGTGCTGTGGTCGATCGGCCGACGGTCGCCCGGCGCGGACGTGGCCGACGTGCGCGGCGCGTTCACGTCCGGAGACCTGGTGCGCAGCTGGCCGTTCCGCGGCACCCTGCACGTCCTCGCGGCTCGCGACCTGCCCTGGGTGCTCGCGCTCACCCGCGACCGGATGCTCGCGTCCGCCGCCCGACGCGAACGCGAGCTGAACCTCGACGCCACGACGTTCACCCTCGCGCGCGACGCCGCTGTGCGGGCGCTCGAGGGTGGCCGCTCGCTGGCCCGCTCCGAGCTCCTCGCCGCGTTCGAGGACGCCGGGGTGCGCACCGACCAGCAGCGGGGCTACCACCTGCTGTGGCACCTCGGCCTCGAGGGTGTCGTGGTGCTCGGTCCGTTCCACGGCGCCGAGCAGCACCTGGTGCTGCTCGACGAGTGGGTCAGCGATCCCCGCGACCTGCGCGGTGCCGACGCCGTCCGTGAGGTCGTCTTGCGGCACCTCGCGGGACGTGGAGCGGCGAGCGTCGCCGATGTCGCCTGGTGGTCCAAGCTGCCCGTCCGCGCGGTCCGTGCTGCCGTCGACGAGCTGCAGGGCTCGCTGACGGGGCTGGACCACGAGGGGACCACGCTGTGGGCCGTGACGGAGGCGCTCGACACCCCGCCGGCCCAGCACGCCCCGGTGCTCGCGCTGCCCGGGTTCGACGAGCTGCTGCTGGGCTACACGGACCGCACGGCCTCGCTCGCGGACGAGCACGCGCTCCTCACCGTCCCCGGCGGCAACGGCATGTTCAAGCCCACCGTCGTGGTCGACGGCCACGTGGCGGGCCTGTGGTCGCGCAAGGTCGGCGCCCGGCGCGCGACCCTGACCTTCACCCCGCTCGAGGTCCCGTTCGACGACGGCGTCCGGGCCGGGATCCGGTCCGAGGCCGACCGGTACGGCCGCTTCCTCGGCGTCGAGGCGGACGTCGTGGTCGAGGACGAGCCGGTCCTTCCCACCAGCCCGGTGCGGTCCCGTCAGGCCAGGCGGGCCTGACGGGACCAGCGCCGGTGACGGCCGCCCGTCAGCGGGGCTGCTGCCCGCGGGCCAGCGTGAACCGGCCGACGAGCGCCTCGAGATCGGTGCTCATGGTGGTCAGGTCGCGTGCGATCGAGTGGGTCTGCCCGACGCCCTCGGCGGTCGTGGCGGTCGCCGTGGCGACCCCGTCCACGGCAACCGCGATCTCGTTGGCACCGTCGGCGGACTGCGAGACCGCGCGCGCCATCTCGCGGGTGGTGGCCGTCTGCTCCTCGACGGCCGAGGCGATCGTCATCTGGTAGTCGCTGATCTGCGAGATCACCGCGAGGACGTCACTGATCGCGTCCGCTGCCGACGAGCTGTCGGCCTGGATCGCCTCGACCTTCGCAGCGATGTCGCCGGTGGCACGGGCGGTCTGCTGGGCGAGCTCCTTGACCTCGCCGGCGACGACCGCGAACCCCTTGCCGGCCTCGCCCGCACGGGCGGCCTCGATCGTCGCGTTGAGCGCGAGGAGGTTCGTCTGGTCGGCGATCGTGGTGATGAGCTTGACGACGTTGCCGATCTCCTGGCTGGACTCCGCGAGGCGGGCGACGGTGCTGTTCGCGTCCTCCGCGTCGCGCACCGCGCGGCTCGCGACCTGGGCCGCGGAGGACGCGTTGTGCGCGATCTCCTGGATCGAGGCGTTCATCTGCTCGGCGCCCGCGGCCACGGTCGCGAGCGACTGGGAGACCTGGGTCGCGCCCGCCGCGGCGGTCACCGCCCGTTCCGCCGCGTCGCCGGCCGAACCGGTGATGACCTCGGCGGTGGTCGTGAGGCGGGCAGCCCCGTCCGTGAGGGTCGGGATGCCGTCGGCCGTCCGCACCAGGGTCTCGTTGACAGCGTCGAGCGCGGCGTCCAGGCTCCGCGACATGGTGCCGACCTCGTCCGCGGTGGTGATTCCCGAGCGCAGCGTGAGGTCGCCGTGCGCGAGCCCGTCGATGACGTGCACGACCCGCGCGAGCGGGCGGCGCACCGAACGGGTGACGATCAGGCTGAGGCCGATGCCGATCACGATCGCCGCAGCCAGGCTCAGCCCGATGAGCCGTGCGGCGTTGCGGGTGGTGCGCTCGCCGTCCGCGATGATCTCCTCGGAACGCACGTCCTGCGCGTGGGTGAGCGCGTCGATCCCGGCGACGATGTCCGCCATCATCGGTGCCGCCTTGCTGTCACGCAGGTCACGCACCGTCGCGGTGTCGCCGGCGTCGGCGGCAGGCAGGTAGTCCTCGTCGATCATCGTGCGGTAGTCGGCGATCAGCGCGGTGGTGCGCTCGAGGTCCGCCTGGTCGCCGGCGTCGGCGGTGCTCCCGAACCCGGTCAGCCCGTCGTCGGTCTGGGCGCGGGACTCCGCGAGCGACACCAGGTACGAGTCCTTGGCCGCCCGCTCGGTGCTCGCGACGTAGGACAGCGCCCAGATCCGCTCGGAGAGCAGGCTCGCGCGGGTCTGCGCGAGCTCCTCGACCGGCACCAGAGCCTCGGTGGTCAGGGCACGCATGTCGGTGCGCGCCTGGGTGACAGCCAGCAGACCCACGCCGCCCAGAGCTGCCGAGCAGAGTAGAAGGAGCGTGGTGAGCAGCGTGATCTTGCCTGCCACGGAGATGTCGGAGAAGCGCTGGGGGCGGGGCATCTGGCGAGTCCTCGATGTTCGGTGGGGCCGTGCGGCCGTCTGGCCACGGTGCGAACGTAGTGCGGGGCGAAGCAAATCATGGGTTGAATCGCGGGCGCGTCGGGTGCGACCACAACCGCACCCGTGCCTACCCTCGGGGGCCGGACGAAGGTCCGGACATCCCTGTCCGTTTCGGGGCAACGATGTTCAGGTCTCACCCCTCGTCCGCAAAGGCACGTCAGATGTCCGACTTCTCACGGATCCTCGAACCCGCCCGTTGGGGTTCGCTCGAGCTGCCGAACCGCATGTTCATGCCCCCGATGGGCACCCACACGACCCACCCCGACGGCACCATCTCCGACGTGGGCCTCGCCTACTGGCTGGCGCGCGCCCGCGGTGGCGTCGGCCTGCTCATCACGGAGTCGATCCAGACCCAGACCGTGTCCGAGCTCGCCAACCCGTCGGTCATCTCGATCTCCGCAGACCACCAGGTCGCTCCGCTGCGGGACGCAGTGGCGCAGGTCCATTCGACCGGCGCGCTCATCGCCGCCAACCTCACCCCGGGTCTCGGGCGGATCATGCCCGTGGCGCCCGACGGCGGCCCGGCGTTCTCGGCGTCCGACAACACGATCCTCGCCGACCCCGCGCAGCGCTGCCGCGAGCTCAGCCTGGAGATGATCGGGGAGATCCTCGAGCAGTTCCGCGCAGCCGTGCGCCGCACGCTGGACTGCGGGTTCGACGCGATCGACCTGCACGCGCACACCGGCTACCTCACCGACCAGTTCATGTCCTCGACGTGGAACCGCCGCACGGACGAGTACGGCGGCAGCCTGGAGAACCGGATGCGGTTCCCGACGGACATGCTGCGGATCGTGCGCGAGGAGGCAGGCTCCGACTTCCCGCTGTCCATGCGCATCACAGTCACGCACCACTTCCCGGGCGGCCGTGAGGCCGAGGAGTCCCGCCAGATGGCCCGCATCCTGCAGGACGCCGGCCTGGACGTGCTGCTCGTGGACTCGGGCGCGTACGAGGCGATCGACTGGTCCTTCCCGTCGTACTACATGGGCGACGGCGTCTACCTACCCGATGCAGCAGCCGTGAAGCCCGGGCTCGACATCCCGGTGGCGGTGTGCGGCAACCTCACGCCCGAGCTGGGCGAGCAGGCGCTGCGGGACGGCGTCGCCGACTTCATCGGCTTCGGCCGCATGCTCATCGCCGACCCCGACCTGCCCGCGAAGGTGCGCGCCGGCCGGGCCTCGTCGGTGCGTCCGTGCATCCGCTGCAACGAGATGTGCATCGGCAACGTGGTCCGCGGGAGCGGCCTCGAGTGCTCGGTGAACCCGCAGGCGGGCCACGAGACCGACCGGGTCCTGCTGCCGACGCCCACCCGCAGGCGCGTCGCCGTCGTGGGCGCCGGTCCTGCCGGTCTCGAGGCGGCCCGCGTGGCCGCCACGCGCGGGCACGACGTCGACGTGTACGAACGAACGGACGCGATCGGCGGGGTGCTCGAGCCCGCGGCCACGCCCGACTTCAAGCGCGAGCTGCACCGGATGATCGACTGGTGGCGCGTCGAGCTCGCGGACCTGGGCGTCCGCGTGCACCTGGACCACGAGGTCGGGCCGGACTCCCCCGAGCTGCTGGAGGCCGACGCCGTCGTCGTCGGCTCCGGCTCGACGCCGGTCGTCCCCAGCATCCCGGGCATCGACGCCCCCGGCGTCGTGGACGTGCTCGCGTTCCACCGCGGGGCACCCGTGGGGCAGCGCGTGGTCGTGTGCGGCGGCGGGCTCTCCGGCGTCGACTCGGCGCTCGAGCTCGCCAAGGACGGCCGCGACGTCACGGTGGTCGAGATGGCCGAGCAGATCGCGCCCACCATGGTGATCCACAACCGGGTCGCGCTGCTCCGCCAGCTCGGCGAGCAGGGTGTGCGGGTCCTGACCGGGCATGTCGTCACGGCCGTCGAGCCCGGCTCCGTGCAGGTCAAGGGCCCCGACGGCGCCGAGCGGATCGAGGCCGACACCGTGATCACCGCGTTCGGGGTGCGCGCCAACAGGAGCCTCGCGGACTCCCTGACCGGCCGGGTCGCCGAGCTGCACGTCGTCGGCGACGCGGTCCAGCCCGCGAAGGTCGCCGAGGCCGTGCACACCGGGTTCCAGGCGGGCATGGCGATCTGACCGGAGCGCAGCACCCGTCAGATGCCCCGACGCCCGGACCGGCTGGTCCGGGCGTCGGGGCATCCGGCAGAGTCACTCCCGGGGTGCGCGGGCCCGGTCTGCCTCCTCGAGCACCCGGCGGAGGCCGGTGAAGTCGCGCAGCAGGATCCGCGCCAGCACGGACGTCGGCAGGAGCGCCACCAGCCGGAGCCAGGCGGCGACGTCGCCGCCGTAGTCGGCATGGACGCGCGTGCCTCCGGCATCGGGCGTGCACACGTACTCGACGCGGGAGTTCCACGGCGACGTCGACTGCCACACGACGCGCCGGTCGCGCTCGACGGCCTCGAGCACGTCGGTGAACCGGACCCGGAACGGCCCGAACCGGTCGACAGCCGCCCACCGGTTCCCCACCTGCGGCGGACCGCTGTCCAGCGGGCGGCGGGAGTCGACCGACGGCGCGAACTCGGGCCACCGACCCGGATCGGCAAGGTACGGGTAGACGCGCGACGGCGGGTGATCGAGGTGGACGTCGAGCGTCACGCGCCGCCACATGAGTTCCTCCTCGGGGTCGCCGCGTCACACCACAGGGGGCACGGGACGGTCGCCGTAGAGCTCCCGCATCGCACTGTCGTACCTCCGCTTCATGAGGAGGAGATACAGGAGCCGGATCGGGGCGGGCACGTTGGTGCGGACCCAGTCCTCTCGCTCGGCCTCGGGCACGCTCGCGATCAGCAGGCCGAGCTGCAACGCCAGGACGTCCTTCCCGAGCTCCTTGCGGTGGGCCACGAGGGTGGCGCGTGTGTGCTCCTCCATGAAGTCCCACTCCTGCTGCGACATCACCTCGCCCGCGACAGGAAGGATGTCGTCCTCCTCCTGCCCGAGATGCACCAGCAGGACGTCGCGGAGACCTTCGATCTCGGTGGCGAAGGCGTCGCGACGCTGGGGATCGGCGGTGAGCACCCAGGGCTCCAACATCGGCTCGATCCGCGCGAGCCACACCGCGACCTCGGCGTGCTGCGCTCGCATCTGACCGACGTGCAGGGCGCAGGCGGGTTCGCGCGAGACCAGCCTGTCCCACAGCACCATGTCCTCGGTCCCGTGGTGCAGGTGCAGGGCGAAGAAGTCGAGGTGGGCGTAGCGGCCGACGACCGCGGAGCGTGCGGTGTCGCCGGGCTCGACCTCGCGCACCAGCTCAGGGAGCTGCCGATACAGCCAGCGGAAGATCCGATGGACGAGGATCATCCCCGACGTGTCGCAGCCGGGGTGCTGCCCGGCGGGCAGCGGCCCGGGAGGAGGAAGTCTTTTGGCCATCCCGTCCTCCACCCGATCATCGAGATCAACATCGACATCGGCGTCGTCCTGGCGCGAGACCCACGCTACTCCGGCCGACGCCGAGCGGCGGGCGCAGCTGCGCGCCGCCGCGGTGAGCAGCACCGCGTGATGGTACGGACGCCGCTAGGTGCGGCCCTGGTCCTGCCACCGCCGGGACGCCAGGGCGCCCGTCGCCTGGCGCGTGAGCAGTGCGTGGACGACCAGGACGGCGAACACCGCCGCGCAGAGCAGGGCGCCGATCTCGAGGACCGCCGTGATGCCCGACCCGGTGGGGTGATGATCGGGGGCCATGTTCGTGGCGATGACGGCTGCGGACATGGCCGTGCCGAACGAGCTCCCGACGGTGCGCAGCACCTGGTTGAAGCTGACCGAGCTGCCCAGCTCCTCGGTCGCGACGCTGCGCGCGATCAAGGCGGGCATCGCGGCGTAGCTGGCGCCGATCCCGAGGCCGAAGGCGAACATGCCGAGCAGCAGCTCCCAGAGCTCGCTGTGGGCGCCCCACAGCAGAGCCCCCGCCGCCGCCATCAGGCCCGCGCCGATCGGCAGCAGCGTGGCCAGGTGCACCCGGTGCGACACACTGCGGACCACGCGGTTCGCGAGGAAGCTGCCCACCGAGAGCGGGAGCATCACGAACCCGGCCCAGACGACCGGCATCGCCATGCCGTACCCCGTGGACGCGGGCGCCTGGGCGACGAGGCTGGCGACCGACAGCCCGATGTACATGGCCGCACCGAGGCCGATCGCTGTCCCGTTGGCCAGCAGCACCTCACCCTGGCGGAACACCCGCAGGTTGATCAGGGGGTGTGGGCTCCGCAGCTCCGTCCGGACCCACAGGGTGAGCAGGAGCACCGCCAGGACGATGCACGTGACGATCCGCGGCGAGGCCCATCCCCAACGGGGGCCCTCGCTGATGCCCAGGAGCAGGGTCCCGAGCCCGAGAGCGAGCAGGCCGGCACCAGCGACGTCGAAGGGCGTCCGGCGCACGGTCGCGTCCGGCCCGGCGGGCACGGTCCGCACCACGACGACGATCGCGGTGAGCACGAACAGGGCGGCGAACCAGAAGGCGAGCCGGTAGTCGAACAGGCCCGCGATGATCCCCGTGAGCGGGTAGCCGATGCCGATCCCGGACGCCACGGTGACCGACAGGCTCGAGATCGAGCCCTGCACCTGCGACGGCGAGACGTGACGACGCGCCAGCGAGATCGTCACCGCGACGATGCCGTAGGTCAGGCCCTGCAGCGCTCGTCCCACCAGGAAGATCGTGAAGGTGGGCGCGAGGGCGGCAACGACGCAGCCGACCCAGATGATCGACAGGGCGACGAGCAAGAGCTTCTTCTTGTGCGGTCCGTCGCTCAGCCGTCCCATCACCGGGGTCGCGACCGCACCCGCCAGCAGGTTGATGGTGAGCATCCACTGCGCGGTGCTGACCGGCACGTCCATCTCGGCCGAGATCGTCGGCACGAGCAGCATGCCCAGCGAGCTGACGATCGCCGTCGACAGTGCGGCGTAGATCAGACCGGGTACCAGGCGGGGGTGCGGCTCAGTCATCGATGGTCTCGGCGGTGATCTTCCGCAGGATCGAGACGCCCGCCTCGAGCGTGCGCGTCTCCTCGTCGGTGAGCCGTTCGGCGATGGCACGGTCCAGCCACTCGTGTCCCACCCACGACTCCTGCGCGAACCTGTCACGGCCGGCATCGGTGACGACGATCCAGACCTTGCGCCGGTCCTCCTCGTCGGGGATGCGGGCGACGCAGCCCATCCGCTCGAGCTCGCGCGCTGCGAGCGAGACGCCCTGCGGGCTGACGTGGACGGCGACGGCCAGCTCGGCCGTGGTCGCACGCCCGCGAGCGACCAGATGACGCAGGATCCCGACCTTGCCGGCCGAGAGCGTCCGTTCGAGGTTCATCCTTCGCACGATCGGGTTCAGCACGTCGAGCAGTGAGCGCGTCACCTCGGCGACGGGCGCGGGTTCATGGGGCACCTCCCGACCGTACACCTGCTTGATCAAGTTGCTTGCGCATCTCCTGTCAGCAGCACCTCGCCACCGGACCGCACCACCGTGACGCCATAACCCTTGTGGTGGCGCCAAAGTGGTGTCACAGTGGTGTCATGGACCTGAACAGATACGTCGCCGAGCTGCACCACCAGCTCGCCACCGCTGCCTCCGCCGGCGGGGACGAGGCTCGTGAGCTCGCCGATCGTCTGACGGCCCCGCTCGACGCCGCGGTCCGCCTCGTCCTGCTCGAGGCGCTCTCGGTTGCGGCGAACGAGATCACGGCCGAGCTGGCCCCCGGCTCGGTCGATGTCCGCCTCCGGGGCCGCGACCCAGAGTTCGTCGTCACCCCCGCCCCGTCCTCGGACTTCGAGGATGCCGCACCTCCGGCGGCGGCGGACCCGGTCCGGCCCGCTGCCCTCGAACCCGACGACGTCAGCACCTCGCGCACCACGCTGCGCCTCCCCGACCAGCTCAAGGCACAGGTCGAGGACGCAGCGGCTCGCGAGGGCATGTCAGTCAACACGTGGCTGGTGCGTGCGGTCGCGGCCGCGCTCCAGCCCGCCGCGCCGTCCCGCGCCACGGCACGTACCCGCAGCACCTCCGGCCGGTTGACCGGCTGGGTGCGCTGACCCACCACCGCACGCAGACTCGCGTCCCGCCACCCGGGGCGACGCCCACTCCTCCGGAGGCCCGCTCACCATGCCTGCTTATGCGACCCCAGAACCGATCACCGTCGCGGTCGACCTCGCCGCCGCCGTCGTCAACGTCGTCGCGAGCGACCGCGCCGACACCGTGGTCACCGTCAGCCCCAGCGACCCGAGCAGGTCCGGCGACGTGCGATCCGCAGACGAGACCCGCGTCGACCTCCTCGACGGGACCCTCACCGTGCAGACGAGCGGCAGGTGGCGGCACCTCACCAAGTCCGCCGTCGAGGTGACGATCGAGGTGCCGACCGGATCCACCCTGCAGGGCACCGCGCTCGGTCCCCTGTTCACCGAGGGCTCGCTCGCGGCCTGCTCCTTCACGAGCCGCTCCGGGGACATCCGGATCGACGTGGCCGGTCAGCTCGACCTGCGCGCATCGGCGGGCTCGGTCGTCGTCGGGCATGCGCTCGGTTCGACCTCGATCGTCGCCGCTGCCGGTGGCGTGCGCATCCGCGAGCTCGACGGCGACACCGTCCTCAAGGTTCCCAACGGATCCACCGAGATCGGCCGGACCACCGCCAGCCTGAAGGTGAACGGCGCCCACGGGTCGATCGCGATCGGCCGGTCGCTGGGTGAGACCGAGGTGCGGTGCGCGTCCGGGAGCATCCGCGTCGAGGAGGCGACGGCCGGCCGTCTCCAGCTCGAGACCTCGTACGGCTCGATCGACGTCGGGGTGCCCGAGGGCACCGCCGCCTGGCTCGACGCCACGTCGCAGCACGGCGCGCTCCGCCACCTCCTGCAGGACGCCGTCGGCCCCGACGAGGGCGACCTGACGGTCGAGGTCCACGCCAGCACCAGCTACGGCGACGTCGTCGTCCGACGCCCGCACTCCTGACCCGGGCCCCGACCGACCCGGGCCCGCCAGACCACCCGCACGCCACCACGCCCGAAGGAGAAGCCATGACCACCCCCTTCCAGGGGCCCGCGATCGAGGTCGCCGGCCTGCGAAAGTCCTATCGGTCGAGGTCCGGCGAGCAGCTCGTGCTCGACGGCGTCGACCTCGTCGTCCCCGCCGGCACCGTGACAGCCCTGCTCGGCCCCAACGGGTGCGGGAAGACCACGACGGTCGGCATCTTGAGCACGCTGCTCGCCGCCGACGCCGGCACCGTGCGCGTCGCGGGCCATGACGTCGCCCGGGAGCCCGATGCCGTGCGTGCGTCGATCGGCGTCACCGGCCAGATCACGGCCGTCGACGAGCTGCTCACCGGCACGGAGAACCTGCGCCTCATGGCCGACCTCAACCACCTGGGCCGCACCGCGGGTCGCCGACGAACGGCCGAGCTGCTCGAACGGTTCGGTCTGACCGAGGCGGCGGCCAAGCCCGTGGCGACCTACTCGGGAGGGATGAAGCGCAAGCTCGACCTCGCGATGACCCTCGTGGGGGCACCCTCGGTCGTCTTCCTCGACGAGCCGACCACGGGCCTCGACCCCCGCAGCCGCCGCGCCCTGTGGGACGAGGTGCGTGCCCTCGTGGCGGCCGGCACCACGATCCTGCTCACCACCCAGTACCTCGAGGAGGCCGACCGGCTCGCCGACCAGGTCGCCGTGCTGCACGGCGGCCGGATCGTCGCCGAGGGCACGCCGGCCGAGCTCAAGGCCGTGCACGACGCTGGCTCGCTCGACGACGTGTTCCTCGCGCTCACCGAACCGCCCGCCGAGGCCGAGACCGACCCCGAGGACACCGCCACGGCCGACAAGGAGAAGATCCGATGACCACCATCGCCCCCACCGCACCCGCGACCGTCCGCCTGCGCCCGGTCTCCGACGTCCTGACCATGCTGCGCCGCAGCCTGCTGCGCGCCGTGCGCTACCCGGGCCTGACCGTCTTCCTGGTCGCCGTCCCGCTCGTGATGCTGCTGCTGTTCGTGTACGTCTTCGGCGGGGCCTTCGGCGCCGGCGTGGCGCCCGGCGTCGCCTCGGGGGCCGAGGGGCGCGCCGCCTACCTGGCGTACATCACGCCGACCCTCCTGATCCTCACCGTGGTCGGTGGGGCGACGTCGGTCGCCATCAGCGCCGCGATGGACGCCTCCAGCGGAATCATGGCGCGGTTCAAGACGATGACGATCTCGCCGGGGTCCGTGCTGTCCGGGCACGTGCTCGGGTTCGTCGTGCAGGCGATGGTCGCGCTCGTCCCCCTTCTCGCCGTCGCCTTCGCGATGGGCTACCGCCCCGCCGCCGACGCGCTCGACTGGCTCCTCCTGCTCGGGCTGCTCGGGCTGCTCGGCCTCTCCCTCAACTGGCTGTGCGTCGCCATGGGGCTCAACGCGCGCAGCGTCGAGACGGCGAGCAACACACCGATGATCCTGCTGCTCCTGCCGTTCCTGGGCAGCGGGTTCGTCCCCGTCGAGACCATGCCCACGGCCGTGCGCGTGTTCGCGGAGCACCAGCCGTTCACCCCCGTCATCGAGACCGCGCGCGGGCTGCTCGCCGGCGGCGCGGGGCTCGAGGGCGCGGTGGCCGCGCAGGCGGTCGGCTGGTGCGTGGTGCTCGGCGCAGCCGGCTGGGCGTGGTCGCGCTCGCTCTACCGCCGTGAGCGGCGCGTCTGAGCGGCACCTCCACCTCTGGGACGCGGTGCGAGCTCTCTGCCGAGGGCTGCTCTGCTGGCGGCAGAGACGCCTCCCGGGGCAGCCATGAGCGGTGCACCGTGGGGACATGAGTGAATCCCCGATGACGCGCTTGTTCAGTCCACGCATCCGACAGGAGTTCTACGAGCGCCGGGTGCTCGTGCTCGACGGGCCGCTCGATGACGACAACGGGACGCTGCTGGCCACGCAGCTGATCGCGCTGGCGACCGCGGACCCGTCGGCGGATGTGGCGTTGTGGATCCACTCACCCGGTGGTTCTGTGCCGGCGATGCTCGCCATCCGCGACATCATGCGGACGATCCCGAACGACGTGTCGACGGTCGTGTTCGGGATCGCGTACAGCGCCGGACAGTTCCTCCTCTCGGCGGGCACCCGAGGCAAGCGCAAAGCACTCCCCCACTCGCGGATCCTGATGCACCAGGGTTCCGCCGGGATCACAGGCAGTGCGGTCGACGTCGAGCTGCAGGCGGACGACCTTCGCCACACCCGAGACACCGTGCTGCGGTTGATCGCCGAAGACACCGGGCAGCGCGTCGAACGGGTCTTCGAAGACTCGATCCACGACCACTGGTACACGGCCGAGGAAGCCCGTGAGTACGGGTTCGTCGACACGATCGTGCGCTCCTTCGAGGAGATCGCACCCTCGCATCGCGTGATGACGGGGTTTCACGGAGCGATCGTGGAGGAGGTCCGATGAGCACCTACACGATCCCTCAGGTGATCGCACAGCATCCTCGAGGCGAGCGGATCATGGATGTCTACTCGCATCTGCTCACCGAGCGGATCATCTACCTCGGCACCGCCATCGACGCCGGTGTCGCGAATGCTCTGATCGCGCAGCTGCTCTTCCTGGAGTCGAGCAACCCGGACGGCGAGATCCAGCTCTACGTCAACTGCGAGGGCGGCGACCCGAGCGCCATGCTGGCCATCTACGACACCATCCGGTTCATCCGCCCCCAGGTCGCGACCACGTGCGTGGGTCAGGCCGTCGCCGTCGGTGCCGTCCTCCTGGCTGCCGGCGCGGCCGGGAGACGCGCGGCTCTGCCCCACGCGCGGATCATCCTGCATCAACCCGCAGCGCACGGGCGTGGCGCGATCCCCGACCTGATCCTGCAGGCCGACGAGGTCGTGCGCATCCGTTCCGACATCGAGGACGTGCTGGCCTGCCACACGGGTCAGAGCGTCGAGACGCTTCGTGCCGACACCGACCACGACCGCTTCTTCACCGCGCGCGCCGCGCGCGACTACGGCCTCCTCGACCATGTGATCGACCAGCGCTGACGGCACGTTCGGCCTCTGCGCCGGGTCGTGGCGGCCGCGCCGGTCACGCGGCCAGCGCGAGAGCGGCCCGGCAGACCGGCCCCTGTGCCGCGCCGAACTGAGCGCTGGTCAGGGACTCTGCGACCGCGAGCGTGAGGTCGACCAGCGTGGCATCCATCGCCCCCGCGACGGCCGCGATCATCTCGGAGGACGGCTCCTTGAGCCCTCGCTCGATCTCCGAGAGGTACTGCGGCGAGACCCCAGCGCGGCTGGCGACGTCGCCGAGCGTCTCACCGCGCGCGTGCCGGAGGCTTCGCACGCGGGCACCGAGGGCATGCCGCCACAGCGGTTCACGCGGCGCCCCCTCGGCAGATCCCGCATCTCTCAGCGGCGCGGGGGGAACGGCTGGACGCTGGGGCAGGACGATGTCGGCCATGCCCGATCGTAGGACCGCGCGGCGGCTCGCTGCCGCGTGATCTGCTCACAGCAGAGGGCCGCGACGCAGGGCGATCCCGCGCGTCATCGTCACGCACCGAGCCGGTCCCGAGGGAGCGGCACGGTCGATCTACGCCCGGAGCTGGCCGTCCACCTCGTCGACCCACCGGGCGACGTGCTCGGCGTCGCGCCAGTCGCCGGCCTTGGTCTTGGCCATCGCGCTCGCGGGGAAGCCCTTGGCGTCGGGCTCGAGCCGCCCTCCGAACGTCTGGACCCCCCGCGCACCGATGCGCGCCGCCGCCTCCCGTACGTGCGGGACGGGTGAGATCTGACCCTCCTCCGCGGACGCGTCGAGCGGTCCGGTGGCGACGAGCCACACCGGCAGCTCGGACAGGCGTTCCGCCTGCCGCTTGACGAGCTTGCGCGCGTCCTTGTGCCACCGCCCCGCGTACAGGGCGCCCGCGACGATCACGGCGTCGACGTCGTCCAGGTCCGCGACCTCGGCCGCCGCGCGGACGGTCGTGTCATGTCCGTGGCTGCCGAGGCCGTGGGCGATCTGCTCGGCGAGGCCCTGCGTACCACCCCGGGACGTCCCGTAGGCCACCAGCACGTGCGACATCTCCAGCTCCGTCCGACGACGAGTCGCGCCCTGCTGGGCACACCTCGATCGTCGACCGGGGTGCCCGTCGGACGTCAGGGCCAGAGGTCCCCCGCGGGCTGGTGACCCAAGGGCAGCGATGCGCAAACGCGGTCGGAGGCCCGGTCTAGTGTCACGGTTCGCAGTGGACTTCCTCGCGTCACCGCTCAGATCGGTCAACGGCGCACCCGATAGCGCAGGTGAAGCACCCGGTTGCCCTGGATCACCACGTCCGGATCCTCCAACAGGTGCTGTGCGTGGACCGACCCGAAGTAGCGCTTGCCGGACCCGAACACGACGGGTACGACGTCCATGCGCACCTCGTCGATCAGGCCCGCGGCAAGCACCTGGCCACCGACGTCGCCAGCGGCGACCTCGACGATGCGGTCACCCGCAAGCTCCTGTGCCTTGGCCACGGCGGCCTCGACGCCGTCGACGAAGTGAAACGGCGCCTCGGGGTCCCAGCCGTCGGGCTTCGCTCGGTGCGTCACGACGACCACGTGGTCGATCCCGCCCGGAGGCTTCCCGTCCCAGCCGTCCGTCAGGTCGAAGACGTGGCGGCCGACGATCGTCGCCCCGATCTGATCCCAGTACGGCCGGGTGTAGTCGTAGGACGTCTGCGACACCTTCAACTCGCCGCTCTCGTCCAACGGCACCTCACCGTTGGACAACCAGTCGAACAGCGGTCCGGGCTGGTCATCCGCGTCCGCGACGAAGCCGTCCACCGACACCGAGCTGTACATGACCACCTTGCCCACGGGGCTCTCCTCTGCTTGGGGATGCAGCCACGCCGTCCCTGCTGCATCGAGCGTCATCACGCTGGGACGGACGCTGAACGAGCGCGCCGACGACGTCCTGGCCTACGTCGACCGCCCCGGCACCAGCAACGGCCCCACCCGAGGCGATCAACGGCCGGCTCGAGCACACCCTCGGTTGTCAAGAGCCCTCATGATCATCCTGCGGCGAGCGTGACGCGCAGCGCCCGGACGCCGGGCCCGACGTGCACAAATGACAGAGCGATCGCGTTCGTGCGGATGGAACAATCCCGGCAAACGAGGGTCATGCGGCTGGCTAACGCATTCTCAAACCGAATCGTGGCGGCGCGGCAAAACCAACGGGGAACGTGCGAGAAACGAGACAGGCCCGTGACCTCGATGTCTCGTCAACTGTTCGACACAGCCATGAGCATTGAGGTCACGGGCCTGATACGTCCCACTACCGACCGACTCACCCTGCCTTCCAGCCGTGAAGAGCCGGCAAGGCATCGCCCCACACCAAGCAGGCGGCTCGGTCGCGGCGAGGACCACCTACCGCTTGGCGATGGCAATTCCCAAGAAGATGCCCACGACGAAGCCTGCGCTTCCTGCCAGCATCGTGGCGACATTGCCAGCCTGTACGGCAGTGGCAGTCGCGGTCATTCCCGCCTGGGCTGCGGCTTGCGTCGCCTGCGCTCCGGCAGTCACTGCCGCCTGAGTCGACTCCACACCCGCAGCGGTCGCTGCCTGCACCGCAAGCTCGGTCTCAACACTTTCGACGCGCGTCAGCAATTCGTCCTCAGTGGGCATAGTGGTACCTCCGTGAGAGAATCGATTCCGTCTCGACGAGAGTATGGCGACGCCGAGCTCCTCGCCATCCGGAGGAGGTCGGCCGTGGCCGAGATCGTCGATGCCCGGTCAGGCGGCGCTGACGTCAGTCACGACGAGATCGACGTGCACGACGGTGTCGGCCAGGTCAGGGGTACCGAGCGTGGTTCGCAGCAGGTCCGTCTCCCACCCCCAGCCGGGCGCAAGGCGCCTCGTAGCCTCAGCGCGCTCGACGGCGTGAGCGTCGTCGCGCGGTGGCTGAGCCCTCGAGAGGAGCGCTGACGCCGGATTACCCGCCTGCAGCCGCCCCGTCCGCTCCCGGAGGGTCCACGACCCCCGAACATGCGATCAGGGCCCTGCCGGAGTACCCCCAGCAAGACCCTGACCTGTACAAACTCTGTCGGGCTGACAGGATTTGAACCTGCGACCCTTGAAGAATCCCTGGGCCGCGGGCATCTCCCCCGGCGTCTTGCATCTTTTGGTGAAACCGCGCGTGATCTGCGGATTTACGCCGTGCGCGGCGGCGGATACCACGCATCGTTGGCTATTGTCGAGCGTCGACATGCCACGTATCCGTGGGGTAAACGTGGGGACTGCGATCTCCCGCTGGCCACGTATTCGCCAATCAATCAAGCATGCCTCAAGGCGCACCACCTCGGCCACAGTGAGATCGGAGCCTGAGCCGGTTTGCCGGACAGTTGCGCCGGGCGGGTCTTACGGGACAAAGCACGACGCTCAGCACGATCCTAGCGCCTCGGTCACTGAGTGGGCCGTTGGAGGTTCCCCTTACGGAACACTCCCCCGCGGCGGCCGGTGCCGCGCTCATGCCGTTTTGCAGATGACATGCGGCACGCTGGCTCCCGAGGCGGATCGCGTGGTCGTCCTCGCCCGCTCACCGTGCGTTTCGCCGAGGTAGTGTCCGACAAGTGACGACCCGCCCGCTCAACGCCGCCGATAGAGGGATGCCGCCCGCGTACGAGTTGGCCGTCGCGGCTGTTCTGCTCGACATGGACGGCACGCTCGTGGACTCCACCGCTGTCGTCGAGGCTGTCTGGGGTGAGTTCGCCGCCACGCACGGCGTCGACCTTGAAGCGGTGCTGCGCTTCTCCCACGGGCGCCGCACCATTGACACAGTGACCGCTTTCCTGCCGGACCCGCACCAGGCACGCGACGTCGCAGCCGACATCGAGGCCGACGAACTCGTACGCCTTGAGGGGATCATCGCGATCCCCGGAGCACGCGATCTGCTCGCCTCACTGCCCGACGCACGCGTCGCCGTGGTGACGTCGGCTGAGCGGGAGCTCGCCGTACGCCGGCTGACGGCAGTTGGCCTGTCGTGTCCCACCGTGCTCGTGGCCGCGGAAGACGTCGAGGCTGGCAAGCCATCTCCTGACGGGTTCCTGCGTGCGGCAGCCGCGCTCGGGGTCTCCGCGGAGGACTGCGCCGCCTTCGAGGACGCTGAAGCGGGCCTGCAGGCCGCGAGGGCCGCAGGTGCGTTCACCGTCGTCGTCGGTGGCTACGAGTCACCCCTCACCCGTGATCTCCGACGAGTGATCGACTTCCGCCAGGTGAGAGCACGCATCGAGGGCCACCGCGTGGTGCTCGCGCTCCCCTAACCTTTGGCATCGCCTCCTGCGGGGCGGGCTCACGGCCATGCCGCGACGGCTCAGACGCCCGATCATGGCCCGAGGGGCGCACGCCGGGCCGCCGCCAGGGATGGAGTGTCCCGGTTGTTGGGGGTGAGCGAGACATGTCCCAGTGGAGGAACCCCCTACGGAACGCTCCGCTGGGCCGACCGACCGCCCCGAAGCCCCGGGCGACCCGGTCAGGCCATGGCGCCGCGTCCTATGGCCGCTACTACAGACGCGAGCGTCTGGCCACGCCGCGGGCCATCGTTGCGCAACGGCCCGCGGAACGCAGGCCCAACACAGGGCAGCGGCGAGCGTCTCGTGCACCGGACAGTTCGCGGCAGCGCGGCCCTCACTCGGCGAGGTCTCCAGCCAGCAGGCTATGGACAACGGTGTCCCGGCGACCCGATTTGAACGTCATGTGCGAGCGCAGCACGCCTTCGCGCCGGAAGCCGCATCGCTGAGCTACCCGCTGCGAGGCGATGTTGTCGGGGCCGCAGGTCAGTTCCACGCGCGCGAGGTTCAGGGCGTCGAAGCCCCAACCCGTCAGCAGCCGAACGGCTGTGGTCGCGGCACCCCGACCACGCGCCGCCGTCGTGAGCCAGTACCCGATGGACGCCCGTCGCTGCGTCAGATCGACCGCGTACAGCGACACACCGCCCCACAGCGTCCCCGTGCCGCACGCCGCCACCGCCAGCTGCAACTCCTGCCCCGCGATCCGCGAGCGCTGCTGGTCCTCCAAGAACCGCTTCGCGTCCTCGACGAGGTAAGGGTCAGGGGACGGCCATGTGAACGCCAGCACCTCCGGGTCAGCGAAGGCCGCATGCAGAGCGACTGCCTCGTCGGCGAGCCACGGTCGCAACAGGACGCCACCGGAGGACAAGTCCGGGTCAGGCAGCGATAGGGCGCTCACCGCAAGCAGCATAGGAGCCCCGCAACCACGGGCGACCCCGCACGCACTCATCTGGCGCAAGTGGTGCGGCCCCGGGCGCGGTCGGGCCGGGGTGTCCCGGCTACGGGGTGTGCAGGGCAACGTCTCCGTGCAGCAACCCCTACGGAACGGTCGCGTGCTGCCTGGCGGTCGCCTCGGCGTAGACCTCGGCCGGGGTTCGCCAGCCCAGCACCCGCCGGGGCCGGTTGTTGAGCCGCGCCGCCACCTCGTCGAGCGCGCGCTGGTCACGCCCCCGCAGGTCCTCGCTGCGAGCGAGGTACTGGCGCAGCAGCCGGTGTGTGTTCTCGTTGGTGCCGCGCTGCCACGGGCTCTTCGGGTCGCAGAAGTAGACGGGACACCCGGTCTGGGCGGTCTGCTCGGCGTGAGCTGCCATCTCGCGGCCGCGGTCCCACGCCAGCGAGCGGCGCAGCTGAGATGGAACCTGGTGCAGCGCGTCGCGCAGCGCCGCCTGCACCGCATGGGCCGTGATCCCAGGTAGCGCGACCAGCAGCAAGTATCGGCTCGAGCGCTCAACCAGCGTCGCGACCGCCGACGGGCGCCGGCCCATCACCAGGTCGCCCTCCCAGTGCCCCAACGTCCGGCGGTCCTCGGCCTCGGTAGGGCGCTCGCGCAGCGGCACCATCCCGCGCAGCCGGCCACGGCCGGAAGGCTGACGGGCCACCTTCGGATAGCGCATCGCCCGACCGGTGCGCAGGCGCTGCGTCAGCCGCGGTGACAACGGCGAGCGGGCCGGGACGAACAGGCTCAGGTAGATCGTCTCGTGCGACACCCGCATGCTCACGTCATCTGGGTGCTCCAGGCGCAGCCGGTGGCTGATCTGCTCAGGCGACCACTCTTTACCCAGGCCCTGCACGACCGCCGCGAGCAGCCGGGCGTTGCCGTGCAGTTGCCGACCTTCGGTCGCCTCGCCCGCCCGTACGCGGCAGTGTCGGCGTCATACGCCCGGTAGGCGTCGTGGCCGCCGTTGCGAGCCACCTCCCGCGACACCGTCGACGGTGGCCGGCCCAGCGCGTCGGCGATCTGCCGCATGCTCCGTCCAGCCGCCAGCCCCCGCGAGATCTCCTCACGCTCTCGCAGCAACAAGTGCCGCGCCGAGCGCCCCGCTGGCCGAGGCCGCACCCCGCCGGTCTGCGCCACGTACCGGCGAATGTGATGCACCGGCGCCCCCAGCTGGCGGGCGACGCTGCGCAGCGCCTCACCCTCCCGCCACCGTCGCCACAGCTCGTCCTGCTGCTCAACCGTCAACCCACCCGCCTGCACGTCTGCCTCCACGAAGTGATCATCGTGGTGCGTTGACCCACTGAGACCGCCGCGGTATCGCGTTCAACGACACCACGGCGGCCCGGCAACGCCCACACCTTCACGGTCGCTCCCTCGGTTCGTCGACCGCGACGGTCCGCATCTGGCGCCTGTGCCGGGACCCAGCCCCGGACCTACCGATCAGCAGCTCCGGGATGACGTCGTGAGCAGGTCTTCACCCCTGTGCTTTGGCCTGGATCCGCTGCACGGAGGCATCGAAGCGGGTAGGGCTGTCCAGCTTCAACCGACGACTCTGCCGTCGGGCGAAACCAAGTCGCCGCCCCACCCGCATCTTGATCCCCCTGAAGATCGCCGCCATTCCGACGAAGTACCCGCCGAGACCACCCATGAAGATGGCGGCGGCGACTGGCGGTGGCAGCACATCGGCCCACTCGAGCGAGATCACCGCGATGAGCAGGCCGACGGCGACCGGCCCCGCGGCGAGCCCCAACATGAGCCAGCGGAGCATCCCGTCGACGCCGTCGTCACCCAGCCGGCTCTGCCACCTGGCCTCGATGAGCACCCGGGTCCGCGCTCGCCTGCCGCCTCGTCCTGTGTTGCCCACGACCTCACTCTTCGACATGGCACGACGCTATCCAGTCGACTGCCGTTCCTGTTCCCCACAGCTTCGCCCCGACGTCGAAGGCCTTCATGACCAAAAGTGCCTCCTCCGACAACTCCCCACCGGTCACGACCGCCCCGAAACCTGGCCCCTCCGGCAGGCCTTACGACTGGCCGAGCGCGACCGACCCGCTTGCCGGGCAGCCACCCGCCGCTCGGCGAACTGCTACGAGCCCCTGCCCGGGCTCGTTGATCCACATCGTCGCCAAGAGGCTCGTTCGCATCCCCGACGGCGGGGGTGGAAGCCGCACGGCCGCGGACAACGACCCAACGACAGACGCGGTCCGCACGCTCTGTGCTCTCATGGCGCTGGAGTCACGTGCTGCCCCGGCCTGGGCGTTCGTTGGGGGTTGGGTTCGCGGGTTCCCAATGTCGTGTGCAGCGTTTCTTCGTTGCTTGATGGCCTTGTGCTCGGCGGGTGGGATGTCGCCGAACGGCGCACGCACCGCGGCCGGCAAAGTCAAGCCCGCTCGAGGGTTGCGGTCCACGGCCGAAGAACTGGTCGATCATCTCGACCATGGCAGCCCCCATCCCGCGGCTCCGGCTGGCCGGCGCCTGCGCGTGCGACGACGCGCGATGCTCCGGCTAGTCGCCCATACCGATGTCTAGGTGTAGTTCCTCCCCGGCATCGGAGTCGAGGGGTGGCGAGGTGTACCCGCGCTGCATGACGTCGTCACGATTCCAGATGCCGTACGGCCTCGACATGTCCGGCTCAACGCTGGCTGCGCTCGATTAGCAGCCGAACGACACTCGTGTCCGACGACTAGTCACTGAGGCAATTACCAGGTGTCGGAGGCGTGCCCGAACGCGCATGGGCCGACTCCACGGCCGCGTCGAACGCGACGAGGTCGGGTGTGACGGGAAGGCTCCCGCTCAGCCGCTCCGGGATGCCAAGATGGTGCGCCGCAGCGGCCCGGGTCCGCCGGCGCGCCCGCGCCGCCCCCCACGTGCCCGCACCTCCGGCCACGATCGCACCGAGCAGAACCGCGGGCGCCCAGGGCTGCCCGGTCAGCACGGCGGGCATCCCCACCGTCGGCACCGCGATGACCGCGACGGCCCGGAGGCCGACCCACTGGGCCGTGACCCGTTGCGCGTGGACAGCCGCTGCGTCGTACCGGTCCCCCCAGAACCGGGCGAGCCGGCGCTCCCACGCGGCTCCCCATCCCGTCCCGTCGACCACCGTGGGCTCTCCCGGGGCGAGGGCCTCGTACTCCCGAGCCCGCACGACGCTGGCGTCGAAGGCGGCGACACCGTGCCGCAGCGTGATCGGTGCGATCCAGCGCGAGTAGTCGAGGCCCAGGTCGCTCTGCACCTGGTGGATCAGCAGGGACCACGCCCGCATCCTTCGCGCTGCCAGCACGCCGAGCGCGGCGATGCCCACCACGAGCGCCGCGACGAGCTCGGGCCCGACGCGCCACACCACCGCTGCGACAACCGACACGACGAGCCAGACGACGAGGACGACAGTCGAGACCTCCGCCAGCACGACGACACCGCGCATGTGCTCGCGTGCTCGTGGGCTCAGGCGCGGACCCCAGGTATCCTCGAGGCCGCGTTCCACCGCACTGACGTGGGCGGCCCACGTGTGACGTGTCACGGGTCGCACCCTTCCGCGCCGTGCCCGTACTCGTGCTGGTAGGCCAGGCCGTCGACCCCAAGACCGGTCCCACCGAACATGAGCCCACCGAGCGCTCCGCCCTTCGAGTACCCCTCCAAGATGAACTTCTGCTGCGAAGTCAGGCCACCTTGCCAGCTGAGGATGTCGGCGGGAAGGCCGCGCGCACCACTGTCCATCGAGAGCGTTCCCCTCGTCATTCCCCCGCAGGCTGCACGGTCCTGTTCGGCGAAGCAGTACGAGCCGTCAATGGCTGCCGCGACGCCACCGGCACCCAGCGGTCCATCCCGCGGCCACGGTCGTGGTGGACGCCACCCCGGCGACGTCTAGAGACACGCCAAGGTACGCCGCGGCGCCGCCACCGACCACACCGGCACCGAGCTCGGCGACGAGCCCGACCCCGTGGCAGCGATCGCGATCCCGGCGGCTACGAGCCCGATCGTCAGCCACGTCTTCTTCGAGAAGAGCCAAAGCCGGCACACCGACGTACTCCGCCAGTGTCTCGATGCTGAGCAGCGGCTCGAGGCCGTCGCCGTCGAGTGTGGCGAGGCACTTGTGGTTGGCTCGTTCGTGTTCATACACGAAGGTGTGCGCGACGGCGAGCAAGGCGCGACGGCGATGCACGCCGTTGCCCGACATCGCGTGCACGACCTGGTGCGTCCGTGCGACGCGGCGCGATAAACGCGGGGGAAATGCGGGATCGAGCATGTCTAGAGACACCTCAGGCCTGGTGAGACACCGTCTCACCAGGCCTGATTGGTCGGGCTGACAGGATTTGAACCTGCGACCCCTTGACCCCCAGTCAAGTGCGCTACCAAGCTGCGCCACAGCCCGAACGTTCCCTTGGGAACACGGAGACTCTACCGCACCGGAGCGGTCTGTCTCGTCACGAGTCCGTGCCGCGGGTGCCCGCCAGGCCGATGGTTCCGCTGGTCACGGCGGTCGATGTGGTGAGGGTCACCCGACGCGTGGGCAGGTGCGCCTTCCAGGCCGCACCGACGACGGCGAGGCACAGGAGGGCGATCGCGAGCCCTCCGAGGAACATCTGCGGGTAGCTCCACCAGCCGGCCAGCATCGCGAGCAGTGCGGGGACGGCGAACCCGACGTACGCGACCGAGTAGTAGACGGCAGTGAGCCCGGCGAGGTCGTCGGGGCCCGCGATGCGCTGGACCTCGTTGAGCCCGGCGACGAGCGCGAGCCCGTAGCCCATGCCGAGCACGGCGGCAGCGACCAGCACGACGGGCAGGGCGAGCCGGTCGGCGGCGAGCGCCCCGAGACCCATGCCGACCACGACGATCACGAGCGCCACGACCGACGCACGGGCGCTGCGGTCGGTGTCGATGGCCCGGCCGAGCACCTGGATGCCGACGCCGCAGCCGAGCGTGAGCACGGTGAGCAGTCCGGAGAACGCGACCGGCAGGCCGCCGGAGTGCTCCCGCATCAGCCCGGGCAGCACGGCGTAGGCCGATCCGGCGCAGCCGAAGACCCAGGGCGCGAGCGGCACCACGACGCGCAGGAACCGGCGGTTGGCGACGGTGGGGATGCGCAGGTCGTCCCGCAGGGGCAGCTGAGCGCCCAGGGCGGTGCGGTGGCGCGTCTCGGGCACCCGGAGGAGCCACAGGCAGGCTCCGAGGGTCAGCACGACGTGCACGAGGTAGGACGTGTGCGTGGGCCACGGCCCCCACTGGGCGAGGGCGCCGGCGACCCCGGCACCCACGAGGAAGCCGAGGGTGAGCGCGAGCGAGGCCCGACGGGCCCCGGCGCGCGGGTCGCCTGTCCCGGCCGAGAGCTCCGTGACCCAGGTGGTGCCGACGGCCATGACGAGCCCGAGCGCGGCACCGCACAGCACGCGCCCGACGCCCAGGGCGACCGGTGAGTCCGCGCCGAGCGCGAGCACGAGCGAGCCGGCCAGGCTGAGCGGCGCTGCGGGCAGCAGCAGGGGTCGGCGCCCGTACCGGTCGGACAGGGGGCCGCCGACCAGCAGCGCGGGCACGATGCCGAGCACGTACGCCCCGAGCAGCACGTTGACGGTGAGTGCGGAGAAGCTGCTGACCTCGCGGTACAGGACGAGCAGGGGTGTGAACTCGTTGCCGCCCCACGCGACGGTGAACATCGAGGCGGCGACGCCGAGCCAGATGCGTGACTGCCCGCCGAACCGCGTCTGGGGTGTGCGGTCCAGCTCGATCGCGACGGCGGTCATCGGGCCTCACCGGCCTCGGCGGCACGCTCGGGCAGGTGGGCGTGGTCCAGGTGGCGGCGGAGCGCCACCCTGAACTCCGCGACGGCCCCGGCGCCGACGGCCGCGGCAAGGTGCTCGTGCTGGTCGACGAACGCGCGGGCCCGCCCCTCGTCGCGCCACAGCGAGCGGGCCACCATGCGCCGCTGCCGTTCGCGCAGAGTGACGTAGAAGCTCGTGAGGAGCGGGTTGCCGCCCCCGGCGACGATGGTCAGGTGGAACTCGGTGTCGTGCTCGGCGTACGCGTCGATGTCGCCGCGGTCGAGCGCGTCGCGCTGCTGGTCGATCGACGCGCGCAGCCGGGCCTCGAGCCGTTCGCGCTCGTCGCGGTTGCGCAGCGCCTCGACGGCGTGCACCTCGAGCAGCAGTCGCGCGTCGACCACGGACTGCGCCTCACCGGCGGCGACGGGGACGACGAGCGCACCCCGCTTGGGGTACAGGCGCAACCAGCCCTCGGTCTCGAGCCGCAGGAAGGCCTCGCGGACGGGGGTGCGGCTCATGGTGAGCCGGGCGGCGATGTCGCCCTCGCTGACCATCGTGCCGCCCGGGAGCTCGTCGGTCAGGACGAGCTGCTTGACGTGGCGGTAGGCCTTCTCGGCGGCGGGCGTGGCCTTCGGCGGTGCGGGCAGGGCAAGGGTCGCGGTCTTCGACAACATAGACACAAGATGAGTCTATCTGGCGTTCTCGCGCTCCCCCGCCGCCTCGAGCCGCCGTGCACGCGCGACCTCGCCCTCGGCCGCCACCACGCCCAGCACCAGCAGGTCCACGATCAGCCCCGTCAGCGCGGCCCACTGCTGGAGCCGGAACAGGAAGATCTGGGTCAGCAGCAGGCTCACCAGGACCGAGCGGCGGAACCACGCGAAGCCGTCCTCGCGCGATCGCCGCACCACCACGAGCCCGACCACCGAGCACGCGAGCGAGCCGGCACCCGAGACGAGCATCCCGACCACGACCCAGCCCGGCACGTCGACCCCGCCGAGCCACGCGACCAGCCCCCGCCCGATCGTCGCCGCCTCGGTACCCGTGAGCACCACGACCGCGACCCACGGCACCCAGCGGGCCCGCACGAGCCGGTGCGTGCCGCGCACGACCCACCGGGCCACGGACCCGACCACGTCGGGCACCTCGTGCTCGTCGTCCTCGACCACCCGGAGCAGCGCCCGCACCTCGGGCGCACCGCGCTGGTCACCGGCCGCCTGCACCAGCCCGCGGGCCCGGCGCCGCGCGCGCGGGCTGAACCCGCCGACCACGCCCGAGACGGCCTGGTCGACGGCCCCCGCGAGGAGCTCGCTCGCGTCCCGCTCCCGTCGCCCGTGCAGCACCTCGGCGAGCAGCGCCAGCAGCACCACGACGACGTAGATGAGCGAGGCGGTCGGGGCGTAGAAGTAGTCGTTGTCGGCCGTGACGAACTTGCCGATCTCGTCGACGAAGAGCCCGAACCCGATGCCGCCCACCACCGCGCCGAGCGGCCGCACCACGGGCCCGGCGTACGAGAGCAGGAGCACCACGGCGACGGCGAGCAGCAGGCCACCCCAGAGCACGTGCGCCACGTGCAGGTGCGTCCCGCCGACCTGCGGGTAGCCCGTCGCGGCCAGCAGCCCCCGTGTGAGCAGCACCGTCACCACGGTCGCGACGAGGAACGCCGCGAGGTGCTGCGGCGCGGCGGGTCGCGTGGCAGCCCGAGCCGCAGCAGCACCGCGCGGCCGGGCACGGCGGACCGCGCCGTACCCCCCGGCGGGCCGGCGGGCGAGTGCGCCCCGCCGGCCGCCGGACGGGTCACCGCTTGCGCTTCTCCCGCACCCGCACCGAGATCTCGATCGGGGTGCCCTCGAAGCCGAAGGTCTCGCGCAGACGACGCTCGATGTACCGGCGGTAGCCGGCCTCGAGGAAGCCGCTCGCGAAGATCACGAACCGCGGCGGGGAGGTCGACGCCTGCGTCGCGAACAGGATGCGCGGCTGCTTCCCCCCGCGCAGCGGGTGCGGGTGCGAGGCGACGAGCTCACCGAGGAACGCGTTGAGACGTCCCGTCGGGATGCGAGTCCCCCACGACTCGAGCGCGCGCTCGAGCGCCGGCACGAGCCGCTCCGCGTGCCACCCGGTGCGGGCCGAGAGGTTCACGCGCGGCGCCCACTGCACCTGCACCAGGTCCTGCTCGATCTCGCGCTCGAGGTACGGACGACGGTCCTCGTCCATGAGGTCCCACTTGTTGAACGCGAGCACGAGCGCCCGTCCGGCCTCGATGACCTGCGAGATGACACGCGTGTCCTGCTCGGTGAGCTTGGTGGACGCGTCGATCAGCACGACCGCGACCTCGGCCTTCTCGATCGCGGCCTGGGTGCGCAGCGACGCGTAGAAGTCGGCGCCCTGGGTCTGGTGCACGCGGCGACGGATGCCCGCGGTGTCCACGAACCACCACGTCTTGTCCTTGAGCTGCACGAGCTCGTCGACCGGGTCGCGCGTGGTCCCGGCGACGTCGTCGACGACGACCCGCTGGGCGCCCAGCACCTTGTTGAGCAGCGAGGACTTGCCGACGTTGGGGCGCCCGACGAGGGCCACGCGCCGCGGGCCGCCCACAGGGATCGCGGTGCCGTGCGCCGAGACCCGCGGCAGCGCCTTCATCGCGGCGTCGAGCAGGTCACCCGTGCCACGCCCGTGCAGCGCGGAGACGGGGTGCGGCTCGCCGAGGCCCAGGCTCCACAGCTCGGTCGCGTCGGCCTCGACGCGCGGGCCGTCGACCTTGTTGGCGCAGAGCACCACGGGCTTGCCGGACTTGCGCAGCAGACGCACGACGCGCTCGTCGGTGGCGGTGGGGCCCACCGTTGCGTCGACCACGAACAGCACGGCGTCGGCGAGGGAGATCGCGACCTCGGCCTGCTCGGCGACGCGCGCCTCGATGCCCGCGACGTCGACCTCCCAGCCGCCGGTGTCGACGAGGGTGAAGTTGCGGCCGGCCCACTCGGCCGGGTAGCTCACCCGGTCGCGCGTCACACCGGGCTTGTCCTCGACGACCGCCTCACGGCGGCCGAGGATGCGGTTGACGAGCGTGGACTTGCCCACGTTGGGGCGGCCCACGACGGCGAGCACGGGCAGCGCCGCACCTCCGGCCTCACCCGGCCCGGCGCTGATCTCGCCCTCGAGCAGGGCGAGGTCGTCCTCCTCGAGGTCGTACTCGGCGAGGCCCGCGCGCAGGGCCTCCTCACGGGCCGCATCCGACAGCTCGGTGTCCGGGGTGGTGTCGGTGGCGCCCAGTGGCGCGTCGTCGGGCAGGCCCGCGGTCGGGTCGGTCTCGGTCATGGGGCCATTCTCTCCCGCGCACCGCCCTGACGACTAATGCGCCTCCTGCGGGGCCGGGACGTCGTGGTCCGCGTCGTCCACGGGCAGCCTGATCCCGGTGCGCCCGACGGCCGCGGTCACGAGGTCCGACAGCGCGACACGGATCTCCTCGTTCGCCTGGGCGACCGCGGCCCGGCCCGACGTCCCCGGCGCCCGCTCGAGGACGAGCGGCTCGCCGAACTCGATCTCGAACCGGCGACGGAAGCCCGGCAGGTGCCCCACGGACTCCCCCGTCCGGCGCGTGCCGAGCACGGCGACCGGCACCACCGGCGCGTGACCGTTGATGGCGAGCCACGCGACGCCGGCCCGCGCGTCGGCCGCGTCACCGCGCCCACGGTTCCCCTCGGGGAACACAGCGACGACTCCCCCGCGCTTGAGCACGCCCAGGGCCGCCGCGAGCGACCCGCGGCCGTCCTGACGGTCGACGGCGATCTGGCCCAGGCCGCGCAGCACCGGACCCAGCACCCCCGCGAACAGCTCGGCCTTGATGAGCACGTGCGCGGGGCGCGGCGAGGCCCCCGCGAGGATCGGGCCGTCGGCGACGCCCACGTGGTTCGCGGCGAGCAGCACGGGCCCGTCGGTGGGGACGCGGTCCGCGCCCGTCACGTGCGTGTTCCACAGCCCGTGGGCGAACACGCGCCCGGCCACCAGGCCGACACGCGCCCCGCGGGCGCCAGGTATCACCGGCTCGCTCATGCGACGCGTCCGCTGACCTGCGCGACCACGTCGAGCACGGCCTGCACGGTCTGCTCGAGGTCCAGGTCCGACGAGTCGACGGTGACCACGCCGTCGGCCGCGACGTGGAACGTGGACACCGTGGAGTCGTCCCGGTCGCGGCGCAGCACCTGGTCGCGGGTGGCTTCGACCGCTGCGGCGTCGGCGCTGCCGTGCACGTCCTTCGCGCGCCGCGCGAGCCGCGCCTCCTCGCTCGCGGTCAGCAGGACCCGCACGTCGGCGTCGGGGGCGATCACCGTGGTGATGTCGCGCCCCTCGGCGACGATCCCGCGTCCCTGCGAGAACGACGTCGGCACCCGCTCGGCCGCGATGGCCTCGCGCTGGCGGCGGCCGAGCTCGGCGCGGACCTCGAGGTTGGTGGCGACGGCGCTCACGGCCGACGAGATGGCCGTGGTGCGGATCGCCTCGCCCACGTCGGTGCCGCCCACGTGGACCGTCGGCCCCTGCGGGTCGACCCCCACGACGAGCGGCAGGTCACGCACGAGCGCCGCGACGGCCGCCGTGTCGGTCAGCGGGACGCCCTGCTCGAGGCACCACCACGTCGCAGCGCGGTACATCGCGCCGGTGTCGAGGAACGCGAGCCCGAGCCGTGCGGCGACGAGCCGCGACACGCTGGACTTGCCCGAGCCCGACGGCCCGTCGATCGCGACGACCAGTGCCTCGTGGCGCCGTCCGCCGTCGTGCTGTGCTTCCGTGCTCAACTCACCAGTCTCCATCCGCGGGCACTGAGCTCCGCCTCCAGGTGCTCGGACCGTCCGGGCAGGACCCACATCGACGCCATGCCGACCGGCCGGCCGGCCGAGTGCTCGAGCCGCAGGTCCTCGAGGTTGACCCCGGCGTCGCCGACGTCGGCCAGCAGCCGGGCGAGCTCGCCGGGGGTGTCGGGGACGAGGGCTGTGACGACCTCGTACGTGCGTGGCGCGCCGCCGTGCTTGCCGGGGATCCGGGCCGCGCCGGCGTTCCCGTCGGCGACGGTCTGCGCGATCGCCGCGAGCGCCCCGAGCTCGACCGTCTCGGGGCCGGTCGCCGCCGCCGCACGGTCGAGGGCGGCGATCACCACGTCGAGGTCGCCGCGCAGGTCGCGCAGCACCCCGCGCACCGCGTCGGCGTTGGCGGCCAGGATCGACGTCCACAGCGCGGGGTCGCTCGACGCGAGCCGCGTCACGTCGCGCAGCCCCTGGCCCGCGAGACCCAGCGCCTGGTCGGACGCGTCGCGGAGCCGGGACGCGACGAGGCTCGAGACGACCTGCGGGACGTGCGAGACCACGGCGACCGCCGCGTCGTGCGCGGTGGCCTCCATGTCGACGGGCACCGCCCCCAGGTCCACGGCGAGGGCCCGCACCGCGAGCAGCGCCGCCGCCGAGGACGTCCCCGAGTCGGCGACGACCCACGGCCGCCCGACGAACAGCTCCGGCACCGCGGCGGCCGGACCCGAGCGCTCGCGCCCGGCCATGGGGTGCGAGCCCACGTAGCGGGTCAGGTCGGCCCCGGCGGCACGCAGCTCGTCGAGCACGGACCCCTTGACGCTCGCGACGTCGGTGACCACCGCGTCCGGGAACGCCGCGAGCTCGGCGAGGACCACGTCGGCCGTGACGTCCGGGGGCGCCGCGACGACCACGAGCGCCGGGGGCGCGTCGTCGGGCGTCGCCGGACGGCCGGCACCGACGTCGCGCGCGAGCGCCAGGGCGGTGCGGGACGGGTCGTGGAGCACGACCTCGACCCCGCGGGTGGTCAAGGCCAGTCCGACGGACGCGCCGAGCAGCCCGGTGCCGACCACCCGCACCGGGCCGCGCGTCGCGACCGTCGAGGTCACATCCCCACCAGCGCCATGAGCGTGCCGAGCTCGACCTTGCCGAGCACCCGCGTGCGGCCCTGACGCAGGTCGCCGAGCTTGATCGGGCCGATCTGCGTGCGCACGAGCCGCGTCACGGGGAAGCCGACCTCGTCGAAGATGCGCCGGACCACGCGGTTGCGGCCCTCGTGCAGCACGATCTCCACGAGGCTCGCCTGCGGGGTCTGGTCCACGATCCGGAAGCTGTCGACGGACACGAGGCCGTCCTCGAGCTCGATGCCCTGCTGGAGCTGCTTGCCGAGCGAGGGGTGCACGCGCCCCTCGACCTCGACCATGTAGGTCTTGGGGACCTCGTGCGACGGGTGCGAGAGGCGGTTCGCGAGCTCGCCGTCGTTGGTCAGCAGGATCAGGCCCTCGGTCTCGGCGTCCAGGCGCCCGACGTGGAAGAGCCGCTCCTCGCGGTTCTTGACGAACTCGGCGAGCGACGGACGCCCGTCGGGGTCGTGCATGGTCGAGACCACGCCGAGCGGCTTGTTCAGCGCGATCGTCACCATCGAGGTGTCGAGCTGCACGCGCATCCCGTCGACGTGGATCGCGGCCTTGGCCGGGTCGACCCGCACCCCGAGCTCGACGACCGGTACGCCGTCGACCGTCACGCGGCCCGCGGTGATGAGGTCCTCGCACGCTCGGCGCGAACCCAGGCCCGCGCTCGCGAGGACCTTCTGCAGCCGGACGCCGTCCGGGTCGTGCACGTCACGCGGCGGCTCGACAGGTCGTGCCGGTCCCTTGGCGCGTGCCGGTCGTGCCGGCCGGCCGCCCTGTGCGGCGCCGCGTGCGGGACGCGGCTGGCCGCTGCGGCCGCTCGCTCCGCGGGAGGCGCCGGGGCGCCCTCCGCTGTCGCGTCCGCGGCCTCCGCCGTCGCTGCGTCGTCCATCCGGTGTGCTCATCGTCTCTCCCCATTCGCCGTGTCCACGCCCTCGAGCGCGTCGTAGTCCGGCAGGTAGGGCGCGAGCGGAGGCAGCTCGTCCAGGCTCGCGAGCCCCATCCGCTCCAAGAAGTATCCCGTGGTCTCGTAGAGGACCGCACCAGTCGACGGGTCGGTGCCCGCCTCGGTGACCAGCCCACGGGTCGTCAGCGTCCGGACGACGCCGTCGACGTTGACCCCGCGCACCCCGGAGACCTGCCCGCGGGTCACGGGCTGGCGGTACGCGATCACCGCGAGCGTCTCGAGGGCCGCGTGCGTCAGCCGCGACGTCTGGCCCTCGAGCACGAACCGCCCCACGACCTCGGCGTACGGGGACCCGGAGTAGATGCGCCAGCCCGCGCCGGCGTGCCGCAGCTCGAACCCGCGCGGGCGTCCGCCCTGGTCACCGCGGTACTCGGAGGCCAGGGCGAGCAGGATCTGCTCGACCCGGTCGGTCGGCAGCGCGAGGACAGACGCCAGCCGGACCGCGGGGATCGGCTCGTCGGCGACCATGAGCACAGCCTCGACGGCGGCGAGCGCCCCACCGGGGAGGTCCTCGACGTCGAACGCGAGCTCGTCGGTCGCGACCGCACCGGGCTCGGCCGTGACGTCCGCCGGGTCGGCACCGGATGTGGTGGACGTCACGTCGGTGACGTCGGTCGGATCGAGCGCTGGCTCGGTCATGCGTCGTGCTCCAGGGTCGGGAGGTCGAGGGGGGTGTCCGGTGCCGGGTCGGCGGCCAGGGCTTCGCGCGCTGCCGTCGCACGGACCAGGTCGGCGTCGGCCACGTCGAAGTCGTCGGAGACCTCGACGTCGCCGTCGTCGGTGCCGGTCCAGCGCACGGTGAGCTCCCCGAGCGGGGTCACCTGGTCGAAGCCCACGGCCCCCTCGCGGAACAGCTCGAGCAGCGCGAGGAACCGCGAGACCACCACGAGCGTCGAGCCCGCGTCGGCCGTGAGCGCACGGAACGTGGCCGCACCGCCGTGCCGCAGCCGGTCGACCAGCAGCGCGGCCTGGTCGCGCACCGAGACGGCAGGCGCGTGCAGGTGGCTGATGTCGACGCCGGGGGGCGGAGCCTTGGGCGACAGGGCCCGGGCGGCCAGCTGGGCGAGCTCGTGCGGCCCGATCTGCCAGACGAGCTCGGGCAGCAGCGCTGCGAGCTGCGGCTCGAGCGTGACGCTGCGCGGCGTGCGCCGGGCCTCAGCCGTGAGCCGCTCGCCGATGTCCGCGGCGACGACCTTGTAGGCGCGGTACTGCAGCAGCCGCGCGAACAGCAGGTCGCGCGCCTCGAGCAGCTCGAGGTCCTCGGCGTCCTCGACGTCACCGGCCGGCAGCAGCCGCGCGGCCTTGAGGTCGAGGAGCGTGGCCGCGACCACGAGGAACTCGCTCGCCTGCCCCAGGTCCCAGGACCGGCCGCCCTGGGCCGCGGCACGCTCGGCGGTCCGGATGTACCCGATGAACTCGTCGGTGACGCGCGCGAGCGAGACCTCGGTGATGTCGAGCTTGTGCTTGGAGATCAGCCCGAGCAGCAGGTCGAACGGGCCGCTGAAGTTGTCGAGGTGCACCTCGAACGCGCTCGTGCCCGCGGGGGTCGCGCTCGCGCCGCTGGTGTCCGGTGCGTCTGCGCTCGGCGCGGGCTGCTGCGGGTGTCCTGGCGCCTCGGCGACCAGGCTAGGCGGCGTCGCCACGGGCGATGAGCTCGCGCGCGAGCTGGCGGTAGGCCGTCGCGCCGCTGTGGGTCGGCGCGTACGTGGTGATCGGCTCGGCCGCGACCGACGCGTCCGGGAACTTCACCGTGCGGCCGATGACCGTGTGCAGCAGCGTGTCGCCGAACGCCTCGTGCACGCGGGCCACGACCTCGCGGGCGTGCAGCGTGCGTGAGTCGTACATCGTCGCGACGATGCCGTCGACCTCGAGGCGCGGGTTGAGCCGGTCGCGCACCTTCTCGATGGTCTCGACGAGCAGCGCGACGCCGCGCAGCGCGAAGAACTCGCACTCGAGCGGGATGAGCACGCCGTGCGCGGCCGTGAGGGCGTTGACGGTGAGCAGCCCGAGCGAGGGCTGGCAGTCGATGAGGATCACGTCGTAGTCGTCGAGCGCAGGGCGCAGCACGCGCGCGAGCACCGACTCACGGGCCACCTCGGTCACGAGCTGGACCTCGGCCGCCGACAGGTCGATGTTGGCGGGCAGCAGGTCGAGGTTCGGCACGTCCGTGGTGCGCACGACCTCGGCGAGCGAGGCGTTGCGCTCCATCAGCAGGTTGTAGACGGTGCGGTCGAGCTCGTGCGGGCTGATGCCCAGGCCCACCGACGCGGCACCCTGCGGGTCGAAGTCGACGATGAGCACCCGACGACCGACCTCGGCGAGCGCCGCCGCCAGGTTGATCGTGGTGGTCGTCTTGCCGACGCCACCCTTCTGGTTGCACATCGCGATGACCCTGGCCGGACCGTGCGAGGTCAGGGGCTCGGGGTCCGGGAAGATCGGCAGGGCGCGCCCGACGGGGTCGCGCTCCAGCTCGGTCGTCTGCTCGGTTGCCACGCGGACAACGTACCGGAGCGGATGCCCCGAGCGGCTGCGACAGACCGGACACGCCCGCGCGGGCTCAGCCGACGGGGTGCGTGACCGCGTCGTCGCGGTCGGGGCTGGTGCGGCGCAGCGCACGCGGGTGCGAGGTCGCGTAGACCTCGCGCAGGGTGTCGCGCGTGACCAGGGTGTAGATCTGGGTGGTCGTGACGGAGGCGTGCCCGAGCAGCTCCTGGACCACGCGCACGTCGGCACCGCCCGCGAGCAGGTGCGTCGCGAACGAGTGCCGCAGCGTGTGCGGGGAGATGTGCGTCGCCTGGGGCAGCCTGGCCCGCTCGGCCGCGGCCCGGAGCACAGCCCACGCGCTCTGCCGGCTGAGCCGCGCGCCGCGCGTGTTGAGGAACAGGGCCGGGGTGCCCCGACCCCCCGCGGCGAGCATGGGCCGGGCGCGCACCAGGTAGGCCTCGACCGCCTCGACCGCGTACGAGCCCACGGGCACGATGCGCTGCCGGTCGCCCTTGCCCGTCAGCCGCACCGCGGCGAGCCCGGGCGTGAGGTCCAGGTCGTCGACGTCGAGGCCCACGGCCTCGGAGATGCGGGCACCGGTCGAGTAGACGAGCTCGAGAAGCGCGCGGTCGCGCAGGGGCACGGCCCCCTCCCCCGCCGACGCCGCCTCGAGCAGCCGCTCGACGTCCGCTGTCGAGATCGCCTTGGGCAGCCGTCTGGGCTGGGCGGGCGGACGCACGGCGCTCGACGCGTCGGTGCCGGTGAGCCCTTCGAGCGCGCAGAACCGGTGCCAGCCGCGGACGGCGACCACGGAGCGGGCGGTCGAGGACGCCGACAGCGTCGAGCCGCCGTCGCTGCCGGTGCGCACCACGGTGACGAAGTCCTCGACGTCGGCCGGGGTCACCTCGGCCGGGGTGGTGCGACCGCGCGCGTCGAGGTGGGCGACGTAGCGGCGCAGGTCCCGCCGGTACGCCGAGAGGGTGTTCACCGAGAGCCCCCGCTCGACGGTGAGGTGGGCCAGGTAGTCGTCGACGACCCTCTGCAGCGGGCTCTCGGGCTCGGCCCGCCCGTCGTCAGAGGGGGAGGAAGACATCCACCACGATCGCGGCGCAGAGCAGCGTGAGGTAGGTGATGGACCCGTGGAACACCTTCATCGCGTCGAGCTTGCCCCGCGACGGGTCGAGCGCACGCCGGTACAGGCCCACGCACAGCGCCAGGAACCACGCGCCGAGCCCGACGGCCAGGATCGCGTAGACCCAGGTCATGCCGTAGACGGGGACCAGGAGCAGCGAGCACGCGATCATCGCGATCGTGTACGCGATCATCTGGCGGGCGACCTTGGTGTCGCCGGCCACGACCGGGAGCATCGGGACGTGCGCGGCCGCGTAGTCGCGCCGGAACTTGATCGACAGCGGCCAGTAGTGCGGCGGGGTCCAGAAGAAGATGACACCGAACAGCAGCGCCGCGGTCCACGAGACGCCCTCCGTGACGGCCGACCAGCCGATCAGCACGGGCATGCACCCGGCGGCGCCGCCCCAGACGATGTTCTGCGACGTGCGGCGCTTGAGGATCATGGTGTAGCCGACGACGTAGAGCAGGATCGCCGCGGCCGTGAGCAGCGCGGAGGGGACGTTGACGAGCACAGCGAGCCACGTGAGCGACACGACCGCGAGCAGCGAGGCGAAGACCAGCGCGGCCCGGGGGGTCAGCTCACCGGTGACGAGCGGGCGCCGCTTGGTGCGGTTCATGACCTCGTCGATGTCGCGATCGAGGTAGCAGTTGAACGCGTTCGCGGCACCGGCCGCTCCGCCTCCGCCGACCAGCGTCGCGAGCACGAGCCACAGCGACGGCAGGCCGCGCTCGGCGAGCACCATGGTCGGGATCGTGGTGACCAGGAGCAGCTCGATCACGCGCGGCTTGGTCAGCGAGACGTAGGCCGCGACCTTGCGTCGCAGCGGACCGCGCCGCCCGACCGCGCCGGTGGTGGGAGCGGGCTGGGCGTCGTCCACGGCTCCTGGCACGGCTCGTTCGTCCGCCGACGCGCCCGTGGGCACCCCGGCGTCGTCCAGTGGGGCAGGGCTCGTGATGCGCACGCGCTGCGGACTTCCGTTTCTCGAGCTGTCGGTGGGGTCGTCAACCGCCCATGCTACGTCGGCGGGCACCCCGGGACGGGTCGCCGGACCGCCCCGGGCGCCACCTGGCGGTGTGACGTCGGTCGTCTGACTCCAGATGAAATCGATTTCACGGTCGATGGGCCGACCCACGCGGGAGCACCGCGGCGAGATAGGCTCGACCCACACGGCTCTGCGTTGCGCCACCCGGCCCTCGCTCGAGACGTGTCCGGGAGCCCACCGAGGGCTGGCCGGCCAGATCGATCGGAACGCCCAGGGATGCTGAACCTCCCTCGGCGGGAATGAGGTGCGGTGAACGCGAAGGCCCCCGTGGCAGCGACAGTCGGCTGGACCGAGCTCGACAGGAAGGCCGTGGACACGATCCGCGTCCTGGCTGCCGATGCCGTGGAGAAGGTCGGCAACGGCCATCCCGGAACCGCCATCAGCCTCGCCCCCGCGGCGTATCTGCTCTACCAGAACGTGATGCGCCACGACCCCGCCGACCCGAGCTGGCTCGGTCGCGACCGCTTCATCCTCTCGGCAGGGCACTCGAGCCTGACGCAGTACCTCGAGCTCTACCTCGCGGGCTACGGCCTCGAGATCGAGGACATCGAGGCGCTGCGCACGTGGGGCTCCAAGACCCCCGGCCACCCCGAGTACAAGCACACGACCGGCGTCGAGATCACCACGGGCCCGCTCGGCCAGGGTCTCGCGAGCGGTGTCGGCTTCGCCATGGCGGCCCGGCGCGAGCGCGGTCTGCTCGACCCCGACGCGCCCGCCGGCGAGAGCCCGTTCGACCACTTCGTCTACGTCATCGCCTCGGACGGCGACCTCCAGGAGGGCGTGACCAGCGAGGCGTCCTCGATCGCCGGCACCCAGGAGCTCGGCAACCTCGTCGTGCTGTGGGACGACAACCACATCTCGATCGAGGGCGACACCGACATCGCCTTCACCGAGGACGTCCTCAAGCGCTACGAGGCCTACGGCTGGCACGTCCAGTTCGTCGACTGGACCCAGGGTGCCGACGGCTACGAGGAGAACGTCGACGCGCTGAACGCCGCGATCGAGGCGGCCAAGCAGGTCACCGACCGTCCGTCGTTCATCGGCCTGCGGACCATCATCGCGTGGCCCTCGCCGACCAAGAAGAACACGCACGGCGCGCACGGCTCCAAGCTCGGCGGCGACGAGGTCCGCGGGCTCAAGGAGGTCCTCGGCTTCGACCCCGAGAAGTCCTTCGACGTCGACCCGGCCGTCATCGCGCACACCCGCGAGCAGGTCGCCGCGCGCGCCAAGGCCGCCAAGGAGCTGTGGGACGCCCGCTACGAGGCGTGGCGTGCCGCCAACCCGGACCGTGCCGCGCTGCTCGACCGGCTCGTCGCGGGCAGGCTGCCCGACGGCTGGACCGACGCGCTGCCCACGTTCCCCGCCGGCAAGGGGATCGCGACCCGCGCGGCGTCCGGCGAGGTCCTCTCGTCGCTCGCCTCCGCGCTGCCCGAGCTGTGGGGCGGCTCGGCCGACCTCGCCGGCTCGAACAACACCACGATGAAGGGTGAGCCGTCGTTCCTCCCGACGGAGCGCTCGACCAAGGAGTTCGCGGGCAACCCGTACGGGCGCACGCTGCACTTCGGCATCCGCGAGCACGCGATGGGCTCGATCCTCACGGGCATCGCGCTGCACGGCCTCACGCGCCCCTACGGCGGCACGTTCCTCACGTTCAGCGACTACATGCGTGGTTCGGTGCGCCTCGCGTCGCTCATGGGCGTGCCGGTCGTCTACGTCTGGACGCACGACTCGATCGGTCTGGGCGAGGACGGCCCCACGCACCAGCCCGTCGAGCACCTCGCCGCGCTGCGCGCCATCCCCGGCCTCGCCGTGGTCCGTCCCGCCGACGCCAACGAGACGGTCGCGGCGTGGAAGGCGATCATCGAGAAGCCGCACGGTCCCGTGGGCCTCATCCTCACGCGCCAGAACGTGCCCACGTTCCCGCGCGGCGAGGACGGCTTCACCTCGGCCGACGGCGTCGAGCGCGGCGCCTACGTGCTGGTCGAGGCGAGCACGGGCACGCCCGACGTGATCCTCATCGGCACGGGCTCCGAGGTCCAGCTCGCGGTCGCAGCGCGTGAGGCCCTCGAGTCCCAGGGCGTGGCCACGCGCGTCGTGTCCGCACCGAGCCTGGAATGGTTCGCCGAGCAGGACGAGGCGTACCGCGAGCAGGTCATGCCGTCGTCGGTGCGGGCCCGGGTCTCGGTCGAGGCCGGACTTGCGCTCTCGTGGCACAAGATCGTCGGTGACGCCGGGCGCACGATCTCGCTCGAGCACTACGGCGCATCGGCCGCGTACGAGACGCTCTACCAGGAGTTCGGCATCACGACCGAGGCCGTGGTCGAGGCCGCGCACGAGTCGATCGCCGCAGCGGCCGGGCAGCACGCGCCCGCGTCCGACGCGGGGACGCCCACGCAGAGCGGGACCGGCGACCAGATCGTCTGACCGTCGCAGTGCCAGGAAGGGGATCCACCATGACCGAGGACCGCAGCACCGCGCTCGACCGGCTCACAGCAGCCGGCGTCGCGGTGTGGCTCGACGACCTGTCGCGCGAGCGGCTCCGCACGGGCAACCTCGCGGGACTGGTCACCGACGACGACGTCGTCGGGGTCACGACCAACCCGACGATCTTCGCGAGCGCGCTCGCGAAGGGCGACGCCTACGACGCGCAGCTCCGTGAGCTCGCGTCCGAGGGCGCCGACGTCGACCGCGCGGTCTTCGCGATCACGACCGACGACGTCCGGGAGGCAGCCGACGTGCTGCGCCCGGTGTACGACGCCACGGACGGCGTCGACGGTCGCGTCTCGATCGAGGTGGATCCCCGCCTGGCGCACGACACCCAGGGCACCATCGACGCCGCCAAGGCCCTGTGGGCAGCGGTGGACCGTCCCAACGTGTTCATCAAGATCCCCGCGACGCCCGAAGGGCTCCCGGCGATCACAGCCGTGCTCGCCGCGGGCATCAGCGTCAACGTGACGCTGATCTTCTCGCTCGAGCGGTACGCCGCGGTGATGGCGGCGTTCCTCGACGGCCTCGAGCGGGCCAGCGACAACGGCTACGACCTGCGACCCATCGGTTCGGTCGCGTCGTTCTTCGTCTCCCGCGTCGACGCCGCGATCGACCCCCGGCTCGACGCCCTCGGCACCCCCGAGGCCGCCGCGCTGCGGGGCCGGGCCGCCGTCGCCAACGCGCGGCTCGCGTACGGCCTCTACGAGGAGGTCGTGGCGGGTGACCGCTGGCAGGGTCTCGCCGAGCGCGGGGCGCACCCCCAACGTCCGCTGTGGGCCTCGACGGGCGTCAAGGACCCGGCGTACCCCGACACGAAGTACGTCGAGGAGCTCGTCGTCGCCGGCACCGTCAACACCATGCCCGAGGCGACGCTGCGCGCGTTCGCCGAGCACGGCACCGTGCGGGGCGACACCGTCTCGGGGGCGCAGGTGGAGTCGGCACGCGTCATCTCGGCCCTCGCCGGCCTCGGCATCGAGATGGACGCGGTCACCGCGCAGCTCGAGGCCGAGGGAGTGCAGAAGTTCGAGGCGAGCTGGGACCAGCTGCTCTCGACCGTCACGTCAGGACTCTCGAAGGACAACGGATGACTCCGGCGAACGTCACCGCCGACCACAACCCGCTGCGCGACCCCCGCGACCGGCGTCTGCCCCGCATCGCGGGCCCCTGCGGCCTGGTGATCTTCGGCGTCACGGGCGACCTCGCACGCAAGAAGCTCATGCCGGCCGTCTACGACCTGACCAACCGTGGCCTGCTGCCGCCCGGGTTCGCGCTCACCGGGTTCGCGCGACGCGACTGGGAGACCCAGGACTTCGCGCAGATAGTGCACGACTCGGTCAAGGAGCACGCCCGCACGCCGTTCCGTGAGGCCACCTGGCGCCAGCTCGCCGAGGGCATCCGGTTCGTGCAGGGCACGTTCGACGACGACGACGCGTTCGACCGGCTGAGCGAGACGGTCGAGGAGCTCGACAAGGACCGCGGCACCGGCGGCAACCACGCGTTCTACCTGTCCGTCCCCCCGAGCTCGTTCCCCGTGGTGTGCCGCCAGCTCGCCCGCTCGGGGCTCTCGCAGCCCCGCGAGGGCACGTGGCGCCGGGTCGTCATCGAGAAGCCGTTCGGCCACGACCTGGAGAGCGCGCGCGAGCTCAACGCCGTCGTCTCCCAGGTCTTCCGGCCCGACGACGTGTTCCGCATCGACCACTACCTCGGCAAGGAGACGGTCCAGAACCTGCTCGCGCTGCGGTTCGCGAACCAGCTGTTCGAGCCGATCTGGAACGCGCACTACGTCGACCACGTGCAGATCACCATGGCCGAGGACATCGGCATCGGCGGCCGCGCCGGGTACTACGACGGCATCGGCGCCGCACGCGACGTCATCCAGAACCACCTGCTCCAGCTGCTCGCGCTCACAGCGATGGAGGAGCCGGTCTCGTTCGACGCGGAGTCGCTGCGCGCCGAGAAGATCAAGGTGCTCTCGGCCGTCCGGTTGCCGCGCGACCTGGGTCGGCACACCTCGCGCGGGCAGTACACGGCGGGCTGGCAGGGTGGCGAACGGGTCGCCGGGTACACCGAGGAAGAGGGCTTCTCCCCCGGTTCGACGACCGAGACGTTCGCCGCCGTCCGCCTGGACATCGACACCCGGCGCTGGGCCGGCGTGCCGTTCTACCTGCGCACGGGCAAGCGGCTCGGACGCCGCGTGACCGAGATCGCCGTCGTGTTCAAGCGCGCGCCGCACCTGCCGTTCGAGTCGACCTCGACCGAGGAGCTGGGCAAGAACGCCCTGGTGATCCGGGTGCAGCCCGACGAGGGCGTCACCCTGCGCTTCGGCGCCAAGGTCCCGGGCACCGCGATGGAGGTCCGCGACGTCACGATGGACTTCGGCTACGGGCACGCGTTCACCGAGTCCTCCCCCGAGGCCTACGAGCGGCTCATCCTCGACGTGCTGCTCGGCGACCCGCCGCTGTTCCCGCGGCACGAGGAGGTCGAGCTGTCCTGGAAGATCCTCGACCCGATCACCTCGTACTGGGCCGAGCACGGCAAGCCTGACCCGTACCGCTCCGGCACCTGGGGCCCGACCTCGGCCGACGAGATGATGGCCCGCGACGGACGGCACTGGAGGATCCCGTGATCATCGACCTGCCCGACACCTCGACGCGCGCCATCAACGGGCGCCTGGTCAAGGCCCGTGACGAGGGCGGGGCGGTGGCCCTCGGTCGCGTGCTCACCCTCATCATCGACCTCGGCGGCCACGACCCCGAGGAGTCGATCGAGGCGGCCAACGACGCGAGCCGCGAGCACCCGTGCCGCATCATCGTGCTCGCCGACCAGCCCGGTCACCGTGCGGCCTCGCTCGACGCGCAGATCCGCCTGGGCGGCGACGCAGGGGCCAGCGAGGTCATCGTGCTCCGCTCCGCCGGCGCGCTGCGCAGCCACTCGGACACGCTCGTGATCCCGTTGCTGCTGCCCGACGCGCCGATCGTCGTGTGGTGGCCGTACGACGTCCCCGACGACCCGGGCGCGCACCCGCTGGGTGCGATGGCCCAGCGGCGCATCACCGACTCGGTCAACACCACCGCACCGTCGAAGGCGCTGCGGCACCTGGCCGAGGTGTACTCCGAGGGCGACTCCGACCTCGCCTGGACCCGGACGACGCTGTGGCGCGGCCTCATCGCCGCGACGCTCGACCAGGCGCCGTTCGAACCCGTCGAGCGCGCGCTCGTCTCGGGCGAGAGCAAGCACCCGTCGGTCGACCTCATGGCCGCGTGGCTCGCGGAGGCGCTCGACTGCCCCGTCGACGTCGAGCGCATCCCCGGCGCCCCGGCGATCACGCAGGTGCGGCTCGACCGCAAGGCCGGCCCGATCATCCTCGACCGGCCCGACGGCAAGACCGCGGCCCTCATCCAGCCCGGCCAGCCCGAGCACCGCATCGCGCTGCCGATCCGTCAGCTGCGCGAATGCCTGTCCGAGGAGCTGCGGCGCCTCGACCCCGACGAGGTCTACGGCGAGGTGCTCCGCACCGGGCTCGCGAAGGTCCAGTCGTGAGCGAGCGGCTCGTGGTGGTCCACCCCGACGCCGCTGTCCTCGTCGAGGCCACCGCGGCGCGGCTGCTCACGCGCCTGCTGGACCTGCAGTCGCAGCGACGGCCCGTGCACGTGGTGCTCACGGGCGGCACGGTGGGCATCGCGACGCTCGCCGCCGTCGCGCACGACCTGGTGCGCACCGCCGTCGACTGGTCGGGCGTGCACCTCTGGTGGGGCGACGAGCGGTTCCTGCCCTCGGGTGACGGCGACCGCAACGAGACCCAGGCCCGCGACGCGCTGCTGCGCTCGCTCGGCTCGGCGCTGCCCGACGTCAACGTGCACCCGGTGCCGGCCCTCGGCGGTGACGTGCGCACCCCGGAGCGAGCTGCCGAGCTGTACGCCGCGGAGCTGGCCCGTTTCGCCGCGCCCGGTGCGACCTCGCCCGCGTTCGACGTGCTCATGCTGGGGATGGGGCCCGACGGCCACGTCGCGTCGCTGTTCCCCGGGCACGAGGCCCTCGCGGTCGAGGGCGTCGCCGCGACCGGCGTGCACGGCTCCCCCAAGCTCCCTGCCGAGCGGGTCTCGCTGACGTTCGACGCCATCCGTGGCGCCCGCGAGGTGTGGGTCGTCGCAGCGGGCCCGGAGAAGGCCCAGGCGGTCGCCTCAGCGCTCTCGGGCGCCCCGGTCGACCAGACGCCCGCTGCGGGGGCCTCCGGCTCCGAGCGGACGCTGTGGTTGCTCGACGCCGCGGCGGCCGGCACCGAGCCCGACGCCTGACGGCTGGTCCGGTGGCAGTCCCTGGTGAGGGGCCCGCCACCGGCTCGCTCACGTCCGGCTCACGGCCGCACGAGGCCGCCGTGGTAGACGAGCTCGTAGACGCGCACGCCCGCCCGCTCGATCCACTCCTTGCCCTCGAAGTGCGTCACGTCCCCCGTGCTCGTGTCGGTGTAGACGTCCTCGCCCTGCGTCGAGCGGAATCCGCCCAGGAACCGCCCCTCACCGTAGAGCTCGGTGAGCGAGGCCTTGATGACCTGCCCCGCACGGCCCGCGTCGATCAGGTCGGGCCGCAGCAGGTACCCGTAGTAGCCCATCGACCACACGGGCCGCCCCTCGAACGTCACGACCTCCTGGCCCAGGAAGTCGCTGCCGCCCACGTAGCTGTCGAGGTAGCCGTAGTCCCCCTCGGCGTAGGTCAGGTCCACGGTCCCGGGTCGGGACCCTGCAGCGGCGGCACCTGACCCTGCGTAGGTGGCCGTCTTGGCCCGCACGACGACCTGCTCGAGCTCGCTGACCTGCATCGTTGCACCTTTCTCGGAGGAGCGTCGACCGTAGCGCGGGGCACCCACACGACCCCCGGGGCGCTCTGCCCAGGCGCGGTCGCCGGACGCACGACGCACGACGAGCGCCTGCCCCGGAGGGCAGGCGCTCGTCGTCACACGGTCGGAGCCACGCAGCGCTGCGCGGCGGACCGGTCGTTCAGCGGCGTCCTCGACGTGCTCGCAGCGCAGCCAGCGCCTCGTCGAGTATCGCCTCGCCGTCCTCGTCCGAACGACGCTCCTTCACATAGGCGAGGTGCGTCTTGTACGGCTCGTTGCGCGACGGCGACGGAGGGTTCTCCTGGTCCTGTCCACCGGGGAAACCACACCGGGGGCAGTCCCACGTCTCGGGCGCCTCGGCGGCGGCCTCCTCGGCAAAGCTCGGGCGCGTCTCGTGCCCGTTCGCGCACCAGTACGAGATCCAGATGCGAGGCGCGCTGTCGCCCCGCTCGGCCTCGCCCATGGGGCCGGCACCGACCCGCGATCCCCTGATCGCGCTACCACTGGCCACGGGACTCCCTCAGCTCACGCGCTGGATCAGGCCCAGCAGGATGATGATGACCGCCCACGTGACCGCGACGGTCACAGTGATGCGGTTCAGGTTGCGCTCGGCGACTCCCGAGCTGCCCGCGCTCGAGGTGATGCCGCCGCCGAACATGTCGGACAGGCCGCCGCCGCGCCCCTTGTGCAGCAGGACGAGAGGGATCAGCAGGAAGCTGGCGAGCACCAGCAGGACCTGGAGGGTGATGCGCAGGGCGTCCACGTCGGGGGTCTGTCCTCACTCGTGCGGGGCGTCACCAAGAGGTGATCGGGTCAAGACTAGGCGATCCAGCGTAGGTGACGGCGCAACGAACGCCAAGAACATGGCGGCGCACGGTGCGGTGCCTGTCACCCAGCAGCGGGTGTGCGGACCGGGGTCCCGGCCCGCACACCCACGCCACGGGTCGTGCAGAGGTCAGAGACCGACCTCGTGCGCCTGGAAGCGCGCGATCTTCGCGAACTCCTCGGCGTCGAGGCTCGCACCGCCGACGAGCGCGCCGTCGACGTCGGGCTTGGCCATGATCGACGCGACGTTGCTCGACTTCACCGAGCCGCCGTACAGCACGCGCACGGCGTCGGCGATCTCCTGGCCGTACATCTCGGCCAGCTTGCCGCGGATCGCGCCACAGACCTCCTGCGCGTCCTCGGGGGTCGCGACCTCGCCCGTGCCGATGGCCCAGACGGGCTCGTACGCGATGACGACGGTCGCGGCCTGCTCGGCCGTGATGCCCGCGAGCGAGCCCTCGAGCTGCGTGAGCGTGTACGGCACCTGCTCGCCGGCCTTGCGGACGTCGAGGCCCTCGCCGACGCACACGATCGGGACGATGCCCGAGCCGAAGGCAGCGACGGCCTTGGCCGCGACGACCGCGTCCGACTCGTGGTGGTACTCGCGACGCTCCGAGTGACCGACCGTCACGTACGTGACGCCCAGCTTCGCGAGCTGCGTCGCCGAGATCTCACCGGTGTACGCGCCGCTGGCGTGCTGCGAGACGTCCTGCGCGCCGTAGCCGAGCTCGAGCTTGTCGGCGTCCACGAGCGTCTGCACGGAGCGGATCGACGTGAACGACGGCAGCACGACGACCTCGGTGGTCGCGTAGTCGAACTTGCCGTCCTTGAGCGTCCAGGCCAGCTTCTGCACCAGGTGGATGGCCTCGTTGTGGTCGAGGTTCATCTTCCAGTTGCCTGCGATGAGCGGGATACGAGTCGTCATGGCTCAGCCCTCCAGAACTGCGATGCCGGGGAGGGACTTGCCCTCGAGGAACTCCAGGCTGGCGCCGCCACCCGTGGAGATGTGGCCGAACGCTGCCTCGTCGAAGCCGAGCACGCGCACGGCTGCGGCGGAGTCGCCACCGCCGACGATCGTGAAGGCACCGTTCTCGCCAGCCTCGACGAGCGCCTGCGCGATGGCACGCGTGCCGTGCGAGAACTCAGCGAACTCGAAGACGCCCGCGGGGCCGTTCCACACGACGGTCTTCGCGTCGAGGATCTTCTCGCGGAACAACTCCCGCGACGCCGGGCCGATGTCCAGACCGATGCGGTGGTCCGGGATGGCGTCGGCAGCGACGTCGTCGTGCGGCGAGTCAGCGGCGAACGCGTCCGCGACCACGATGTCCGTGGGCAGCACGATCTCGACGCCGAGCTCCTCGGCCTTGGCCAGGTAGCCCTTGACCGTGTCGATCTGGTCGGCCTCGAGCAGCGAGGCGCCGACCGAGTAGCCCTTGGCGGCGAGGAACGTGAAGACCATGCCGCCACCGATGAGCAGGCGGTCGGCCTTGGTCAGCAGGTTCGCGATCACGCCGAGCTTGTCGGAGACCTTGGAGCCGCCGAGCACCACGACGTACGGGCGCTCGGGGTTCTCGGTCGCCTTCTTGAGCGAGTCGACCTCCTTGAGGACGAGCAGACCCACGGCGGACGGGAGCTTCTGCGCGACGTCGTACACCGACGCCTGCTTGCGGTGCACCACACCGAAGCCGTCCGACACGAACGCGTCGGCCAGCGCCGCGAGGTCCTCGGCGAGGGCGGCGCGCTCGGCGTCGTCCTTCGAGGTCTCGCGGGGGTCGAAGCGGATGTTCTCGAGCAGGGCGATCTGGCCGTCCTGCAGCGCTGCGACGGTCGCCTTGGCGGAGTCGCCGACGACGTCCTCGGCGAGTGCGACGGGCTGGCCGAGCAGCTCGCTCAGGCGCTCGGCGACGGGGGCCAGGGAGTACTTCGCCTCGGGAGCACCCTTGGGGCGTCCCAGGTGGGCTGCGACGACGACGCGCGCGCCCTTCCCGAGCAGCGTCGTGAGCGTGGGCAGCGCCGCGCGCACCCGGCCGTCGTCCGTGATCGTCGTGCCGTCGAGCGGCACGTTGAAGTCGGAGCGGACGAGGACGGTCTTGCCCCGCAGGTCCCCGAGATCCTCGATGGTCTTCATGGCGTTCTCATTCCTCACAGGGGCCGCGTCAACGACCCGGGACATGACAGCGTCCGCGTGCGCCTCGGACCCGAAGGCCGCGGGGCGCACGCGGACGCATGGTCGTGCTACGTCAGGGTCGACGTGTCAGAGACGCTCGCCGACGTAGACCGTGAGGTCCACGAGACGGTTCGAGTAGCCCCACTCGTTGTCGTACCAGCCGACGACCTTGACCTGGTCGCCGATCACCTTGGTGAGCTTGGCGTCGAAGATGCACGAGGCCGGGTCGGTGACGATGTCCGACGACACGATCTCGTCCTCGGTGTAGACCAGGATGCCCTTGAGCGCCTCGGTCTCGGAGGCGGCCTTGATCGCGGCGTTGACCTCAGCGGCGGTGACCTCGCGGCCGGCCGTGAACGTCAGGTCCGTGGCAGAGCCGGTCGGGACCGGGACGCGCAGCGCGTAGCCGTCGAGCTTGCCCTTGAGCTGCGGGAGCACGAGGGCGACAGCCTTGGCGGCACCCGTCGAGGTCGGGACGATGTTGACCGCAGCGGCACGCGCACGACGAAGGTCGCGGTGCGGGCCGTCCTGCAGGTTCTGGTCACCCGTGTACGCGTGGATCGTGGTCATGAGGCCACGCTCGATGCTGAAGGCCTCGTCGAGGACCTTGGCCATCGGCGCGAGGCAGTTCGTGGTGCACGACGCGTTGGAGATGATGTGCTGCGTCGCGGCGTCGTAGTCCTGCTCGTTGACGCCGACGACGAACGTGCCGTCCTCGTTCTTGGCCGGAGCCGAGATGATGACCTTCTTGGCGCCGGCGTCGAGGTGAGCCTTCGCCTTGGTCGCGTCAGTGAAGAAGCCGGTCGACTCGATGACGATGTCGACGCCCAGCTCGGCCCACGGCAGCAGCGCGGGGTCGCGCTCCTCGAGGGCACGGATGGCCTTGCCGTCCACGATGATCGACGACTCGTCGTAGGTGACCTCGGCGGGGAGGCGACCCAGGACGGAGTCGTACTTCAGCAGGTGCGCCAGGGTCTTGTTGTCCGTGAGGTCGTTGACAGCGACGACGTCGATGTCCGCCCCGGACGCCAGGATGGCCCGGTAGAAGTTACGTCCGATACGGCCGAAGCCGTTGATACCGACGCGGATGGTCACTTGCCCTCCTCGGCAGCGCCGACGGAGTCGGCGCACACAGTTACGGTGATTGACTTGCACGCACGCCGATGTGCGCCGCCGGTGCCCACGAAGAAGACGAACCGCATCCCCCTTGGCCTTCGCCGGGCCACCGGATGCGATGAGCCTATACCCGTGACGGCCATCACGCCGGGACCTAGGTCTACGGCGCGACGTGTCAGAGGTCCAGGAGCTCCGGGCTCAGGCCGGCCTCGGTGTCCGGTATGCCGAGCTCGGCGGCGCGCTTGTCCGCCGTCGCCAGCAGACGCCGTATGCGCCCCGCGACGGCGTCCTTCGTGAGCACCGGGTCGGCCAGCTTGCCCAGCTCCTCGAGCGAGGCCTCCTTGTGCGCGAGCCTCAGCTCGCCCGCCTCACGCAGGTGTTCGGGCAGGTCGGCGCCGAGGATCTCGAACGCCCTCTCGACGCGCGCGCCCGCGGCGACCGCGGCACGGGCCGAGCGGCGAAGGTTCGCGTCGTCGAAGTTCGCGAGCCGGTTGGCGGTGCCGCGCACCTCGCGGCGCACGCGCCGCTCCTCCCACACCAGCATCGTGTCGTGGGCGCCCAGCCTCGCGAGCATCGCGCTGATCGCGTCGCCGTCACGGATCACCACCCGGTCCACGCCACGCACCTCGCGGGCCTTGGCCGCGATGCCGAGCCGGCGTGCCGCACCCACCAGCGCGAGGGCGGCCTCGGGCCCCGGGCAGGTCACCTCGAGGGCCGACGACCGGCCGGGCTCGGTCAGCGAGCCGTGCGCCAGGAAGGCCCCGCGCCACGCCGCCTCGGCCTCGCCGACACCGGCAGACACGACCTGGGGCGGCAGCCCTCGGACGGGGCGTCCGCGGTTGTCGAGCAGGCCGGTCTGCCGCGCGAGCGACTCACCGTCCTTGACGACCCGCACCACGTACCGGCTCCCCCGCCGCAGCCCGCCCGCCGAGATCACGATCACGTCGCTGCCGTGGCCGTAGACCTCCGAGATCGCCTGCCGCAGCCGACGCGCGGCGATGCCGGTGTCGAGCTCCGCCTCGATCACGATCCGGCCCGAGATGATGTGCAGACCACCCGCGAACCGGAGCATGGCCGACACCTCGGCCTTGCGGCAGGACGTCTTGTCGACCTGGAGCCGTGCGAGCTCGTCCTTCACCTGTGCCGTCAGCGCCATGGCGACATCTTGCCATTCTCTAGGAGTCCCCCGTGCGCGTCCCCACGTCTCCGAGATAGTCGTCGACCACGTCGCGCAGCGCCGCAGCCAGGCGCAACGGATCGTGACGGGGAGACCCGTCGCTGCTGCCGACCTGGCGCAGGAGCAGCCGCGCCCCGATCGCGGCCGTGCGCTCGACGAGCACGCCGACGTCCTCGACGGCCCCGGGGTCGGCCACCACCGCGTCGATGCGGAGGTCGGGCGCATGCCGGAGCAGCACGTCGATGTAGTCCTCCGCGCGCATGCCGTCGGTCTCGCCCGCGTCAGGGGCCAGGTTGAGCACGAGGATGCGGCCGGCCGACGTGCGGTGCAGCGCCGCCGCGAGGTCGGGGACGAGCAGATGCGGCAGCACCGACGTGAACCACGAGCCGGGCCCGAGCACGACCCAGTCGGCCCCGTCGACCGCGGCGACGGCCTCCGCGCACGCCGGAGGGGCGTCGGGCACCAGGCGCACGCTCGTGATCCGCTCACCGACCACGGCGACGGCGCTCTGGCCCCGGACCACGCCGATGGTCCCGTCGCCCTTGTCGACGTCCGCCTCGATCTCGAGCGGCACCGCAGCCATGGGGAGCACCCGGCCGCGCGCACCCAGCAGCCGACCCACCCAGTCGAGGCCCTCGACGGTGTCCCCCAGCAGCTCCCACAACGCCACGATCAGCAGGTTGCCGACCGCGTGGCGGTCGAGGTCCCCCGACGACGAGAAGCGGTGCTGCAGCACGTCGCGCCAGGTGCGCCCCCACTCGGTGTCGTCGCACAGCGCCGCGAGCGCCATCCGCAGGTCACCCGGGGGCAGCACCCCCAGCTCGTCGCGCAGCCGCCCCGACGAGCCGCCGTCGTCGGCCACGGTGACCACGGCGGTCAGCTGGTCCGACATCAGACGCAGCGCCGACAGCGTCGCCGAGAGCCCGTGCCCCCCACCCAACGCGACGAACGACGGACCGGCAGGCACCAGGCTCACTCCTTCCCGAGGTCTCGGGCGGAGACGGTCACCCGCAGACCACGGTCACGCAGCCGGGCTGCGATCGCCTCGCTGATCGCGACCGAGCGGTGCTTGCCGCCGGTGCACCCGACGGCGATCGTCAGGTACCGCTTCTCCTCCTGCACGTACCCGGCCAGCGCCGGCTCGAGCGCGTCGACGTAGCGCTCGACGAACGTCGTCGCCCCCGGCAGGCCCAGCACGTAGTCCCGCACGGGCGCGTCCCGGCCCGAGAGGTGGCGCAGCTCCGTGATCCAGTACGGGTTCGCGAGGAACCGCACGTCCACGACGTGGTCCGCGTCGAGCGGCAGCCCGTACTTGAAGCCGAACGAGACCACGTTGACGCGCAGCGTGTCCGAGCTGCCGCCCGCGACGGCTGCCCGGATCTCGCGTGCGAGGTCGTGGACGTTGAGGTCCGACGTGTCGATCAGCACGTCCGCGCGCTCGCGCGTGCTGCGCAGCATGGCCCGCTCGGCGCCGATCCCGTCGAGGATGCGGCCGTCTCCCTGGAGCGGGTGCGGGCGCCGCACCTGCTCGAAACGCCGCACGAGCACCTCGTCCGACGCGTCCAGGAACAGGATCCGGTAGTCGATGCCGGCCTCGCCGAGCCCCGACAGCACCTGCTCGAGGTCGGCGAAGAACTCGCGACCGCGCACGTCCACGACCGCACCGAGGCGCTGCGGCTGGGCGCCCCCCGTGCCGTGCGTCATGAGACCCACCAGGTGCGTGAGCATCTGGGCCGGGAGGTTGTCGACCACGTACCAGTCGAGGTCCTCCAGGACGGCGGCCGCGCGCGTGCGCCCGGCGCCTGACATCCCCGTGATGATCAGGACCTCGGGCGTCTTCAGGCGCGGAGCCTCGGCGGCGGCCTCGAGGGCCGGGATGCCGGCAGGAACGGTGATGGGAGAAGGCTCGTCCGACATGGCCCCAGCATGCCAGCCCGGGTCAGGACCCTGCGGTTCCCGCGGTCGTAGGCGTGGCGAGCGCCGCGACCACGGCCGCGGCCGTGCGCTCCCCCATGCCCGGCACCGACGCGATCTCCTCGACCGAGGCCGCCCGGAGGCGCTTGAGCGAGCCGAAGTGCTTGAGCAGAGCCGCCGACCGCGCGGGCCCGAGCCCGGGCACCGAGTCGAGCGCCGAGACGGTCATGCCCTTGCTCCGGCGCTTGCGGTGCGCGGAGATGGCGAACCGGTGGGCCTCGTCGCGCAGCCGCTGCAGCAGGTACAGCCCCTCCGAGCTGCGCTGCATGATCACCGGGTACTCCTCGCCCGGCAGCCACACCTCCTCGAGGCGCTTCGCGAGCCCGCACAGCGCCACGTCGTCGATGCCCAGCTCGGCCAGCGCCGCGGCGGCAGCGGCCACCTGGGGCGGGCCGCCGTCGACGACCACCAGGTTGGGCGGGTACGCGAAGCGCACCGGCTTGCCCGTGGTCTCGTCGACCGGGCCCGAGCGCGGCAGGCTCTCGTCGTCGTCCTCACCCATCTCGAGGTCGCTCGACGCGGTGCGCTCGGACAGGTAGCGGCGGAACCGGCGCGTGATGACCTCGTGCATCGCCTCGGTGTCGTCGCGGGCCCCCTGCCCCTCGGCGCCGCGCACCGAGAAGTGGCGGTACTCGCTCTTGCGCGCGAGCCCGTCCTCGAACACCACCATCGACGCCGACTGGAACGTCCCCTGGTTGTGCGACACGTCGTAGCACTCGATGCGCAGCGGTGCTGTCGACAGGTCGAGGGCCTCCTGGATCTCGCGGAGCGCCTGGCTGCGGGTCGTGAGGTCGCCCGCGCGGCGCGTGCGGTGCAGCACGAGCGCGTGCTCGGCGTTGCGCTGCACGGTCTCGGCGAGGTCCTTCTTGTCGCCGCGCTGCGGCACACGGACCTCGACCCGGCTGCCCCGCAGCCCGGTGAGCCAGTCCTGCACCTGCTCGACGTCGGTCGGCAGCACGGGGACCAGCACCTCGCGCGGCACCGCACGCGAGTCGCCGCGCCGCGTCGCGTCGGCCCGACCGGCCGCGTCCTCGCCCTCGCCGCCGTAGACCTGCTGGAGCAGGTGCTCGACCAGGTCGGCGTCGGTCGCGTCCTCGACCTTCTCGACCACCCAGCCGCGCTGGCCGCGGATGCGCCCGTCGCGGACGTGGAACACCTGGACCGCGGCCTCGAGCTCGTCGCCCACGAGCGCGAAGACGTCGGCGTCCGTGCCGTCGGGCAGCACCACGGCGTTCTTCTCGGTGGCGCGCTCGAGCGCGCCGATGTCGTCGCGGAGCCGGGCCGCACGCTCGAAGTCGAGGTCGGCAGCGGCCTCCTTCATGCGCTGCGTCAGGCGCCGCGTGAACCGGGCCGTGTCGCCCGCCATGAAGTCGCAGAAGTCCTGCGCGAGCGCCTTGTGGTCGTCGGGCGAGATCCTCCCGACGCACGGCGCCGAGCACTTGTCGATGTACCCGAGCAGGCACGGACGGCCCTGCTGGTGGGCGCGCTTGAACACCCCGGCCGAGCACGTGCGCACGGGGAACACCCGCAGCAGCAGGTCGACGGTCTCGCGGATCGCCCAGGCGTGCCCGTACGGACCGAAGTAGCGGGTCCCCGGACGCTTGGCCCCCCGCATGACCTGCACGCGGGGGAACTCCTCGGACATGGTGACCGCGAGGTACGGGTAGGACTTGTCGTCGCGGTACTTGACGTTGAACCGCGGGTCGAACTCCTTGATCCAGGAGTACTCGAGCGCGAGCGCCTCGACCTCGGTGCCGACCACAGTCCACTGCACCGACGCCGCGGTCGTGACCATCTGCTGGGTCCGCGGGTGCAGGCCCGCGACGTCCTGGAAGTAGCTGCTGAGCCGGGACCGCAGGCTCTTCGCCTTGCCGACGTAGATGACGCGGCCGTGCTCGTCCCGGAAGCGGTACACGCCCGGGGAGTCGGGGATCTCGCCGGGGGCGGGACGGTAGGTGGCGGGATCGGCCATGGGTACGAGGGTAGTTCGCGTGACTGACGCCGAACGCACGCACCGCGGCGGGCCGCGGGCTAGCGTGGCGCGATGGGCCCCCTGCACACGTACGCCGCCGACGTCGTCTGGACCGGAGCCGGTGCGTCCGGCACCGCGAGCTACACCTCCTACAGCCGCGACCACGACGTGCGGATCGGTGACAAGCCGCCGCTGCCCGGATCGGCCGACCCCGCGTTCCGCGGCGACCCCGCCCGGTACAGCCCGGAGGAGCTGCTGGTCGCGGCCCTCGCGCAGTGCCACATGCTCTGGTTCCTGCACCTCGCGTCGGCCGACGGCGTGGTGGTCGTCGGGTACACCGACCACGCGCGGGGCACCATGCGGGTCGAGGCCGCCGGGCACGGGCAGTTCACCGAGGTGGTGCTGCACCCCGTGGTGACCCTCGTGCCCGGCGCGCACGCGAACGACGGGGGCCCGGTCGACGACGCTCGGCTCGACGCGCTGCACGAGCGCGCGCACGAGCACTGCTTCATCGCCCGCTCGGTCAGCTTCCCCGTGCGGTGCGTCCCGTCGACGCCGCGCACGGGCGAGGTGCCGCTCGTGACGACGCCCGGACGCTGAGGTCGCGGAGCGCCCGAGCGGTGGTGGTCGGCTCCCGCGTCAGGCGCTGACAGCGACCGCCGCGGGCTCGAGCACCTCGGCGAGGAACCTCCCGGTGTGGCTCGCCTCGACCGTCGCGATGTGCTCGGGCGTGCCCTCGGCGATCACCAGGCCGCCGCCGCTGCCACCCTCGGGCCCCATGTCGATGACCCAGTCGGCGTTCTTGATCACGTCGAGGTTGTGCTCGATCACGATCACGCTGTTGCCCTTGTCGACGAGCGACTGGAGCACCTCCAGCAGCCTGCGGATGTCCTCGAAGTGCAGACCGGTGGTCGGCTCGTCGAGCACGTAGATCGTCCGGCCGGTCGACCGGCGCGCGAGCTCCGTCGCGAGCTTGACGCGCTGCGCCTCCCCGCCCGAGAGCGTCGGGGCCGGCTGCCCGAGCCGCACGTAGCCGAGGCCGACGTCGACGAGGGTGTTCAGGTGGCGCGCGATCGCGGCGAAGGGTGCGAAGAACTCGGCCGCCTCCTCGATGGGCATGTCGAGCACGTCGGCCACGTTCTTGCCCTTGAACCGGACCTCAAGGGTCTCCCGGTTGTAGCGCGCCCCGTGACAGACCTCGCACGGCACGTACACGTCGGGCAGGAAGTTCATCTCGATCTTGAGCGTCCCGTCGCCCGAGCACGCCTCGCAGCGCCCGCCCTTGACGTTGAACGAGAACCGGCCGGGCCCGTAGCCCCGGACCTTCGCCTCGGTCGTCTCGGCGAACAGCTTGCGGATCCGGTCCCAGACCCCCGTGTAGGTGGCCGGGTTCGAGCGCGGCGTGCGCCCGATGGGCCCCTGGTCCACGTGCACGACCTTGTCCAGGTTCTCCATCCCGGTCACGCGCTTGTGCCGGCCGGCGACCTGGCGGGCGCCGTTGAGCTCGTTCGCGAGCACGGTGTAGAGGATCGAGTTGACCAGCGTCGACTTGCCCGACCCCGAGACGCCCGTGACCGCCGTGAGGGTGCCGAGGGGGAACGTCACGTCGATGCCGCGCAGGTTGTGCTCCCGCGCGCCGACCACGGTGACGGCGCGCGCCGGGTCGATCGCCCGGCGCTCGGCCGGCATCGGGATCGCGCGACGACCCGACAGGTAGGCGCCGGTGACCGAGTCAGGCGACGCGAGCAGCCCCGCGAAGTCGCCCGAGTGCACCACGTGGCCGCCGTGCTCCCCCGCGCCGGGGCCGATGTCGACGATCCAGTCGGCGGCGCGGATCGTGTCCTCGTCGTGCTCCACGACGATGAGCGTGTTGCCCAGGTCGCGCAGCCGCGTCAGCGTCTCGATGAGCCGACGGTTGTCCCGCTGGTGCAGGCCGATGCTGGGCTCGTCGAGGACGTACAGCACGCCCACCAGCCCGGAGCCGATCTGCGTCGCCAGCCGGATGCGCTGGGCCTCCCCGCCGGAGAGCGTCGCGGCGGGCCGGGACAGCGACAGGTAGTCGAGCCCGACGTCGAGCAGGAAGCCGAGGCGGGCCTGGATCTCCTTGAGCACCTCGACCGCGATCGCGCGCTCGCGCTCGCCGAGCTGCAGGTCGTCGAGGAAGTCACGGGCGGCCCGGATCGGCAGGTCGCAGATCTCGGCGATCGACAGGCCGCCGACCCGCACCGCGAGCACCTCGGGCTTGAGCCGCGCACCCTGGCAGACCGGGCACGGGACCTCGCGCATGTAGGCCTCGTACCGCTCCTTGCTCCAGTCGGACTCGGTCTCCTTGTGGCGCCGCTCGATGAACGTGACAGCGCCCTCGAAACCGGTCGAGTACTGCCGCTCCCGACCCCAGCGGTTCTTGTACCGGACGTGGACCTCGTGGTTCTCGCCGTACAGCACCGCCTTCTTGGCCCGCTCGGGCAGGGCTCGCCACGGCACGTCCATCGAGAAGCCCAGGTCGCTGGCCAGCGCGCTGAGCACGCGCGTGAAGTACTCGCTCGACGCCTGCGACCAGGGCGCCACGGCCCCCTCGGCGAGCGAGAGGTCCTCGTCCGGGACGATCAGGTCGGTGTCCACCTCGAGGCGTGAACCGATGCCCGTGCACTCAGGGCATGCGCCGTACGGCGCGTTGAAGGAGAACGTGCGCGGCTCGATCTCCTCGAGCGTGAGCTGGTGGTCGTTCGGGCAGGCCCGGTGCTCGGAGAACCGGCGCTCGCGCTCGGGGTCGTCCTTGTCGGCGTCGACCATCTCGACCACCAGGAGGCCCCCGGCCAGGCTGAGCGCCGTCTCGACCGAGTCGGTCAGACGTCGCTGGACGCCCTCCCGGGCCACCAGCCGGTCGACGACGACCTCGATGTCGTGCTTGAGCTTCTTCTCCAGGGCGGGCGGGTCGGTGAGCTGCACGACCTCGCCGTCGACGCGGGCACGCGCGAAGCCCTTGGACTGCAGCTCCTTGAACATCTCTGCGTACTCGCCCTTGCGCCCGCGGATCACCGGCGCCAGCACCTGGTACCGCGTGCCCTCGGGCAGCTCGAGCAGGCGGTCGACGATCTGCTGCGGCGTCTGGGCCGTGACCTGCTCGCCGCACACCGGGCAGAACTGGGTGCCCGCGCGCGCGAACAGCAGGCGCAGGTAGTCGTAGACCTCGGTGATGGTGCCGACGGTCGAGCGCGGGTTGCGGTTCGTCGACTTCTGGTCGATCGACACCGCGGGCGAGAGCCCCTCGATGAAGTCGACGTCGGGCTTTTCCATCTGACCGAGGAACTGGCGGGCGTACGCCGAGAGCGACTCGACGTAGCGCCGCTGGCCCTCGGCGAAGATCGTGTCGAACGCGAGGGAGGACTTGCCCGACCCCGACAGCCCGGTGAACACGACGAGCGCGTCACGCGGGAGGTCGATGTCAACGTTGCGCAGGTTGTGCTCACGGGCGCCTTGCACGATGAGTCGATCATTCACCCGGACATGGTAGGACGGTCACCTGACATCCGCACACGTGTTCGAAATGTGGCACTGCCCACAGTGCCGCACCGGCGCCTGCCTCGGACGATGATGGGGGGATGACGCCGCCGACCGTGCCGATCTCGGAGTACGCGGTGCTGGGCGACGGGAGCACAGCGGCCCTCGTCTCGCTCCGCGGGTCGGTCGACTGGCTGTGCTTCCCGCAGTTCGACTCGCCCGCGTGCTTCGCGGCGCTGCTCGGCGGTCCGACGCACGGCCGCTGGCTGCTGACAGTGCCCGACGCGACCGAGGTCACGCGCACCTACCTCGGCGACTCGTTCGTGCTGCAGACCACCTACGCCTCGCCCACCGGGACCGCGCTCGTGACCGAGGCGATGCCGCTCGGTGACGGGCGGGCCGACCTGGTGCGGCGCATCGAGTGCCTCGAGGGCACCGTGACCGTGCGCCACGAGTGGGTGGTGCGCTTCGGCTACGGGACCATCGAGCCGTGGGTGCACCACGTGCGCGACCCCGACGGGTACGACACCATCCGGGCGATCGCCGGCCCCGACTCGCTGGTGCTGCGCGGCAACCGGCTGCCGCGGGCCGAGGGGCGTGCGCACCGCGACGACTTCGAGCTCACCGAGGGGCAGTTCGTCGAGCTCGCCTCGACGTGGACGCACTCGTGGCGCCCCGTCCCCCGCCGGCTGTCGATCACCGACCGGCTCGCCTCGACCCGTCAGCGCTGGGGTCGCTGGGCGCGCCGCTGCGACTACCACGGGCCGCACCGCGCCGCCGTGGTCCGCTCGCTGCTCGTGCTGCGCCTGCTGACCGACGCCGAGACCGGCGGCATCGTCGCCGCGCCCACGACGTCCCTGCCCGAGGTGTTCGGCGGCGAGCGGAACTGGGACTACCGCTACTGCTGGCTGCGCGACGCCGCCCTCACGCTCGAGGCGCTGCTCGAGAACGGCTACCGCGAGGAGGCGACCGCGTGGCGCGACTGGCTGCTGCGTGCGGTCGCCGGTCGCCCCGCCGACCTGCAGATCGTCTACGGCTCCGATGGGCGCAGGGACCTGCCCGAGGCGACCCTCGACCACCTGCCCGGCTACGCGGCCTCACGACCGGTGCGGATCGGCAACGGGGCCGTCGACCAGGTGCAGAACGACGTGCTCGGCGGGGTCATGTGCGCGCTGCAGCTCGCGCGGGAGGCTGGTCTGACCGAGACGACCGACTCCTGGTCGATGCAGCAGCACCTCGTCGCGGAGCTCGCGACCCACTGGCGCGAGCCCGACCGTGGCATCTGGGAGGTGCGCGGCGACCCCCAGCACTTCACGCACTCGAAGATCATGGCGTGGGCTGCGCTCGACCGGGCCGTGCGCGCGGTCGAGCAGCACGGCCTGCCGGGGCCGGTCACGCGGTGGCGCGCCGAGCGCGCGGCGATCCGCGCGGACGTGCTGGCTCACGGGTACGACGCCGAGCGCGGAACCTTCGTCCAGCACTACGGGGCCGAGCACACCGACGCGGCGCTGCTCCAGATGCTCCAGGTCGACTTCCTCCCGGCCGACGACCCGCGCGTCCAGGGCACGATCGCCGCTGTGCGCCGCGAGCTCGAGGTCTCCCCCGGGCTGCTGCTGCGGTACCGCACCGGGCGGACCGACGACGGCATGCCCGGGGTCGAGTTTCCGTTCCTGGCCTGCTCGTTCTGGCTGGCAGACGCGCTCGCGCGCAGCGACCGGCTCGACGAGGCGACGGCGGTGCTGGACCGGCTCGTCGGGATCGGCAACGACGTGGGCCTCTTCGCCGAGCAGTACGACCCGGTGGGCCGACGGATGGTGGGAAACTTCCCGCAGGCGCTGAGCCATCTCGCGCTCGTGCGTGCCGCGCACAGCCACGAGCTCGCGCTCGCGCGGCAGGGCCGACGTGCCGCGGCAGCGGCGGCCGGGCGCACCCCCGAGCGGGACACGGAGCAGTGAGGACGACCATGGGCTACACCGGTGACGTGCGGGCGGGCGGCCCCGCCGACGTGCGCGAGCTCGACGCGCTGACCGTCCGCAAGGCGTCCGTGGGCGGCATGGACAACAACGCCTACCTGCTGACCTGCCGCCGCACCGGCGCCCAGCTGCTCGTCGACGCCGCGGCCGACGCGGACCGGCTGCTCGATCTCGTGCGGGAGGGCTCGGCCACCGCGCGCCTCGACACGGTCGTCACGACGCACCGGCACCGCGACCACCTGGGCGCCCTGGCGTCGGTCGTGGCGGTCACGGGGGCGCTCACCTGCGCAGGGGCCGACGACGCGCACGCGATCTCGGTCGAGGCGGGCGTCCCCGTGCACGAGCGCCTGCACGACGGGGCGACCGTGACGTTCGGCGACGTGGTCCTCGACGTCATCGGCCTGCGCGGCCACACTCCCGGCTCGGTCGCCCTGGCCTACCGCGAACCCGCGGACGCCCGCGCCGACGGTGCGGTGCCCGGCCGCACGCACCTGTTCACGGGCGACTCGCTGTTCCCCGGCGGGCCGGGCCGCACCTCGGGCGGCGAAGACTTCGACAGCCTCATGGACGACCTCGAGGAGCGGGTCTTCGCGCAGTTCCCGGACGACACGTGGGTCTACCCGGGCCACGGGAACGACACAACGCTCGGTGTCGAGCGCCCGCACCTCGGGGAGTGGCGCGCCCGGCGCTGGTGAGCACCCCCGCGCCGCGCTGACCTGCGCTCAGTCGATCGCCAGGAACCGGCGCACCGGGCCGACACCGTGCAGCTCGATGCCGCTCCTGTCGAGGCCGCACGCCGCCCCCCGCTGCTCCCAGTCCGCGCGTTCGAGCCGGTAGCGCTGCGAGACCGCCGGCTGCCCCTCACGCGCAAGCGTCACGATGCCGTCGGGTGCGTAGCCCATCTTTCGGGTGACGGCGTTCGACGCCGGGTTGTCGGCGAACGCGTCGGTCCGGGCGACCTGGGCGCCGAACCCCTCGAACGCGAGGTGCAGCGCGAGCGCGCGCATCCGGGTGCCGGTGCCCTTCCCCTGGAACTCCAGGCCCAGCCACGAGCCGGTCGTGACGTCACGGGTCACGGCGAAGTCCGTCGCGGACAGACCCTGGACGCCCTGGGGGATGCCGTCGCGGAGCACAGCGAGCTCGATCGACCACCTCTCGGGGCTGGTGCGCGACCGCACGCCCCACTGGTAGGTCAGGACCGAACGGCCGACCTCCTCGGGAGTGCCCCGGGTCCACGGCACGGTGAACGGCATCCTGTCCGGCGCGTGCACCCCACGAGCGGCGACCGCCGCGAGCTCGTGCAGGAGGTCGTCCGAGAGGTACCTGAGCTCGAGGTCGCCCTGCACCACGCGCAGCCCGGTGAAGGGCCACACCGTCACGTCGTCCATCGTCGTCATCGGGTCAGCCTCCCAGCACGACGAGGCCGCTGACCAGCGGAAAAGCAGCTCAGGGCTCGATCGGCCCCAGGAGCGCGTTGGCGACGGTGGCGTGCGCGGACTCGTCGTCCGACGGGTGGAAGATCCCCGCGAGCACGTCCCGGTACAGGCGCCCCAGCTCGTTGCCGGCGAAGTACGAGCCGCCGCCCGAGACGCGCAGCGCCTGGTCGACCACGTCGCGCGCGTTCTCGGTGGCCCGCACCTTGAGCCCGACGAGCCGCGGGAACCACTGGCTGCCGTGGTCGGCGAGCTGGTCGACGTCCCGCGCGAGCGTCGTGATCTGGGGCAGCATGCCGTCCTGCGCGATCGCGGCCGTCGCGATCTTCCACCGGATGTCCGGGTCCTGCGCGTACGTGCGCCCGCCGTTCTTCATCGACGTGCGCCGGTTCGCGGCGGCGACGGCCAGCTCGACCGCGCGCTGCCCGATGCCCGTGTACACCGCGGCCAGCAGGATCTCGAACGTGGCGAACAGCGCGAAGATGAACGGGTCGCCGCTCGGGCCCGGGGGAAGCGAGCGGTAGACACGCTCGGGTCGCGCGTACGCGCCGTCGAGCACAGTGGTGCAGCTCTGGCTCGCGCGCATGCCCAGGGTGTCCCAGTCGTCGCGCACCTCGATGCCGCCGTCCTCGCGCGAGACGACGGCGTGCACGAGCCGCGGGTCCTGCGGGTCGGTGTCGTCCCGGCCGAAGGTCGCCAGCCGCGTCCACACCGGCGACAACGACGTGAAGATCTTCGTGCCGTAGTAGCGGTACCCGCCGTCGGGCTGGGGCTCGGCGCGCGTGCGCGAGCCGAACATCACCAGGTCGTTGCCGCCCTCGGAGTTGCCGAACGCGAAGACCTCCCCGCGCGCCGCGTCCTCGAGGACGAACTCGAGCGCGTCGTCGCCCCGCGCGGCGAGCGCGGCGGCGATCCCCGTGACCACGAGGTGCATGTTGACCGCGAGGGCCGTCGCGGGGGCCGCGGTGGCCAGCCGCACCTGCTCGAGCGCGACCTGCTCGAGCGTGAGCCCCAGACCGCCGAGGCGCACCGGCACGAACGCGCGCAGGTAGCCCGCGGCCGTCAGGTCCGCCAGGTCGTCGTGCGGGAACGTGTTCTCCGCGTCGTGCCGCGGGGCGCGCTCGGCGACCCGGGCCAGCAGCTCGTCGGTGAGGACGTGCGTCGTCATCGCGCTCACGCCCCGAGCACGTCGGGGTCGGGGCCGATGCGTTCGCCGCGGTCGAGGCCCGCGATCGCCTCGTGGTCGGCCGCGCTCAGCGCGAACCCGAACACGTCGAGGTTCGCCGCGATCCGGGCCGGGGTGACCGACTTGGGGATCACGACGGTCCCGAGGTCGAGGTGCCAGCGCAGCACCACCTGGGCTGTGCTCACGCCGTGCGCCTGCGCGATCGCGACGAGGACCGGGTCCTCGAGCACGCCCGTGTTGCGACCCAGCGGTGACCACGCCTCGGTCACGATGCCCAGCTCGGCGTGCACGTCCCGCAGCGCGCGCTGCTGCAGGTACGGGTGCAGCTCGACCTGGTTGACCACGGGCACCACGCCCGAGTCCTCGATGATCCGCGCGAGGTGCGCCGGCTGGAAGTTCGAGACGCCGACCGAGCGCACCCGGCCCGCGTCGCGCAGCTCGACCAGCGTGCGCCACGTCTCGGAGTACAGGTCCTGGCCGGGCATCGGCCAGTGGATGAGGAACAGGTCCGGCTCCCCCAGCCCCAGGCGCTCGACCGAGGCGTCGAACGCGGCGAGCGTGCGCTCACGACCCTGGTCGTCGTTCCACAGCTTGGTGGTGACGTACACGTCCTCGCGGGGCAGACCCGAGGCACGCACAGCGCGGCCGACCCCGGCCTCGTTGCCGTACAGCTTGGCGGTGTCGATCAGGCGGTAGCCGTCGGCCAGCGCGTGCGCCACGGCCGTCTCGGCGCCCTCGTCGTCGATCTTGAACACACCGAAGCCCAGCTGCGGGATCGTGGTCCCGTCGTGCAGGTGGACGTCGGGGACCGGGGGAAGCGGAGCAGTCATGACGTCATGCTCTCATCCGCCCCGGACGCCGGGCGTGCCGTGGGCGCGGACCGAGGCGACCGCTGCGGCAGGATGTCCCCTATGCAGACCTATGCCGTCCAGTACGTCTACGACGCCCGCCACGAGCTGCAGGACGAGGTGCGCCCGGCGCACCGCCTGTACCTGTCGGGCCTGGCCGAGCAAGGTCTCCTGCTCGGGTCGGGTCCCTTCACCGACGGGGCGCCCGGCGCGCAGCTCGTGTTCCGCACCGAGGACCCCGCCCAGCTCGACCGCCTGCTCGAGGCCGACCCGTTCGCGATCGCCGGCGTGATCGCCGAGGTCGGTGTCCGCACGTGGAACATCGTGATCGGCCCCTGGGCAGCCGACGACTGACGCCCGCTCAGGCCCCGGGCAGCACCCGCGGCTCGAGGCGGTCCTCGACCACGGCCCCGTCCTCGCGGCGCACCTCGTACGCACCGCTGCCGCGCCGCTCGGTCACGGCTTCGACGAGCGCGGTTCCCCGGTAGACGAGCCCCACGCCGTCGTCGGTGCAGTGCGTCGTGGGCAGCACGCCCTCGCCCACCAGCCGGTGGACCAGCGGACGGCGCTCGGCCTCGGAGTCGTAGTGCACCCCGTTGCCGTACGGCAGCAGCCCCAGACCGTCGGTGACCGCACGCAGCTCGGGACCGAACGAGTCGGTCGTCCCGCCCACGTACCAGCAGATCGACCCGGCGCTCACCCCGGCCAGCACCACCCCGGCCTCCCACACGCGGCGGAAGATCTCGTCGAGGCCGTGCACGCGCCACACCGCCAGGAGGTTGGCCACCGAGCCGCCACCCACCCACACGACGTCCTGCGCGAGCAGGTGACCCTCGACGTCCTCGACGTTCGGCATCGGGAACAGGTTGAGGTGGGTGAGCTCGACGCCCGCGACCCGAGCCGCCTCGTCGAGCGCCGCGTTCGCCCACGCCTGGTCGCCGCCCGCGGTGCCGAGGTGGCACACGCGCGGCCGGCCCGAGGTCCCGGCGAGATCGACGGCGTGCCACATGAGCGGGCCGAGCTCGAGTCGGGTGCGGCGCCCGGCCACCAGCCCGCCCGACGTCGCGAGGATCGTGGGGGCGTCGGCGCTCACGGCTCGATCACCGGCGCCTCGGCGCGCGCGAGCTGCTTCTCGTCGTGGTTCACCTTGAGCAGGCTGACGACCGCGGTGAGCCCGAGGGTCACGACGATGACGGCCAACGAGAACCAGATCGGCATCTCCGGTGCCCAGGCCACGTGCTCACCGCCGTTGATGAACGGCAGGGTGTTCGAGTGCAGGGCCTCGAGCACGAGCTTGACCCCGATGAACCCGAGCAGCACCGCCAGCCCGATGTGCAGGTAGACGAGCCGCGTCAGCAGGTCGCCCAGCAGGAAGTACAGCTGGCGCAGTCCCATGAGCGCGAACAGGTTGGCCATGAGCACCAGGTACGCGGACTGCGTCAGGCCGAAGATCGCGGGGATCGAGTCGAGCGCGAACAGCAGGTCGGTCGAGCCGAGCGCGACGAGCACCACGAGCATCGGCGTCACGAGCCGGCGCCCGTCCTCGACGACCGTGAGCCGCACGCCGCGGTACCCGTCGGTCGACGGCAGCCAGCGCTGCACCAGCCGCAGCACGAGCGGCGGACGGTAGTCGTCCTCGTCACCGCCACCGCCCTCGCGGCCGACCTTGACCGCCGTCCACACGAGGAACGCGCCGAACAGGTAGAACAGCCACCCGAAGCTCGAGATCGCCGCCGCACCGACCGCGATGAAGATGCCGCGGAACACCAGGGCCAGGATGATCCCGATGAGCAGCGCCGTCTGCTGGTAGGGCTTCGGCACTGCGAAGGTCGTCATGATCAGCAGGAAGACGAAGAGGTTGTCGACCGACAGCGAGTACTCCGTGAGCCAGCCCGCGAAGAACTCCCCCGCGTACTGGCCGCCCGCGGTCACCCACACCCCGAGCCCGAACGCGATCGCGAGCCCGACGTACAGGGCGAGGTACCGCAGGCACTCGGACGTCGTCGGGATGTGCGGTCGCCGCCCGACGACAGCGACGTCGACGAGCAGGACGACGCCGGCGATGCCGAGAGAGAGGATCCAGACGAGGGGTGGGACGACCACGGGCTACCTTCAGCTGTCGTTGCGACCCGCGACGGCGCGTTCGTCGTTGCGGGTCTTGATGAGGCTCGCGACGGTCGCCACGGCCAGAGTTCCCAGGATGAACCCGAGCGAGAGCCAGATCGGGATCTCGGGGGCCCACTCCACGTGCTCGCCACCGTTGATGAACGGGAGCTCGTTGGTGTGCAGCGCCTCGAGGACGAGCTTGACGCCGATGAAGCCGAGGATGACCGACAGTCCCTGCGCGAGGTACACCAGACGGTCGAGCAGCCCGCCGAGCAGGAAGTACAGCTGCCGCAGCCCCAGCAGCGCGAAGGCGTTGGTCGTGAAGACGATGAACGGCTCCTTGGTCAGGCCGTAGATCGCGGGGATCGAGTCGAGCGCGAACAGCACGTCGGTGCTGCCGATCGCGACCATGACCAGGAGCATCGGGGTGATGAACCGCTTGCCGTCGATCACGGTGGTCAGGCGGTCGCCGTGGTAGACGTCGGTCGTGGGCACGACCTTCTTCATCATGCGGACGGCGAACCCGTCCTTGCGCTCGGCGGCCGCGACCTCTGCCGACTGCTCGTCGTGCTTCTCGAGAGCGAGCTTGACGGCCGTGTAGACGAGGAACGCGCCGAACAGGTAGAAGACCCACGAGTAGCGCTCGATGGCCGCGGCCCCGGCGAGGATGAACACGGTGCGCAGCACCAGGGCGATCACCACGCCCACGAGCAGCACCTTCTGCTGGTACGGCCGGGGCACCTTGAACTTCGTCATGATGATGAGGAAGACGAAGAGGTTGTCGACCGACAGGCTCTTCTCGGTGAGGTAGCCGGCGAAGTACTCCGTGCCGTGGTCCCAGCCCCACACCATGCCCAGGCCCACGCCGAACACCACGGCCAGCGCGATGTAGAAGATCGACCACCTGACCGACTCGCGGAACGTCGGCTCGTGCGGGGTGCGGACGTGGGTGAAGAAGTCGAAGAGGACCATCGCGACGACGAGCGCGACGGTCGCTCCCCAGATCCAGAGCGGGACGGACACAGGTCTACCTCCGGTACAGGTTCGGGTACCGGAGGTCTCTCCCACCCGCTGCGTCAGCGGGCCGGCTCCCCGGGTCGCTGCTGAGCGGACCGTGATGACGAGGACGCCGTGTCGGGATACTCCCCTCCACAAGGGACTCAGCATAAGGCACGGCCGTCAGACCGACAGCCGTTGGTCAGGCGGTCGCGGCCTGCATCTGCCGCAGCTCCTTCTTGAGCCCCGAGATCTCGTCGCGCAACCGTCCCGCGAGCTCGAACTGCAGCTCGGCGGCGGCGGCGTGCATCTGGTCGCTGAGCTCCTGGATCAGCTCGGCCAGCTCGCCCGCCGCGGCGCCCGCGAGGCTCACCCGCGAACCGGCGCCACCCGGCACCGGGGCCTTGCCCCGCTGCTGCTCCCGGCGGTACCCGCCCTCGAGCAGCTCCTTCGTGTCGACGTCCTCGCGCGCGAGCATGTCGGTGATGTCGCCGATCTTCTTGCGCAGGGGCGTCGGGTCGATCCCGTGCTCGAGGTTGTACGCGACCTGCTTCTCGCGACGACGGTTCGTCTCGTCGATCGCCATGGCCATCGCGGGCGTGATCTTGTCCGCGTACATGTGCACCTCGCCCGAGACGTTGCGGGCTGCGCGCCCGATCGTCTGGATGAGCGAGGTCGCCGAGCGCAGGAAGCCCTCCTTGTCCGCATCGAGGATGCTGACGAGCGACACCTCGGGCAGGTCGAGCCCCTCGCGCAGCAGGTTGATGCCGACGAGCACGTCGAACTCCCCGAGCCGCAGCTCACGGAGCAGCTCGACGCGGCGCAGGGTGTCGACCTCGGAGTGCAGGTAGCGCACCCGCACACCCTTCTCGAGCAGGTAGTCGGTGAGGTCCTCGGACATCTTCTTGGTCAGCGTGGTGACGAGCACACGCTCGTTGCGCTCGGACCGCGTGCGGATCTCGTCGAGCAGGTCGTCGATCTGGCCCGTCGTGGGCTTGAGCACCACCTGCGGGTCCACGAGGCCCGTCGGGCGGATGATCTGCTCGACCGTCCCGTCCGACATCGACAGCTCGTAGCTGCCGGGCGTGGCGGAGAGGTACACCGTCTGCCCGATCCGGTCGACGAACTCCTCCCAGCGCAGCGGCCGGTTGTCCATCGCGCTGGGCAGCCGGAAGCCGTGGTCCACGAGGTTCCGCTTGCGCGACATGTCGCCCTCGTACATCGCGCCGATCTGCGGCACGGTGACGTGCGACTCGTCGATGACCAGCAGGAAGTCCTCGGGGAAGTAGTCGAGCAGCGTGTGGGGTGCGGTGCCCGGCCCGCGGCCGTCGATGTGCCGCGAGTAGTTCTCGATGCCCGAGCACGAGCCGATCTGACGCATCATCTCGATGTCGTACGTCGTACGCATGCGCAGCCGCTGGGCCTCGAGCAGCTTGTTCTGCCGTTCGAACTCCTCGAGCCGCTGGGCGAGCTCGGCCTCGATCGACCCGATGGCCCGTTCCATGCGCTCGGGGCCCGCGACGTAGTGCGTCGCCGGGAACAGGTAGATGTCCTGCTCGGCGCGGACCACGTCACCCGTGAGCGGGTGCAGCGTCTGGATCGACTCGATCTCGTCACCGAAGAACTCGATGCGGATCGCGAGCTCCTCGTACACCGGGATGATCTCGACGGTGTCGCCCCGGACCCGGAACGTGCCCCGCGTGAAAGCCATGTCGTTGCGCGTGTACTGCATCGCGACGAACCGGCGCAGCAGCTGGTCGCGCTCCACCTGGTCGCCGACCGACAGGCGCACCATGCGGTCGACGTACTCCTGCGGGGTGCCCAGACCGTAGATGCACGACACCGACGCCACCACGACCACGTCGCGCCGCGTCAGCAGCGAGCTCGTGGCGGAGTGCCGCAGCCGCTCGACCTCGTCGTTGATCGACGAGTCCTTCTCGATGTAGGTGTCCGTCTGCGCGATGTACGCCTCGGGCTGGTAGTAGTCGTAGTACGAGACGAAGTACTCGACCGCGTTGTTCGGCAGCAGCTCGCGGAACTCGGTGGCGAGCTGCGCCGCGAGCGTCTTGTTCGGTGCCATGACGAGCGTGGGCCGCTGGAGCTTCTCGATGAGCCACGCGGTGGTCGCCGACTTGCCGGTACCGGTGGCACCGAGCAAGGTCACGTCCTTCTCGCCGGCCTGGATGCGGCGGGTGAGGTCGGCGATCGCCGACGGCTGGTCACCCGAAGGCGTGTAGTCGGAGATCACCTCGAACGGCGCGACCGTCCGCTGGAGATCTGTCACAGGGCGCATGCCTCCACGGTACGTGCACCGTCTGACAACCCGCGCACCCGCCCCGTGCGACCCTCAGGCCTCGCTGCCCGCCGCGACCCGGGCGTCGACGCGTGTCCCGAGCGTGACGGTGAGGATCCGGCCGAGGGCCCGCGCCGAGTCGGCTGTGCTCAGGGCGGGCTCCCCCACCTCGACCTGAGCGGGTGTGCGGGGCACGTGCACGAACCCTCCGCGCATGCCGGTGGTCGACGCCAGGAGGTGCGCGAGCACGTAGGACGTCGCGTTGCACACGTAGGTCCCCGCTGTCGTCGACACCTCGACCGGCAGCCCGAGCTCGCGGACCGCCGCGAAGCACGCCTTGACGGGCAGCGTCGACTCGAGCGCGAGCGGGCCGCCCGCCACCACCGGGACGTCGACCGGCTGCGCGCCGTCCGAGTCGGGGATCCGCGCGTCGACGAGGTTGAGCGCGAACCTCTCGATGCCCACCCGGCCACGGCCGCCCGCCTCACCCACGCACACGACCACGTCGGGCCGCACCTCGTCGACGGCGGCCCGCAGCAGTGCGGGCACCGACCCGAACGACACGGGCAGCAGCCGCGTCACCAGACGCGCGTCACCGTCCCAGACCGCCTCGACGTGCTGCACGGCCTCCCACGAGGCGTTGACCGGCTGGCCGTCGAACGGCTCGAAGCCCGTCAGCAGGATCGTGCTCACGGCTTCTCGGCCGCGAGCTCGGCGCTGCGCTCGTCGGCCAGCCGCTGCCAGAGCGCGTCGACCTGCGTCTGCAGGCCCGCGACGTCGCCCGAGCCGTCGAGCACCACGTCGGCGAGGGCGAGGCGGGCGGCGTCGTCGATCTGCGCAGCGATGCGCCCCAGCGCCTCCTCGCGGTTCAGGCCTCGCATGCCCATGAGCCGCTCGGCCCGCAGCGCCGAGGGGGCGTCGACGACGACGAGCACGTGGAACGCGTCGGCCTGCCCGGTCTCGACCAGCAGCGGGATGTCGTGGACCACGACCGCCCCCGGGTCTGCGGTCGCCGCGGCGGCCTCGCGCTCGGCGGCGAGCCGGCGCACGCTCGGGTGCACGATCGCGTTGAGCTGCGCGAGAGCGTCCAGGTCGGCGAACACGATCCCGCCGAGGGCCGCCCGGTCGAGCGCACCCTCGGGCGTCAGCACCTGCGCGCCGAACGCGGCGACGATGTCGTCGAGCGCCGCGGTGCCCGGGGCGACCGCCTCGCGCGCGAGCACGTCGTAGTCGATGACCACGGCCCCGAGGGTGCCCAACCGCTCGGCCACCACCGACTTGCCTGCTGCGATCCCGCCGGTCAGTCCGATGCGCTGCATCGCTCCATCCTGCCCGACCTGCTCGCCGTGTGCGTCGGCGGGACGCGGAACGGCCGCGATCCGGCGGCCTGCGCGGGCCCGGTCACCCGCCGGGGACAGCACAGCGGGCCGGCCACCCGAAGGTGACCGGCCCGCTGCCAGGAACGTGACGTGGCGCCGAGGCGCCAGGTGTCAGTTGCCCGTGAGCTTCTCGCGCAGTGCGGCGAGCGCCTCGTCCGACGCGAGGGTGCCCGCAGCCTCCTCGGCCGGGGCCGAGGAGTAGGACGACGCCGTAGCGGTGCTGCTGCTGCTGCCGGTGTCGCCGTTCGCGGCCTCGGCGTCGGCCTTGCTGGCCTCGGCGACCTGCTTGCGGTGGGCCTCCCAGCGCTCGTGGGCCTTGGCGTACTGCGCCTCCCACACCTCGCGCTGGGCCTCGAAGCCCTCGAGCCACTCGTTCGTGGCCGGGTCGAAGCCCTCGGGGTACTTGTAGTTGCCCTGCTCGTCGTACTCGGCCGCCATGCCGTACAGCGCCGGGTCGAAGTCGTCGCTGTTGGGGTCGACGCCCTCGTTGGCCTGCTTGAGCGACAGCGAGATGCGGCGACGCTCCAGGTCGATGTCGATGACCTTGACGAAGACGTCGTCGCCGACCTGGACGACCTGCTCCGGGATCTCGACGTGGCGCACGGCCAGCTCCGAGATGTGGACCAGGCCCTCGATGCCGTCCTCGACACGCACGAACGCGCCGAACGGGACGAGCTTCGTGACCTTGCCGGGGACGACCTGGCCGATGGCGTGCGTCCGGGCGAACGCCTGCCACGGGTCCTCCTGCGTCGCCTTGAGCGACAGGGAGACACGCTCGCGGTCGAAGTCGACGTCGAGAACCTCGACGGTGACCTCCTGACCGACCTCGACGACCTCGGAGGGGTGGTCGATGTGCTTCCAGGACAGCTCGGAGACGTGCACGAGGCCGTCGACGCCGCCGAGGTCCACGAACGCACCGAAGTTGACGATCGAGGAGACGACACCGGGGCGGACCTGGCCCTTCTGCAGCGTCTGCAGGAAGGTCGAGCGCACCTCGGACTGCGTCTGCTCGAGCCAGGCACGGCGCGAGAGGACGACGTTGTTGCGGTTCTTGTCGAGCTCGATGATCTTGGCCTCGATCTCCTTGCCCACGTAGGGCTGGAGGTCGCGGACACGACGCATCTCCACGAGCGACGCGGGCAGGAAGCCGCGCAGACCGATGTCGAGGATGAGGCCGCCCTTGACGACCTCGATGACGGTGCCGGTGACGACGCCGTCCTCCTCCTTGATCTTCTCGATCGTGCCCCACGCGCGCTCGTACTGCGCACGCTTCTTGGACAGGATCAGACGACCTTCCTTGTCCTCCTTCTGGAGGACCAGGGCCTCGACCTCGTCGCCGACCTGGACGACCTCTCCGGGGTCCACGTCGTGCTTGATGGACAGCTCACGGGAGGGGATGACGCCCTCGGTCTTGTAACCGATGTCGAGCAGCACCTCGTCACGGTCGACCTTGACGATGGTCCCCGAGACGATGTCACCATCGTTGAAGTACTTGATGGTGGCGTCGATGGCAGCGAGGAAGTCCTCGGCCGAGCCGATGTCGTTGATCGCGACCTGCGGCGTGGCGGGCTTCGCGGTGGAAATGCTCATGTAGTGATGGACTCCGATGCGGACAGGAAGTAGTGCGGGCAAGGATCCTGATGGATTGTCGGCTGCTGACCTGCGACCGCCGTACGAGCGGACCGTGGGCGTGCAGCACCACCCACCAGCCTATCTTTGGGCGGGACGCGGGTCAAAGCGGATCAGGCGAGCGCCTGCGCGACCTGCAGCAGCTGGGCGGGCACGTGCTTGACCTTCCCGGCGATCTCCGGGAGCGGCACGAGCACGACCTCCTCGCCACGCAGCGCGGTCATCACGTTCGACTCGCCCCGCGTCACCGCGTCTATGGCCGCGACCCCGAAACGGCTGCCGAGGATGCGGTCGGACGGCGTGGGGATGCCACCGCGCTGCACGTGCCCGAGCACGGTGACGCGGGTGTCGAACCCGGTGCGCTGCTCGATCTCAGCCTTGACGCGCTCGCCGATCGCGCCGGCGACGATCTCGCCGAACTTGCCGACCGGGGCCTCGTACGACATCGACGTGCCTTCCGCGGGCACCGCGCCCTCGGCCACGACGACGATCGAGAAGCTCGCGTGCGCACGGTGCCGGTGCTTGAGGAACCGGATGACCTTGTCGATGTCGAACGGGTCCTCGGGGGTCAGCACGACCTCGGCGCCGCCCGCGATCGCCGACGTCACGGCGATCCAGCCAGCGTGGCGACCCATGACCTCGACGATCATGACGCGGTTGTGGCTCTCCGCGGTGGTGTGCACCCGGTCGATCGCCTCGGTCGCGATGTCGACGGCGGTGTCGAAGCCGATCGACCTGTCGGTGCCCCACACGTCGTTGTCGATCGTCTTGGGGATCGCGACGATCTTGACGCCCTCGTCCGCGACCTTGCTGGCCGCGTGCAGGGTGCCGTCGCCACCGATGCAGATCAGGGCCTCGATGCGCTCGGCCTCGAGCGTCTGGAGGACGGCGTCGATGCCACCGTCGGACGCGTGCGGGTGGTACCGGGCGGTGCCGAGCAGCGTCCCGCCGACGGGCAGCACGTTGCGGATGTGCTGGCGGGTCAGCGGGAACACGTCGCCGTCCACGACACCGCGCCAGCCGTTGCGGAAACCGACGATGGAGTGGCCGTGCTCACCCTCGCCTCGCTTGACGACGGCCCGGATAGCCGCGTTCAGGCCGGGGACGTCCCCGCCTCCGGTGAGCAGTCCGACACGCACGCGAGAACTCCTTCAGTCGTCTGGGGGCCGGGCAGTCGCGCGCCGTCGCGCACCCGTAGGGCCCAGGGTATCCACCGACGGTCCCCGGCGCCGGGTCTTGGGTCCCACGACGGGCGCGGGTGACGCCTCCGCTCCCGTGTGCCGCTCCACGACCCGGCAGGCCGGGCACGACGCCGGGAATCGCCCAGATCAGGGCCGCGCGCGCCGCCACGACGCCCGCGTCCGGCCGTCCCGCACCGGTGGGATGATCGTCCGGACCCCGAACCGACGCCCGAGGAGCCCTGCGTGGAACCGCCCGACGAGAGACTGGCCGACGCCGGGTACCGCGCGGTGCCCGACGAGGCGGGCGGCCGCGCCGGACGCCGCTGGTGGGACGCGAACGCCCGGGAGTACCTCGACGAGCACGGCGAGTTCCTGGGCCCCGACGAGTTCTGCTGGTGCCCCGAGGGGCTGCGCGAGGCCGACGCGCACCTGCTGGGCGACGTGGCGGGGGTGCGGGTCCTCGAGGTGGGAGCGGGCGCCGCGCAGTGCTCACGGTGGCTCGTGGGCCAGGGCGCTCACGTCGTGGCCACCGACGTCTCGGCGGGGATGCTCGCCGCCGGGTCCGGGTACGACGCCGCGGCGGGCACCCGGACCCCCCTCGTGCAGGCCGACGCGCGCGCCCTGCCGTTCGCGGGAGCGAGCTTCGACGTCGCCTTCACCGCGTTCGGGGCGATCCCGTTCGTGCCCGACGCGGCCCGCGTGCACGGCGAGGTCGCGCGGGTGCTGCGCCCCGGTGGGCGGTGGGTCTTCTCGGTCACGCACCCCGTGCGCTGGGCGTTCCCCGACGACCCGGGCGAGGCCGGCCTCACCGCGACCCGCTCGTACTTCGACCGCAGGCCCTACGTCGAGCTCGGGACCACCGGGAACGTGCTGTACGCCGAGTACCACCGCACGCTCGGCGACCACGTCGGCGAGGTCGTGGGCGCCGGCCTGGTGCTCGACCGGGTCGTCGAGCCCGAGTGGCCCGCGGGGCACGACCGCACGTGGGGCGGGTGGGGGCCGGTGCGCGGTGCGCGCCTGCCCGGTACGGCGATCTTCGTGACCCACCGACCGGCCTGAGCGCACCGCGCACCGTCCGCCTCAGTGCGCCGTCGCCTTCTCGGCGCCGGCGCCCGTGAGCGAGCGCACCTCCATCTCGGCGAACTTCGCCGGGGCCGCGCGGTCCTTGGAGAGCAACGTGCCGACGATCCCGAGCAGGAACGCGAGCGGGATCGAGATCAGGCCCGGGTTCTCGAGCGGGATGACGTGGAAGTCGACCGACGTGTCCTTGATCATCGACAGGCTCAGCCCGGTGACCGGGTCGACCTTGCCCGAGACCACGGGCGAGAACGCGATGAGCACGAGGCACGAGACGAGCCCGCCGTACATGCTCCACAGCGCGCCCGAGGTGTTGAACCTCTTCCAGAACAGCGAGTAGAGGATGGTCGGCAGGTTGGCGCTGGCCGCGACCGCGAACGCCAGCGCGACCAGGAACGCGACGTTCTGGCCGTTCGCGAAGATCCCGCCGACGATCGCGAGCAGCCCGATCGCGACGACCGTGATGCGCGCGACCCGCACCTCCTTGTCCGGGTCGACCTTCCCGTCCTTGATGACCGAGGCGTAGATGTCGTGCGCGAACGACGCCGCCGCCGTGATCGTCAGGCCGGCCACCACCGCGAGGATCGTCGCGAACGCCACCGCCGAGATGAGGCCCAGCAGCACCGTGCCGCCCAGCTCGAACGCCAGCAGCGGCGCCGCGGAGTTGACCCCGCCGGGTGCGGCCCGGATCACGTCGGGCCCGACGAGCGCCCCGGCGCCGTAGCCGAGCACGAGCGTGAACAGGTAGAAGATGCCGATGAGCCAGATGGCCCAGACCACGCTGCGACGCGCCTCCTTGGCGCTCGGCACCGTGTAGAAGCGCATGAGGACGTGCGGCAGCCCCGCGGTGCCGAGCACGAGCGCGAGCGCGAGCGACAGGAAGTTCAGGCGGGTCAGCGACGTGGCGCCGTACTGCTTGCCCGGCTCGATGAGCGCCTCGCCGCCGGGGCCCGCCGTGTCGATGGCCCCCTGCAGCAGGGCTGAGAAGTCCATGCCGAACTTCGCCAGGACCCAGATCGTCATGACGCCCGCCCCGATGATCAGGAGCACGGCCTTGATGATCTGCACCCACGTGGTGCCCTTCATGCCGCCGACCAGCACGTACAGGATCATGAGCGCCCCGACGACGGCGATGACGACGCTCTGGCCCGCGACCCCGTCGATGCCGAGCAGCAGCGCGACGAGCCCGCCGGCGCCGGCCATCTGGGCGAGCAGGTAGAAGAACACCACCGCGAGGGTCGCGAGCGCTGCGGCCATCCGCACCGGGCGCTGCTTGAGGCGGAACGAGAGCACGTCGGCCATCGTGAACTTGCCCGTGTTGCGCATGAGCTCGGCCACGAGCAGCAGCGCGACGAGCCACGCGACGAGGAAGCCGATCGAGTACAGGAACCCGTCGTAGCCGTTGACCGCGATCGCGCCGCAGATGCCCAGGAAGCTCGCCGCGGACAGGTAGTCCCCCGCGATGGCGGTGCCGTTCTGCGGGCCGGTGAACGAGCGGCCCGCGGCGTAGTAGTCGGCCGCGCTCTGGTTCGACTTCGAGGCGCGGAACACCACGACGAGCGTCACCGCGACGAACGCGACAAAGATCCCGATGTTGACCGCGGGGTTGCCGATGCTCACGGCCTCGGCCGCGACCGCCGCGGGCCTCATGCCAGGTCCCCTTCCTCGATCTGGCGGCGGAGCTCGGCGGCGACCCGGTCCTGGCGCGTGTTGGCCCAGTGCGCGTAGATCATCGTGATCGCGAACGTCGAGACGAACTGGCCGAGGCCCAGGAGCAGCCCGACCGTGATGTTGCCCGTGACGCGGATGCTCATGAAGCCGTGTGCGTAGTCGGCGAGCAGCACGTACACGAGGTACCAGGTGAGGAACAGCGCGGTCATCGGGAACACGAACCGGCGGAACCGGTGTCGCAGGGCCTGGAACTCGGGCGACCGCTGCACGCGCTCGTAGTCGGTCTCTTCACGTCGGGTGTCGTGATGCTCTGCCACATCGGACATGGGGCTGCCTCCGCGGTTCGGGGTGGCACCGTCGCCACCGCGACCCACTGTGACGCACGTCACGGGTGAAGTCACGCATCTCGTGACAGATGCGACAGGCCGCCGGGACGCCCGGCGGCCTGTCGGTGCCTCACCCGCGGTCGGAGGTCAGTGCCCCGCCTCGTGCCAGCTCACCCCGGCGCCCACCGACACGTCGAGCGGCACCAGCAGATCGGCGGCCGAGCCCATCTGGGCACGCACCAGCTCCTCGACCTCGGCGCGCTCCCCCGCGGCGACCTCGAGCACGAGCTCGTCGTGCACCTGCAGCAAGAGCTGCGACCGCAGCCCACGTCGGGCGATCTCGCTCTCGACACCCAGCATCGCGACCTTGATGAGGTCTGCCGCGCTGCCCTGGATCGGCGCGTTGAGCGCCATCCGCTCGGCCATCTCACGGCGCTGCCGGTTGTCGCTCGTGAGATCGGGCAGGTAGCGGCGCCGGCCCATGATCGTCGCGGTGTACCCCGTCGCACGGGCCTCGTCGACGACCCCCGTGAGGTAGGACCGCACCCCGCCGAACCGCGCGAAGTAGTCCTCCATCAGGCGGGCCGCCTCCCCCACCTCGATGTTGAGCTGCTTCGAGAGGCCGAACGACGACAGCCCGTAGGCCAACCCGTAGCTCATGGCCTTGATCTTCGAGCGCATCGCCGAGGTGACGGCGTCGGTCGGCACCGAGAACACTCGGGAGCCGACGTAGTTGTGCAGGTCCTCTCCGGAGCGGAACGCCTCGATGAGCCCTTCGTCGCCCGAGAGGTGCGCCATGATCCGCATCTCGATCTGCGAGTAGTCGGCCGTCAGCAGCGTCTCGAAGCCGTCACCCACCACGAAGGCCCGGCGGATCTGCCGGCCGGCCTCGGTGCGGATCGGGATGTTCTGCAGGTTCGGGTCGGTCGACGACAACCGGCCCGTCGCCGCGATGGTCTGCTGGAAGGTGGTGTGGATGCGCCCGTCGTCGCCGACCGAGCGCAGCAGCCCCTCGACGGTCTGACGCAGCCGGATCGCGTCGCGGTGCGCGAGCAGGTGCGCCAGGAACGGGTGCTCGGTGCGAGCGAACAGGTCAGCGAGGCTCGCCGCGTCGGTCGTGTACCCGGTCTTGATCTTCTTGGTCTTGGGCATGCCGAGCTGGTCGAACAGCACCTCCTGGAGCTGCTTGGGCGACCCGAGGTTCACCTCGCGCCCGATCACGTCGTACGCCTCGGTCGCGGCCGTCTGGACCTGCGCGTCGAAGGTCTTCTCGAGCTCGCGCAGGTAGTCGGTGTCGGCCGCGATCCCGCGGTGCTCCATGCGCGCGAGCACGTCCTCGAGGGGCAGCTCGAGGTCCGCGAGCAGGCGTCCGGCGCCGCGGTCGTCGAGCTCGTCGGCGAGCACGTCCGCGAGCTCGCGGACCGCGGCGGCGCGACCCGCCGCCTGACGGTCCTCGTCCGAGCCGTCGAGCTCGAGGTCGAGCGCGCCCTGCGTCCCCGCGGCCTGCACGCCCGACGCCGAGTCGAGCTCCCGGTGCAGGAACCGCACCGCGAGCGAGGGCAGGTCGTACGAGCGCTGGTCGGGGTGGCACAGGTAGGCCGCGACCTCGGTGTCGAACACGACGCCCGCGAGCGTGAGCCCACGGCCCGTGAGCGCGTGCCACGCGGCCTTCGCGCCGTGGACCACCTTGGGGGCCTCGGGGTCGGCGAGCCACGTCGCGAGCGCCTGCTCGTCGGTGGGCGTGAGCGTCGTCAGGTCGAGAGAGACGGCCTCGCTCGCGTCGTCGGAGATCGCGAGCCCCCACGCGTCGCCTGCGGCCGGCCGCACGGTGCCGCGCACGTCGATCCCGAGGGGACGACCTGCTCGCTGGGCGAGCCAGTCGCCGAGCGTGCCGGGCTCGAGCGTCACCAGGTCGATGCTCGCTCCCGGGGCGAGGGGCTCGGCCGCCTCGCCCGGCATGGCCGCGAACAACCGCTCGCGCAGCGCGGTGAACTGCAACGCGTCGAACACCCGGTGCATGGCCTCGCGGTCCCACGGTCGCACCGCGAGGTCGGCCGGTCCGACCGGGAGCTCGAGGTCGGTCAGCAGGTGGTTGAGCTCACGGTTGAGGATGACCTGGTCGAGGTTCGCGCGCAGCGACTCACCGGCCTTGCCCGTGATCGACGGGGCCGCGGCGATGATCCCCTCGAGACCGCCGTACGCCGTGATCCACTTCGCCGCCGTCTTCGGGCCCACGCCCGGGACACCCGGCAGGTTGTCGCTCGTCTCGCCCACCAGCGCGGCCAGGTCCGAGTACTGCCCAGGGCCCACGCCGTACTTGGCCTGCACCGCCTCGGGGGTCATGCGGGTCAGCTCGGACACGCCCCGGATGGGGTACAGCACAGTGACGTCCTCGTTGATGAGCTGGAACGCGTCCCGGTCGCCCGAGCACACGAGCACCTGCATGCCGGCCGCGCGCGCCTGGGTCGCGAGCGTGGCCAGCACGTCGTCGGCCTCGTAGTTCTCCTTCTCGATCACGGGGACCCGCATGGTCTCGAGCACCTCGCGGATCAGCGGCACCTGACCACGGAACGGCGCGGGCGTCTCGTCGCGGGTTCCCTTGTAGGCCGGGTAGCGCTCGGTGCGGAACGTCGTGCGGCCCAGGTCGAACGCGACGGCCAGGTGCGTGGGGGCCTCGTCGGCGAGGATCTTGGTGAGCATCGAGGTGAAGCCGTACACCGCGTTGGTCGGCTGGCCCGACGTCGTCGAGAAGTTCTCGACGGGGAGCGCGAAGAACGCCCGGTAGGCCATCGAGTGGCCGTCGATCAGCAGCAGCCGGGCGGGGCCGGTGGCCGGCGAGGGGGACGCTGTCGCGGCGTCGGGGGCGGTCGGCTGGTCGGCAGTTGGCTGAACGTCGCTCACAGGTGCCAACCTATCGGGCATGACTGACGTCGACGGCCTGCCGCCCCTGGACCAGACCCTCATCGCCCGGATGGGCATCACGATCCTGGAGGTGGCGCCTGAGCGTGCCGTGGGCACGATGCCCGTGGACGGGAACACCCAGCCCTACGGCCTGCTGCACGGTGGCGCGTCGGCCGTGCTCGCCGAGACGCTCGGGTCGTTCGCCGCGGCGGCGCACGCCGGTCCGGGTCGCATCGCCGTGGGCATCGAGCTCAACGCGACGCACCACCGCTCCGCGCGGGAGGGCACCGTGACGGGCACCGCGAGGGCTGTGCACCTCGGGTCGACCCTCGCGACCTACGAGATCGTGGTCGAGGACTCCGAGTCGCGGCGGCTCTGCACCGCGCGGCTGACCTGCATGCTGATGGACGACCGGCGCAGCTGAGCGCTCGCCGCAGCCTGGACGGCGCTGCTCCCGACCACGTCGCCGTGCGCCGACGCCCGGACCTGACGGCGCCGGGCGATCAGGTCCTCGAGCCCCCGGCCCGAGGAGCGGCGTGCCTGCGCACCGGCCGTCTCGCCCACGAGGCGACGCTGGAGCGCGCTCGTGCTGACCACCCGGTGCGCCGCCGCGGGGACGAAGCCGAGCCGGACGAAGAAGCGCTGCATGCCACGGGCGCCGGGAAGCGGTGCGGCGTACACCTCGGTCGCCCCGGCGGCCTCGGCGACCTCGAGCGCACCGATCATCAGCGCGTGACCGAGACCACGCCGCCGGGCGCGCGGTGCGACGTAGATCGCCTCGAGCGTCAGGCTCACGACATCGGTGAACGGGCCGGGGCCGACGACCTGGGCCAGGAGCAGCCCTGCGGGCTCGCCCTCGAAGAACCCGACGAGCAGCTGACCACCGCGCGAGGCGAGCAGCGTGCCGAGCTGGTCGCGCAGCCGCGCCGCGTCGTCGCTGCACAGCTGCGCACCGACCGCTGACTCGGTCCTCGCCTCGAGGCACAGCTCGACGAGAGCCGCCAGGTCGTCGGGCTCGGCGGGTCGTACCTGAGCACCTGGGCGCACCTGCGTCGGCCTCCTGTCGTGTCTCGTGGTCGGGCGCGGGGCTCCGTCGACCGTCGCGCGGTCCGATCATGACAAAGACAACGCGCTGTGCCTAGTCCGCAGGTCGGAGAACCGGTCGCGTCGAGCGCGCCGCGCCGACATTCACCCCAAATGGTGAATCCTGGCGGTTTCGTGCGTGATGCTGTCGCCGCGTGCGTAATGCACCCGACACAATCCGCTCCTAGTCTCCTCCCCACTCGGAAGCCGCGCACCGCTCGGTACCACGCCGAGAATCGTGAACCAACCCGACCGAACCGACCGGACGGAGGTCCCAGTGCGCCGAGCAGCGTCACCGGACCGATTCACCAGCTCGACGCACGGACGGACCAGGCACCGGGTCCGCGCCCTCCTCGGCCCGACCCTCGTCGCCCTCGTCGCGACGGCGGTCGCGTTGCTGGGCGCGGGTCCCGCCGCGGCGGCGGGCGCTGTGTGCGCCGCCGACCCGGCGACCGGGTGCGTCGGGGGGACGATCCGGACCGCGGCAGGCGTGGGAGCACCCGACATCCTCCTCACGATCGAGGGCGGCGGCCAGAGCGTCGAGGCGACGACGGACGCGGACGGCCGCTGGGCGGCAGCTGTCACCGCCGCAGGCGAGTACACGGTGACCCTCGACGAGGCGTCGCTGCCCGCCGGTGAGTCGCTGCGCGACCCGGCCGGCAACCCCCGGACCGTCACGGTCCGGCTGGGCGCGAGCGCAGGTGCGCTGTTCCCGCTCGGGGCGCCCACCGGGGGCTCGACCGGGGGCGCGAGCGCGGCACCGACGACCGGGACGGGCACGGACCCGTCGGCACCCGCCGACACCGGGGGGAAGCCCGGGGGCATCACGGCCCAGCGCGTGCTCCAGCAGGGCGTCAACGGCCTCGTGTTCGGCCTGCTGCTCGCCCTCGCGTCCGTCGGGCTCTCGCTCATCTACGGCACCACGGGCCTGAGCAACTTCGCGCACGGCGAGCAGGTCACGCTCGGCGCGCTGCTCGCGTACGTCGGGTGCCAGACCTTCGGCCTGCCGCTGCTGGTCTCCGGGATCGCGGCAGTGCTGCTCGGGGCAGCGTCCGGGTGGCTCCAGGACGCCGGGATATGGCACCAGCTCCGCAAGCGGCGCATCGGGACGACGCAGCAGATGATCGTCACGATCGGCCTGTCGATGGCGCTGCAGTACACGTTCCAGTTCTTCCTCGGCGGTCGCCCGCTGCGCATCGTCACGGCCAACCCGAAACCTGTGCGCATCGGGCCGATGCTCTTCACGCAGCAGTCGCTCACCTCGGCGGCCATCGCGATCGTCGCGATCGGGGCGGTGGCCTACTTCCTCGTCGCGACCCGCACCGGTCGCGCGACCCGGGCCGTCTCCGACAACCCGGCCCTCGCGGCCGCCTCGGGCATCACCGTCGAGCGCATCGTGCGGATCGTGTGGACGCTCGGCGCGGGTCTCGCGGCGCTCGGCGGCGTGCTGCTCGGCCTGTACTTCAACGCGACGAACTGGAACATGGGCGGCGCGATCCTGCTCCTCATGTTCGCCGCCGTCACGCTGGGCGGCCTCGGCACCGCGTTCGGCGCGCTCGTCGGGTCGGTGGTCATCGGCCTGGTCGTCGAGCTCTCCACGCTCATCCTCCCGTCCGACATGCGGTACGCGGGAGCGCTCGTGATCCTCATCCTCGTCCTGCTCGTCCGGCCCCAGGGCATCCTGGGCCAGGCCGAGCGCATCGGCTGACGGAGGCCACCCATGGACTGGCAGCAGATCCTCACCAACGTCGCCGGCGAGATCATCGCCCCCACCACCGCCGCGTACGCGCTCGCCGCGATCGGGCTCAACGTGCACTTCGGCATGACCGGGCTGCTCAACTTCGGCCAGGCCGGCTTCATGCTGCTCGGCGCGTACGGCTACGCGATCGCCTCCGTGGCCGGGTGGCCCGTGTGGGCCGCGTTCCTCGTCGCCCTCGCGTGCGCCGTGGTCTTCGCGCTGATCCTGGGCGTGCCGACCCTCAAGCTGCGGGGCGACTACCTCGCGATCGTGACGATCGCCGCGGCGGAGATCATCCGCATGGTCGGGCGGTCCACGTCGCTCACCGGGCTGACCGGCGGCAACGCGGGCATCTCGGGCGACGGTTTCAAGGGCTCGTTCCAGCACCTGTCGCCGCTGCCCGACGGGAACTTCGCGATCGGCCCGTGGTCGTACTCGACCAACTTCTCGAACAGCTGGTGGGTCCGCATCGTCGGCTGGGCGCTCGTCGCCATCGCGTGCTTCGTGGTGTGGCGGTGGATGAACAGCCCCTGGGGCCGCGTGCTCAAGGGCATCCGCGAGGACGAGGACGCGGTTCGCTCGCTCGGCAAGAACGTCTACGCGTACAAGATGCAGGCCCTCGTGGTCGGCGGCGCGATCGGCGCCGTCGCCGGCATCGTGTACGCCCTGCCCCGGGCCGTGCAGCCCGACTCGATGGGCCGGCCCATGACGTTCTACGTGTGGACGATCCTGCTGCTCGGCGGGGCGGCGACAGTGTTCGGCCCCGTGCTCGGCTCGATCCTGCTGTGGACCATGCTCATGCTGGTCAAGACCGTGCTGCGCGACGTGATCCCCTCGACCGTGCTGCGCACCGAGCAGATCGAGATGCTCGGGTGGGTGCTCGTCGGCGTGACCCTCATGCTCCTCGTGATCTTCCGACCACAAGGAATCCTCGGCGACCGCAAGGAGCTGGCGATCGATGTCCGCTGACACCCCCGGCCCCGCGCCGGCCACCCTCGCCCTGGCCGACGTCGAGCGTGTGCCCGGCGCCGCCAAGCCCGACCCGATCCTCGTCGCCGAGGACGTCACGCGGACGTTCGGCGGCATGACGGCCGTCGACGTCGACCGGCTGCAGGTCCAGCGCGGCGCGATCACAGCACTGATCGGGCCCAACGGTGCGGGCAAGACCACGCTGTTCAACCTGCTCACCGGCTTCGACCGCCCCGACACCGGGACCTGGTCGTTCGAGGGCCGCTCGCTCGCGCGGGTGCCCGCGGCCAAGGTCGCCCAGGCCGGCATGGTGCGCACGTTCCAGCTCACCAAGGCGCTGTCCCGCATGACGGTGATCGAGAACATGCGCCTGGGCGCGACGGGGCAGAACGGCGAGAACCTGTTCGCCGCCCTGGTGCCCGCGCTGTGGCGCACGCGCGAGGACGAGATCACCGCGCAGGCCCTCGAGCTGCTCGAACGGTTCCGGCTGCTCGAGAAGAAGGACGACTTCGCGGGCAGCCTCTCGGGCGGGCAGCGCAAGCTCCTCGAGATGGCCAGAGCGCTCATGAGCCGCCCGACGATGGTGATGCTCGACGAACCCATGGCCGGCGTGAACCCCGCGCTCACGCAGTCGCTGCTGGGCCACATCCAGGCGCTGCGCGACGAGGGCACCACTGTGCTGTTCGTCGAGCACGACATGCACATGGTGCGGCACATCTCGGACTGGGTCGTGGTCATGGCCGAGGGGCGGATCGTCGCCGAGGGGCCGCCCGAGTCCGTGATGCAGGACCAGGCGGTGATCGACGCCTACCTCGGCGCGCACCACGACACCGACCTGGGCGACGACCGGCTGCTCGAGGACGACGTGACCCACCAGCTCGAGACAGAGGCGCAGGCCGAGGAGGAGCAGCGATGAGCACCGACCCCGGGTCCCCCGCACCCGTCACCGCGAGCGACGTGCACCGCGGCGCCCCCACCGGCGAGGCCCTGCTCACCGCCACCAGTCTCGTCGCCGGCTACGTGCCCGGCGTCGACATCCTGGGCGGCTGCGACCTGGTGGTGCACCCCGGCGAGCTCGTCGGCATCATCGGGCCCAACGGTGCCGGCAAGTCGACGCTCCTGAAGGCGCTCTTCGGTCTCGTGACGATCCGCTCGGGCACCGTCGTGCTCAAGGGCGAGGACATCACCAACCACCGCGCCGACTCGCTCGTGCGCCGCGGCGTGGGCTTCGTGCCGCAGAACAACAACGTCTTCCCCTCGCTCACGATCGAGGAGAACCTGCAGATGGGCGTGTTCCAGGCGCCCCGCCTGTTCGCCCAGCGCTTCGAGTTCATCGTCGACCTGTTCCCGACCCTCGGTGACCGCCGTCGGCAGCGCGCCGGGTCGCTCTCGGGCGGCGAGCGCCAGATGGTCGCGATGGCCCGCGCGCTCATGATGGACCCGTCGGTGCTGCTGCTCGACGAGCCCTCCGCGGGCCTGTCACCCGTGCGGCAGGACGAGACGTTCCTGCGCACCCGCAAGATCAACCGGGCCGGGGTGTCCGTGGTGATCGTGGAGCAGAACGCCCGCCGCTGCCTGCAGATCTGCGACCGCGCGTACGTCCTCGACCAGGGACGCAACGCGTACTCGGGACCGGGCCGCGACCTCATGCACGACCCCAAGGTGATCGAGCTGTACCTCGGCACGCTGGCAGCTGACGTGGAGACCGCAGCCGGCACCGCGGGTCACCCGGGCACGCAGGACGCCACCGACCGCCCGGACACGGTCGAGCCGACCGACCCGGCAGGCGACGCGGGCGACTCCCCCGACACACCGCGCTGAGCTGCTCGGGCCGCCCACGGCCCGAGCACGCACACACGAGCACGCACACGAAGGGGCCGGGCGGTCTGACCGCCCGGCCCCTTCGTGTGCCACCCGCTCCCTGGGGGCGCCCGCAGGCACCCCCAGGGAGAGTGGATCAGAGCTCGCCGAACTCGGCCTTGATCCAGGTGTACGTGTTGTCCTCGCCGTACTGGTAGATCCCGATGAAGGCGCTCGACGGGTCGTTCTTGTCGTTGAACGGCCCGGCCCCCGAGAGGGCCTGGTAGGCGATCTCGTTGCCCGCCTCGAGCTCCTTGACGCCCTCGGCGAAGGTCTTGACCTTCGTGCCGCCGTCGGCCCCGGAGACGGCCGCCAGGTTCTTCTGGATGGTCGGTCCGTCGGTCGCGCCACCCTTGACGGCAGCGAGAGCCGCGAGGACGACCGCGTCGTACGACTCGGCCGCGTACGAGAAGTCCTTGAGGTTCGGGTCGACCGCGAGCAGCCGTGCCTTGAGGTCGTCGTCCGGGTAGGCCCCGGGCAGCGTGCCCTGAGCGCCCGTGAGCGTGCCCGGCGCGAACGTCTTGCTGTAGTCCGACAGGTTGCCGTCGACGAAGTACAGCTTGGAGGTGTCGAAGCCCTGGGCGACGAGCTCGGGCACGATCAGCTCGGTCTGGGCGAACGCGATGATCGCGATCGCGTCGGGCTTGGTCGCCAGGACGTTGCTGACGATCGTGTTGTAGTTCTGCTCGGTCGGGTCGAACTCCTCGCCAGGGTTGCCGTAGGTGATCGTGCCACCGGCGCCCTCGACCGTGGACTTCAGCACGTCACGCAGCGACGTGCCGTAGTCCTCGTTGAAGACCAGGGCCCCGACGTTCGAGTAGCCGTCGTTGAGGATGAGGTTCGCGAGCGAGGCACCCTGGAGCAGGTCCGACGGCGCGGTGCGGAAGTAGTACGGGTCCTTGCCCGACAGGTCGGTCGCGGTGTTCGCCGGCGAGATCTGCACGATCTCCGCGTTGGTGATGTCGTCGACCACGTTGCGCGTGACAGCGGACGCCGCGGCGCCGATGATGACCTGCACGTCCTTGCCGATCAGGTCCGTGACCGACTGGGTCGCGACCTCGGCGTGGTCGGCGTCGGACGAGTCGGCGTGCTCGATGACGACGTCCTGACCGAGCACCCCACCGGCCTCGTTGATCTCCTTGATCGCGAGGTTGACCCCCGCGATCTCAGGCGGGCCGAGGAAGGCCAGCGAGCCCGTCTGCGGGAGCAGCGAGCCGATCACCAGCGCGTCGGCGGAACCACCCCCATCTGCCGACTCGGAAGCCCCCGGTTCAGCGTCCGAGGAGCACGCGGTGAGGGCGAGGGCGAGCGCACCTGCGAGGGCGGCGAACCGGAATCCATGCGTCACACGAGTCATGCGTGGTACCCCTTCGGCTACGGGTCCGCGCGGCCACGGATGGTCGGCGGATCGAACTGAGTGCGGGAAACGTAGCCATCCTTTGTGTCGGCAATGTGACCTGGGACCCCCCGGAGAAGGTTGTGGCCGATTTGTGACCAAACACAGCGAGGAAAAGTCACCCGGACGACACAAAGCCCGGACCACCCGTGACGGGCGATCCGGGCTCGAGGCCGATCAGGTCAGTCGCTGCCGCCGCCGACCTGCTCGATGACGGCGTCCGCGACCTCACGCATCGTGAGGCGGCGGTCCATCGACGTCTTCTGGATCCAGCGGAACGACTCGGGCTCGGTCAGGCCCATCTTCGTCATGAGGAGCCCCTTCGCGCGGTCGACGCGCTTGCGGGTCTCGAAGCGCTCAGCGAGGTCGGCGACCTCCGACTCGAGCGCGGTGATCTGCGCGTACCGGGAGATCGCGATCTCGAGCGCGGGCAGCAGGTCGGCCGGGCTGAACGGCTTGACCACGTACGCCATCGCGCCGGCGTCACGCGCCCGCTCGACGAGCTCGGTCTGCGAGAACGCCGTGAGCAGCACGACCGGGGCGACGTGCGCCTTGCCGATCCGCTCCGCGGCCGAGATGCCGTCGAGCACGGGCATCTTGACGTCCATCACGACGACGTCGGGCTTGAGCTCCAGCGCGAGCTGCACGGCCGTCTCGCCGTCGCCCGCCTCGCCCACGACCTCGAAGCCCGCGTCGCGCAGCGTCTCGACGACGTCCATGCGGATGAGGGCCTCGTCCTCAGCGACGACCGCGCGCCGGGCCGGCCGCGCCTTGGGGGCCTCCGGCTCGTCCTGGGTCGACGCGGCAGGGGCCGTCGTCAGGTCCAGAGGGGCCGCAGCCTCGTCGGTGCTGGGGGTCGTGCTCGCGTCGTCCTCATTCGTGCTCACGGCGTCAGCCTAATGCCGCGCGGCGCCTGACGTGGCCGGACGAGACGCCACCTCGCGTGACGCAGACCTCACCGACCTGCGCGCGACCCCCCAGACGGTCGCCCGACAGGCGCTCACGTGCGCGGTAGCCTTCTCCTGGCCCCGATAGCCCAATCGGCAGAGGCGTTCGGCTCAAACCCGATCCAGTGTGGGTTCGAATCCCACTCGGGGCACCGAAGGAGGACGACCGGGCTCACCGGTCAGGCAGGCGGCAGGTCGAGCGAGCTGATCGCCACGCCCGGATCGGCGAGCGTGCCCGCCTCAGCGAAGGCCGCGATGGCGCTGTCGATCACTTCGCGCACCGTGGTCGCGTGGTAGACGCCCTTTCTCAGGGCGACCGTGACGACGGTGCTCGGGGCTACGCCATCGAGGTCGACCGTGACGACCCCGAAGCCGTGCGGACCACCGATGAGCTTGCTGCGGAGCACAGAGATCGCGAGGACGTCGTCGACCGCCTCCCGCAGCGGACTGCTCCAGTGGAACCGGACCAGCTCGCCGCCGGACGCCGTCGGGCAGGAATCGGCTTCGCGGTAGCCGCGCCGCTGCAGCTCGTTCGCGACCACTCCCCGCGCGGTCGCCCGGTCGCACGTCACGCGGATGGCGCGGGCAGGACTCTGCTGCGCGGCGTCTTGACGGCGGTTCACCGGTCGCCCAGGTGTCGGCGGACGGCGTCGACTCGTGTCTGCAGGTCGTCGAGTGCACGCCTGGGGGACGCGAGGGGGTCCTCCACGTGGCCGGTCTGGCGACGAAGGAGGTCACTGCCGAGACCCAGGGTGGCGAAGTCGACCGCGACACTCATGCCGGGAGTGTTCCACGGCGTCGTCGACGTCGTGGGCCGGACTGGGACGGTTCGTCAGAGGGCCCCGACCAGCCGCCTCCCGCAGCGGACTCGGGAGGGTGTGCGCAAGCCGAGGCGGTCGACCATCGCGCTCCGCCGTTCGAGCAGGCGCCTGCCCTCCCCCCGACGACGTCGCGAGTCGTCTTCTGCGCTGCGTGCAAGTAGGCGCGTGCTCCCCGGGCGGCGGCGTTGGGGTGGCGTTTATCACAGCTGGCCATCGTGGCGCACCCACTGCCGGTGCCAAACGCGTTGCCTCGATACGCAGCCCGCAGCCCACATGACTGCATCTGAGCCCGACCGCATGCGCGAGCTGATACTGGGTCAGATCCGCTCGCTCACGCACAGCGCACAGGGCCGCCGGTGATCGGCCAGCGAGGCGCTGGACCGTGGGGTCACGGCGATCGCTGCGAGCCGGTGACCCGTAGCGCCAGGCCGTCGAGGATGCACTCGAGTCCCCAGTCGAACCTCTCGTCCAGGTCCATCGTCGTGAGGTAGTGCGACGCCTCGGCGAGGTGCGGGAACGCCTCGGGGGGGAGGTCGGCGAGCTCGGCGGAGACATCCGCCATCGCCTCGACGGGGGTTCCGCCCATCGCTTCGACCGCGCGCATCGGGTTCATCTCCTGGAGCACGAATCCCTGCACGTAGGTGACGGAGGTCAGGTACATCGCGGCCGCGGCGCCCCCGGGGCTGAAGTCAGCCGACCGGAAGATGCCGAGCACGTGCTCCATCATCACGGAGGAGTGACGGCCGACGACGAAGCGGCCGGCGATGAGCCTCGGGACGTCGCGCCGGGACTTCAGGAGGGCCCGGTAGCGGTGGGCCAGCACCCGCACCTGCGCGCGCCAGTCGCCCTCGACGACCGACAGGTCCAGGCCCGCCAGCGCGGCGTCCGCCACGAGATCCAGCAGCTCCTCCTTGTTGCGGACGTGCCAGTAGAGCGAGGCGGCCTGCAGACCGAGCTCGCTCGCCACGCGCCGCATCGACAGCGCATCGAGCCCGTCACGCTCGAGGACGGTGAGCGCCGCCTGAACGAGGACGTCCTGGGTGAGGGCGGGCTGGTCACGTCCGGCCCGAGGTCTGGGGGTCATCGCCGCACGCCTCTCTGATTGGTCCCTTGCAATCTAACACCGTTAGTGGGAACGTCTCCTCGTTCAATCAACTAACACCGTTAGGTGAAGCCGTTGCCCTCCTCCACCGCCCGTCGGCGCCAGCTCATCCTGGCGACCCTGTGCCTCGCTCTCTTCATGTCGATGCTGGACAACGTCGTCGTCAGCAACGCGTTGCCCAGCATCTCCACCGACCTCCACGCCGGGATGACCGGCCTGCAGTGGGTCATGGAGGGCTACAGCCTCGTGTACGCATCGCTCCTCCTGCTGGGAGGCACCCTCGGTGACCGCGTCGGCCGCCGACGGCTGTTCCTCGGCGGTCTCGCGCTGTTCACGGCGGGCTCGCTGGGGTGCGCCGTCGCGGGCACGCTCCCGGTCCTGGTGACGGGACGTGTCGTCCAAGGGGTCGGGGCGGCGCTCCTGACTCCGCAGTCGCTCGCGATCCTGCGCGTGACCTTCGTCTCCGAGGTGGAGCGCGCTCGCGCGATCGGCACGTGGAGCGGGGTCTCGGCACTGGGGCTCGCCCTGGGCCCCGCGATCGGTGGGCCGCTCGTGACCGCGTTCGGGTGGGCCAGCGCGTTCTGGATCAACATCCCCGTGGGCGTCGCCGCCCTGGTCCTGGGCATGCGGGTGCTGCCGCACGACGACGGCCATGGGGGTCGCGTCGACCTGCTGGGACAGGTCGCGGGGACGGCGGGGGTCGCGGGGGTGGTTTTCGCGCTGATCGAGGCGCCGAGCCGCGGCTGGACGTCTCCGACCGTGCTCGGCAGCGCAGCCGTCGGCGCTGTCGGTCTCGCGCTCTTCGTCCCGGTCGAGCTGCGCGCGAAGCGACCCATGCTCGACGTCCGGCTGTTCCGCGACCGCATCTTCGCGGGCGCGACCCTGGCAGGCTTCGTGGTGAGCTTCGGGATGTTCGGCGTGCTCAGCTACCTCGGTCTCTACATGCAGTCCGTGCTCGGCTGGTCGGCGGCCGGCGCGGGGATCGCCTCGCTCCCCTTGACGGCCGTCGTGATGCTCGCGGCGCCGGTCGCGAGCAGGATGGCGGCCCGGTGGGGGCCGCGGCCCCCGTTGGTCATCGGTCTCTCGCTCTGCGCGACGGGTGTGGCGATCCTCTCGCGCGCCGGCGCGACCTCGAGCTACGCCGACTTCTGGTGGGCGCTCCCCTTGATCGGCACCGGCATGGGGATGTCCTTCAGCCCGATCACGATCGCCGTGATGGGCCGCGTGCCGGCAGCCCGCGCCGGGATGGCCTCGGCCGCCACCAACGCCACCCGCGAGCTCGGTGGGGTGGCGGGGGTCGCGGTCATGGGCAGCCTCATCACCGTCCGGCTCGCGTCCGTGCTCCCTCAGCGGCTCGCCGACGCCGGGGTACCCGACGCCGTCGCCCGTCATGTCCTCGACACCGCGACGGCGGGAGGCGCCGGCGGCATCGCGACCTCGGCCGACGTCCCGCGGGCCATCTCGTGGTCCACGGCGCTCTCCTTCACCGACGGCCTCCAGCTCGCACTCGTCGTCGCGGCCGTCGCGCTCGCGCTCGGCGCCGTGATGGCCTTCCGCCAGCTACGGCCAGAGGCCGTCGTGCCGGCCGTGCCGGGTCGGCCGACGAGCGTGCCGGGGTCGACGCCGACGACGGGGACCAACGGGCACGGCGGGGGACCTAGGGCTCGCATCCCCTCCCGAGATCGTCCCTAACCTGGCCGCACGCCCCACGCAAGACGTGGGCGACGACGAGGCGGGGGCACGATGGACGTCCTGGGGTTCGACAACGTGTTCATGCAGGTCGGTGACCTGGAGGAGGCGATCGACTTCTACAGCCGGGTCGTCGGGCTGCCGGTGGCCAAGCGTTTCGACGCCATGGGGACCGTCCTGTTCCAGATCGGCCACGAGACGCCAGGGCTGGGCGTGGGGGTCGTGGAGTCGCCCGACCCCGGCGGGCACAAGGTGTGGTTCGAGGTCGCCGACGCGCGTGCAGCCGCCGAGCAGCTCGCGGCGAGCGGCGTGCCGCTCCTCGCTCCCCCGTTCGCGATCCGGACGGGATGGGTCGTCGAGATCGCCGACCCATGGGGCAACCGCCTCGGCTTCACCGACTACCAGCTGATGCCCCAGCTGGGCCGACCCGCGGCGGCGGGCTAGCCGCACTCACCGTCCGGGCACATCTCCCGCCCACCTGCCCGGGACGTCCCGGGCGGGTGGGACGATGGGCGGATGCCAGACGTGACCGGGCTGTCGCCCGCCGATGCACGCCTCGAGACGATCAGGCGTGCGGTCGCCGCCGCCGAGAAGGCCGAGTCCGACCTCCAGGACGCGGTCGACGCGGCACGCGAGGCCGGTGACCCGGAGGACGCCATCCGTCGGGTCCTGGCGACCCGCGACTCGGCCGCGCGGACCGCTGCGCACGAGCTCGTCGCCGCGCTGGGCCCGACATACGTCGCGGCCGTCGCAGGGGCCACGAGCAAGCAGCAGGCGGCCGAGTGGGCCGAACCCGGTGGGTCCGTCCCGGGACCGGACGCCGCACGACGCCTGCGGCTCGCGCACCGGACCTGGACGCAGGTCGCGGGTGCCCGGGGCGACGCTGCCGCGCGTGCCTGGTTCCTGGGCGCGAACCCGCACCTCGGCGGGGACTCACCGCTGGTGGCGATCAAACGGGATCGCGCGCCCGAGGTCAGGTCGGCGATCGACGCGCTCCTCGACGAGCGGTAGCCGGTCCGGCGACGCGCGGCGGGAGTCGGATCCCGCGCGCTCAGGCCTCGCAGGTGGCGGTGACGTCGGCGCCCGTGAACGGCTCGCGGCCCGCGGACCTCGTCTGCGTTGGCACCGGGACGGGAGCGACGGGTGCGGTCGTGGGCGACGGCGACGTGCCGAGGGCTGGCGACGTGCTGGTCGTCGCAGGCGCCGGGGCGACGTCGGTGGCCGGTGGCGGCGCGGTCTCGTCGGCCGGGACGACGGGGAGGTCCTGCGCCATGGCGGCCCACACCGCGTCGGCCTCGTCGGTCCACACGACCCGGTCGTGGTCGGCGGGGTCCGGGCCGTTCGGGATCGTCATGAACGTGATCTGCTCCCTGCCGATGCCGCGCATGCTGTACCCGAGCCCGGCGATCCGCCGGACGTCGAGATCGTTATCGGTGGTCAGCGAGCTGGTCGCTGCCGACAGGAACGACAGGAGCTCGGGGACGTCGGTCAGGACGTTCTTCGCGAGCACCTCCCCCAGCACGGCCGACAGCAGGCGCTGCTGGTTGCCGATGCGGTTGAGGTCCGAGCCGTCGGTCCCCTCGATGTGCCGGGAACGGGCGAGCTGAGTCGCCACGACACCGTTCAGGTGCTGGTCACCGGGCCCGAGGTCCAGCCCGGTGTAGCGGTCCTTCATCGGCACGGGGATGCAGATGTCGACCCCGCCGATCGCGCCGATCATCTGCTGGAACCCCGCGAAGTCGACCACGGCCACATGGTCGATCCGCACGCCCGTGTTCTCCGTGACGGTGCTCGCCGTGCACGCCGCCGCGGTGCCGAGGTCACCACCGAGGTCCCACCCGATCCCGAACGCCTCGTTGAACTGGCCACGCTCCCGAGGCTTGGACGTCGAGCCGTCCACCGCAGAGCAGGCGGGGATGCGCACCATCGAGTCACGCGGGATGGACACGAGCTCGACCCGTGACCGGTCGGCGGAGAGGTGGGCGACGATCACGGTGTCGGACGCCATCGTGTCGGCCTCGCCGCCGATCGCCGCGTTCTCGCCGTCGCGCTGGTCCGAGCCGAGCAGCAGGATGGTGACCGCTGCCCCCGCGCCGGGGTCGTCGAGGCCCGCGCTGCTCGGCGTGGACGACGGCTCGGCGATCAGGCCCACCATGTCGACGTGCGTCATGTTCCCGCCCAGCCGTGCCGCGACACCCGTCGCCGCACCTCCCACCCCGACGAGCACAGCCGTGAGCCCCAGAGAGACGCCCCGCGCGACCGCGTGGCTGCGCTGCCGCCGCGCATGACGGGGCGCGGGACCTGGTTCCGACCGCTGGTGGAGTGGGGCCACGGGGCGAACCTAGGCGACCGCACCTGACTGCGGAGGGGGAACGACCGGAAATCACGTGAAGCGTCTGTGTGCATCGGTCAGAGAACTCTTGTCGGCCCGCTTTCATGCGGCTGGGGATGCGACCAGGGACCTTTGACCTGGGTCGCCGAACAGCACTACATCTAGCGTCTAGCGATCACACGACCACCACATCTTGTCGTTGAACCCGCGGTCCGCATGGCGCCGCCACCGGTTCGGTGACTGAGGAAGGCACGCGCATGCTGCAGACCGAGTCCCCCGCGGCGGCGGCCACGACGGCCACGACCACCCCTCGGGGGCTGATGGTCGCCAAGCGCGACGGCCGACGGCTGGCGTTCGACGACGAGCGCATCTTCGCGGCGCTGGCCAAGGCGTTCACCGAGGTGCACGGCGAGCCGACGCCCACGACGCACCGCACGCTGCGTGACCTCGTCGCGCGGATCAACCGCGAGCTGGCCGCACGCTTCAGCGTCGACGTCAAGATCTACGAGATCCAGAACGTCGTGGAGCACGTGCTGCTCGACAGCCACGAGTACGCCGTCGCCGAGGCGTACATCAGCTACCGCATCCAGCGTGACTTCGCCCGCAGCAAGGCGACCGACATCAACCACTCGATCGTCCGGCTGATCGACAAGGACCAGTCGATCGTCAACGAGAACGCCAACAAGGACAGCGATGTCTTCAACACGCAGCGGGACCTGACCGCGGGCGCGGTGGGCAAGGCCATCGGCCTGAAGATGCTGCCCCCGCACGTGGCGAACGCCCACCAGAAGGGCGACATCCACTACCACGACCTCGACTACCACCCCTATGCGCCGATGACGAACTGCTGCCTCATCGACTTCCAGACGATGCTCAGCAAGGGGTTCCGGATCGGCAACGCCGATGTCGAGCCGCCCCGGTCGATCCAGACGGCCACCGCGCAGATCTCGCAGATCATCGCGAACGTCTCCTCGAGCCAGTACGGCGGGTGCTCGGCCAACCGCATCGACGAGCTGCTGGCCCCGTACGCGGAGCGGAACTTCGCCAAGCATCTGGCCGACGCTGCGCGCTGGGTCACGGACGAGGCGCTGCACCACCAGTACGCCGAGGAGCGCACGCGCAAGGACATCTACGACGCGATGCAGAGCCTCGAGTACGAGATCAACACGCTGTTCACGTCGAACGGGCAGACGCCGTTCACCTCGCTCGGGTTCGGCCTGGGCACGAGCTGGTTCGAGCGCGAGATCCAGCGGGCGATCCTGCAGATCCGCATCGACGGGCTGGGCAGCGAGAAGCGCACCGCGATCTTCCCCAAGCTGATCTTCACGCTCAGGCGCGGCCTCAACCTCGACGAGGGCGACCCCAACTACGACATCAAGCAGCTCGCGCTCGAGTGCTCGACCAAGCGCATGTACCCCGACATCCTCAACTACGACAAGATCGTCGAGCTGACCGGCAGCTTCAAGGTGCCGATGGGGTGCCGGTCCTTCCTGCAGGGGTGGCAGGACGCCGCGGGGAACGACGTCTCCGAGGGCCGGATGAACCTGGGCGTCGTCACGCTCAACCTGCCGCGCATCGCGCTCGAAGCGCAGGGCAGCACCGAGCGGTTCTGGGGAATCCTCGACGAGCGGCTGGCCATCGCGCGCGACGCGCTGCTGTTCCGGATCGCGCGCTGCAAGGAGGCCACGCCCGCCAACGCGCCGATCCTCTACGTGTACGGCGCGTTCGGCGAGCGGCTCGCGGCCGGGGACTCCGTGGACGCGCTGTTCAAGGACGGCCGCGCCACGGTGTCGCTCGGCTTCATCGGCCTGTACGAGGTCGCCGCGGCGTTCTACGGCGGCGCGTGGGAGCACGACCCCGAGGCGAAGGCGTTCACGCTCGACATCCTGCGCACCCTGCACTCCAGCACGAGCGCGTGGAGCCGGGAGAACGGCTACCAGTTCAGCGTCTACTCGACCCCGAGCGAGAGCCTGACGGACCGGTTCTGCCGGCTCGACAAGGCCAAGTTCGGGTCGGTCGCGGACATCACCGACAAGGACTACTACACGAACAGCTTCCACTACGACGTGCGCAAGAACCCCACGCCGTTCGAGAAGCTGGACTTCGAGATGGACTACCCGACCTACGCGTCGGGCGGGTTCATCCACTACTGCGAGTACCCGGTGCTCCAGCAGAACCCCCGCGCGCTCGAGGCGGTCTGGGACTACGCGTACGACAGGGTCGGCTACCTGGGGACCAACACCCCGATCGACCGGTGCTACGCCTGCGGCTACTCGGGCGACTTCGACGCGACCGCCCGCGGGTTCGAGTGCCCCGAGTGCGGCAACGCCGACCCGCTGACCTGCGACGTCGTCAAGCGCACGTGCGGCTATCTCGGCAACCCGCAGGCCCGGCCCATGGTGCACGGCCGGCACACCGAGATCGCCTCACGGGTCAAGCACATGACCGGCGCCGTGGGCGGGGTGCCCATGCAGCCGGGCGCGTCCGACCAGGGCTGAGATGCGTACCCCGCTCCCCCGCGAATGGCTGTCCGACAAGCTCAGCCAGGACCACGTCGGGGACTACAAGCCGTTCCAGTTCGTCGACGGCGAGGGCGTGCGGTGCAGCCTGTACGTCAGCGGCTGCCTGTTCGCGTGCGAGGGCTGCTTCAACGAGGCCACCTGGAGCTTCCGCTACGGCCGCCCGTACACCGACGAGCTCGAGGACCGGATCCTGGCGGACCTGGGCCACGAGTCGGTGCAGGGGCTGACGCTGCTGGGCGGCGAGCCGTTCCTCAACACCGGCGTCTGCCTGCGTCTCGTCACGCGCCTGCGCCGAGCCTTCGGTCACACCAAGGACGTGTGGGCGTGGTCGGGCTACACGTTCGAGGAGCTGCTCGCCGACAGCGACGACAAGGTCGCGCTGCTGCGCGAGGTGGACGTGCTGGTGGACGGCCCGTTCCGCCGCGAGCTGCGCGACCCGGGGCTGCAGTTCCGGGGCAGCAGCAACCAGCGGATCGTGGACGTGCGGGCCTCGCTCGCGGCCGGCGAGGTGCGGCTGTGGGAGCGCCGTTCCGATGCCGCATCCGCGTTCGAGCAGGTCGAGCGGCGGGCGCTGATCTAGAGGCGGTCGAGCGCTGCGCCCACTGCTGCGAGGAACGCGGACGGGTCGTCGCGCCGCGGGTTGTGACCGGCCCCGGCGAGCGGGACGTGCACGAGGCGACCCCCGAGGATCTCGCGCGCCCGGGCGGCTGCTGCCGGGTCGACGACCGAGCCGAGCGACGGCGCTCCGCTCACGACCGTCACCGCGACATCGAGCCCGGCGAGCGACTCGACCCAGTCACGGCCCTGCCAGTCGTGCGGCACGTGCGCCAGCCGCTGGTCGACCTGCGTCTTCGACCGGGCCCACGGACCGATCTCGTCGTCGGGCCACCCCGCGTTCGCACGACGCCCGTAGGCCTCGAGCGGCGCAGCGTCGACGCCCGCAAACGATTCCAGGAGCGGCCCGAGGAAGTCGGGGACACCCGCGGCGTCGGCGGGCCGACCGGCCGACCACGCCGGCTCCTCCAGCAGCACCCCGGCGACCAGCTCGGGTCGCGTCAGTGCGAGCTCCTGGGCGACGAGGCCGCCCATCGAGTGCCCGACGACGAACGCCGGGCGGTCGGTGATGGTGCGCAGGACGGCCGCTGCGTCGTCCGCGAGCGCCGCGATCGTGAACGGCCGGTCACCGAGCGGCGTGCGCCCGTGGCCGCGCGCGTCGACACCGACGACCCGGCGACCGGGCGCGAGGACCCGCGCCACCGGGTCCCAGCACTCGGCCGAGTCGGTCACGCCGTGCAGCAGGAGGACGGGGGGCGCGGTGTCGTCCGCGGGGTCGTCGGTGGTCCACGCGGTGTACCCGACCGACCGACCCTCGACGGTCAGGACGCGCTCCGTCGCGCGGACGGGGTACGGCAGGTCGGTCGGCACGGTGGCGTCCTCTCGCTGAGGTGGCAGCGCCGAGACTAGCCCCCGGCCGAGACGTGACCGCCTTCATCACGCTGGTGTGCGAGGCACCCAGCTCGTGTCGACGTACCCCCTGGGTGCTGACAAAGAGCTGCGGAGATCGGCAACGTGCCGGACCCGGTGAGCGCACGATGGGGGCCGTCCTTGGCACCCCCGGCAGCGCCGGGATTTTCCACGGTCTACGGGCTCGCAGGCCCCGTGAGCGTCGCGCCATCCTGGCCTGGACCGGACCAGGAAGACTGCCGCTACGAGGGAGTTGCAGATGGCCACACTGACGAGCACGACCCGTGACCTGACAGGCTGGGACCCCGAGAACGCGGAGACCTGGGACCGACGGCTGGCGTGGCGGACGCTGGCGATCACCACCTACAACCTGACCCTCGCGTTCACCGTGTGGTACCTGGTGTCAGCGATCGCCCCGCGGCTCACCACGATCGGGTTCGACCTCGACAAGGGCCAGCTGTACTGGCTGGTCGCGGTGCCGGGCCTGGCCGGCGGGCTCCTGCGCCTGGTGTTCATGTTCCTGCCGCCCGTGGTCGGCACCCGGACACTGGTCGGTGGCAGTGCGACCCTCCTGCTGCTCCCGATGATCGGCTGGACGCTGGCGGTCCGCGATGCCACGACGTCGTACGGCGTGCTGCTCCTGCTGGCCGCCGCCACCGGCATCGGTGGTGGCGCGTTCGCCGGGTTCATGCCGTCCACCAGCTACTTCTTCCCGCGCAAGATGTCCGGCACGGCGCTCGGGCTCCAGGCGGGCATCGGCAACTTCGGGGTCAGTCTCATCCAGTTCCTGGTCCCCTGGGTGGTCGGCTTCGGCCTGCTCGGCACGGCGGCCCTCACCCCGCAGACCACGGTCGACGGCGGACAGCTCTGGCTGCACAACGCGGGGCTGGTCCTCGTCCCGTGGGTCCTGGCCGGCATCGTGATGGCGGCGCTGTTCCTGCGCCGTGTGCCCGTCACGGCGAACTTCCGGCAGCAGCTGGACATCTTCTCCAACCGCGACACGTGGCTCATGACCGCGATCTACCTGATGACGTTCGGGGCGTTCTCGGGCTTCGCCGCGCAGCTCGGCCTGCTGATCCTCAACGAGTACGGCAGCTTCGCCGACGCCCCCGACCCGCTCAAGTTCGCGTTCCTCGGGCCGCTGCTCGGCTCGTTGACCCGGGCCGCGTGGGGGCCGTTGTGCGACCGGTTCGGCGGTGCGGTGTGGACGCTCGTGGCCGGGATCGGCATGACCGCGAGCACCGTGTTCACGCTGCTCTTCCTGGACCCGCACGACGTCGGCCAGTTCACCTGGTTCCTGGTCGGCATGCTGGCGATCTTCACGTTCGCGGGCATCGGCAACGCCGGGACGTTCAAGCAGATGCCCATGATCTTCGACCGCCGGCAGGCCGGCGGCGTCATCGGGTTCACGTCCGCGATCGCGGCGTTCGGGCCGTTCCTCGTGGGCATGGCCCTGTCCGCCTGGAGCCCCCGGGCGTTCTTCATCGGCGCGGCGGCCTACTTCGCGCTGTGCACCTGGTTGACCTGGGCCAACTACGCGCGGCCCGGCGCACGTCGTCCGAGCTGATCAGAGAAGGTCATCATGCCTGCACCCACCGACCGGCCGCGCACGACCGGCACGGACAACGCCGCCGTCGACCGGCTGCTGCGCCTCGGCTCGCACCTGCGCCGCGGCGAGGTCTCCGAGGACCTCCGCTCGGTCTTTCTTCAGGGTGGCCGCGAGGGCGACTCCTTCTACCGTGACCGGTGGTCGCACGACAAGGTGGTGCGCTCGACGCACGGCGTGAACTGCACCGGGTCGTGCTCGTGGAAGGTGTACGTCAAGGACGGCATCATCACGTGGGAGACGCAGCAGACCGACTACCCGTCGGTCGGCCCGGACTCCCCCGAGTACGAGCCCCGGGGCTGCCCGCGGGGTGCAGCGTTCTCCTGGTACACGTACTCCCCCACGCGGATCCGCTACCCGTACGTGCGCGGCGTGCTGCTGCAGGCGTACCGCGAGGCCAAGCAGCGCACCGGCGACCCGGTCCTGGCGTGGGCCGAGGTCACGTCCGACCCCGAGACCTCGCGGGCGTACAAGTCGGCCCGTGGCAAGGGCGGCCTGGTCCGGGCGACGTGGGACGAGGCGGCCGAGATCGTGGCCGCCGCGCACGTGCACACGATCAAGGAGTACGGGCCCGACCGGATCGCGGGCTTCTCCCCCATCCCCGCCATGTCGATGGTCTCGCACGGGGCCGGCTCCCGGTTCGTGTCGATGCTCGGCGGCACCATGCTGTCGTTCTACGACTGGTACGCCGACCTGCCGGTCGCCTCGCCGCAGGTGTTCGGCGACCAGACCGACGTCCCGGAGTCCGCCGACTGGTGGAACGCGAGCTACCTCATGATGTGGGGCTCGAACGTCCCGGTGACCCGCACGCCCGACGCGCACTTCATGACGGAGGCCCGGTACCGCGGGCAGAAGGTCGTCACGGTCTCGCCGGACTACGCCGACAACAGCAAGTTCGCGGACGAGTGGCTGGCACCGCACCCGGGCACCGACGGCGCCCTGGCGATCGCGATGGGGCACGTCATCCTGCGCGAGTTCCTCGTCGAGCGCCGCACCGAGCAGTTCGCGTCGTACATGACGCGGTTCACCGACGCCCCGCACCTGGTGCGGCTCAAGGCGCGCGAGGACGGCTGGGTACCGGACAAGTTCCTCACCGGCGACCTGCTGCCCTCGCCCAGCACCGACCGCGACGCGGCGTTCCAGACTGTGGTCCTCGACGCGTCGGGCACCGCCGTCGTCCCGCCGGGCACGCTCGGCCACCGGTTCGACCCGGCGCAGGCGGGGCAGTGGAACCTCGACCTCGGGGACATCGACCCCGTGCTCTCCGTGGCCGACGCGGCGGACTGGGACGGCGCAGCGGTCACCATCGACCTGCCCCGCTTCGACGTGGCGCCCCAGCCCGGCAACGAGCACCAGGGCGGCGCCGGCATCGTGCGCCGCGGCGTGCCCGTGCGGCGGATCGGCGACCACCTCGTCACCACGGTGTTCGACCTGATGCTCGCCCAGTACGGCGTGGGGCGTGACGGGCTGCCGGGCGACTGGCCCACGGGTTACGACGACCCCACCAGCCCGGGCACCCCCGCGTGGCAGGAGGAGATCACGTCGGTGCCCGCCGCCGCGGCAGAACGGATCGGACGGGAGTTCGCCGAGAACGCGGAGGCGTCGGGCGGACGCTCCATGATCCTCATGGGGGCCGGGACCAACCACTGGTTCCACTCCGACACGATCTACCGCGCGTTCCTCGCGCTCGTGACGATGACCGGGTGCCAGGGCGTCAACGGTGGCGGCTGGGCGCACTACGTCGGGCAGGAGAAGTGCCGGCCCGTGACCGGGTGGGCGCAGTACGCCAACGGCCTGGACTGGTCGCGTCCGCCGCGCCACATGATCGGCACGGCGTTCTGGTACCTCGCGACCGACCAGTGGCGCTACGACGGGCTGCCCGCCGATGCGCTGGCCAGCCCGCTCGCGGAGGGCACGTTCGCCGGGCGCACCACCGCCGACTGCCTCGTGGAGTCGGCCCGTCGCGGGTGGATGCCGTCCTACCCCACGTTCGACCGCAACCCGCTCGATCTCGTGGACGAGGCGCGCGCGCAGGGTGTGGAGCCCGCGCAGCACGTCGTGGACGAGCTGGAGGCCGGGCGGCTGCGGTTCGCGTGCGAGGACCCCGACGACCCGGCGAACTTCCCCCGGGTGCTGACTGTGTGGCGCGCGAACATCCTCGGATCGTCCGGCAAGGGCAACGAGTACTTCCTGCGGCACCTGCTGGGCACCGACAACGCGGTGCGGGCCGAGGAGTCCGAGCCCGGGCGTCGCCCCGTGAGCATGGAGTGGCACGACGAGGCGCCGCGCGGCAAGCTCGACCTGCTCGTCACGAGCGACTTCCGGATGACGTCCACCACGCTGTTCAGCGACGTCGTGCTGCCGACCGCCACGTGGTACGAGAAGTCCGACCTGTCGACCACGGACATGCACCCGTTCGTGCACTCGTTCAACCCGGCGATCGCGCCGCCGTGGCAGACCCGCACCGACTTCGACACGTTCGCGACTCTCGTCCGCGAGGTGCAGCGGCTCGGCACCGTGCACCTCGGCGTGCGCGAGGACCTCGTGGCGGCCCCTCTGCTGCACGACACCCCCGACGAGCTCAGCACCCCGTACGGGCAGGTGCCCGCGCAGGCGGAGCTGGTGCCGGGCGTCACGATGCCCAAGCTCGTCGTCGTGGAGCGCGACTACACGACCATCGCGGACCGGTGGGCCGCGCTCGGCCCCCTGACCGCCGCGGCGGGGATGGTGACGAAGGGCGTCACGTACTCGCCCGAGCCGGAGGTCGAGGCACTCGGCCGGCTCAACGGGACGGTGCCCGCGGGCCCCGCGGCGGGGCGGCCGCGGCTCGCCACCGCCCAGCACGTGTGCGAGACCATCCTGGCGCTCTCGGGCACCACGAACGGCCGCCTCGCGGTCCAGGGGTTCGAGCAGATGGAGAAGCGCACGGGCACCGAGCTGGCCTCGCTCGCCCGCGACCACCAGGGCGAGCGGATCCGGTTCGCGGACGTGCAGGCGCGCCCGGTGCCGGTCATCACCTCGCCCGAGTGGTCCGGCTCCGAGCACGGCGGGCGCCGGTACTCGCCGTTCACCATCAACGTCGAGCACCTCAAGCCCTGGCACACGCTCACGGGTCGCCAGCACTTCTACCTCGACCACGACTGGATGACCGAGCTCGGCGAGAACCTGCCCGTCTACCGCCCACCGCTCGACCTGCACCGGCTGTTCGGCGACGCGCGGCCCGGGTCGACCGACCCGAGCGGGGCGCCCGGCTCCGAGGGGACCGCGGAGGTGGCCGTGCGGTACCTGACCCCGCACTCCAAGTGGTCGATCCACTCGGAGTACCAGGACAACCTCTTCATGCTGTCGCTGTCCCGGGGCGGCCCGACCATCTGGATGTCCCCGCAGGACGCGACGACGATCGGCGTGCGCGACAACGAATGGATCGAGGCGTACAACCGCAACGGCGTCGTGGTCGCCCGCGCGATCGTCTCCCACCGCATGCCGGCCGGGACCGTGTACATGTACCACGCCAAGGACCGCACGGTGGACGTGCCGCGGTCGGAGACGTCGGGGCTCCGCGGCGGCATCCACAACTCGCTCACCCGGGTGCTGCTCAAGCCCAGCCACCTGATCGGCGGGTACGCGCAGCTGTCCTTCGCGTTCAACTACCTCGGACCCACGGGCAACCAGCGTGACGAGGTCACAGTGATCCGCCGTCGCTCGCAGGAGGTGCAGTACTGATGCGTGTCATGGCTCAGATGTCGATGGTGATGAACCTCGACAAGTGCATCGGGTGCCACACCTGCTCGGTGACCTGCAAGCAGGCGTGGACGAACCGCACCGGCGTGGAGTACGTGTGGTTCAACAACGTCGAGACCCGCCCGGGCGTCGGCTACCCGCGCCGGTACGAGGACCAGGACCGGTGGCGCGGGGGGTGGGTGCGCACGCGCGGCGGCCGGCTCAAGCTCCGGGCCGGCGGGCGGTTCAGCAAGCTCGCGCACATCTTCTCCAACCCGACGCTGCCGGGGATCGACGACTACTACGAGCCGTGGACGTACGACTACGACACGCTCCTGTCGGCGCCGCTGGGCGAGCACACCCCCGTCGCCCGCCCCAAGTCGTTGCTGACCGGCGACGACATGCAGATCCGCTGGTCCGCGAACTGGGACGACGACCTCGGCGGCTCGGGCGAGACGATGGCGGGCGACCCGGTGCTCGCCACGATGAGCACGCAGGTCAAGGCCGAGTTCGAGTCGGCGTTCATGTTCTACCTGCCGCGCATCTGCGAGCACTGCCTCAACCCGTCGTGCGTGGCGTCGTGCCCGTCGGGCGCGATGTACAAGCGCTCAGAGGACGGCATCGTGCTGGTCGACCAGGACGCGTGCCGCGGCTGGCGCATGTGCGTGACCGGCTGCCCGTACAAGAAGGTGTACTTCAATCACGCCACGGGCAAGGCCGAGAAGTGCACGATGTGCTACCCGCGGCTCGAGGTCGGGCTGCCGACCGTGTGCTCGGAGACCTGCGTCGGGCGGCTGCGCTACCTCGGCCTCGTGCTGTACGACGCCGACCGGGTGCTCGAGGCCGCGAGCGTCGAGGACCCCACCCAGCTGCTCGACGCCCAGCGCTCGGTCTTCCTCGACCCGCACGACCCGGAGGTGGTCCGGGCGGCCCGCGAGGCCGACATCCCCGAGGACTGGATCACCGCCGCACAGGCCTCCCCGATCTGGAAGCTGATCGCGGAGTACCAGGTCGCCCTGCCCCTGCACCCCGAGTACCGGACCATGCCGATGGTCTGGTACATCCCCCCGCTGTCCCCCGTGGTCGACGTGGTGTCGGGCTCGGGCGCCGACGGCGAGGACGCGCCCACGCTGTTCGCGGCGATCGACCGCCTGCGCATCCCGGTCGAGTACCTGGCCGGGCTGTTCACCGCCGGCGACACCGAGCCCGTGGTCGCGTCGCTGCAGCGGCTCGCCGCGATGCGGGCCCACATGCGCAACGTGAACCTCGGGATCGAGCAGGACCCGCGCATCGCCGCCGCCGTCGGCATGGACGCCACGACCATCGAGGCGATGTATCGGCTGCTGGCCATCGCGAAGTACGAGGACCGGTACGTCATCCCGGCCGCGCACGCCGAAGGCGCACGCGAGCTCGAGGAGATCGCCACCGGCTGCTCGCTCGACGGCGAGGGCGGCCCAGGGATGGGCGGGCCCTTCGGCTCCTCGAGCGGGCGCCCCGTGCGCGCGAGCGTCGAGACGTTCCACGCTCTGCGTGACCGTCAGCTCGGGGAGGGCCCCGCCGACCAGGGGGCGCCGACGCGCGTCAACCTGCTCAACTGGAACGGCGACGGCGCACCGCCCGGGCTGTTCCCGCCCGAGCCCGACCAGGCCGGGTACGGCCAGGGACCCGAGGCGCGGTCATGACGCGCACCGCCCTGCCGTTCCTGACCCCGGTCACGTGCACCGGCCCGCAGCGGGCGGTCGCGCACATGACGGCCGCGCTGCTGCTCGACTACCCGACCGCCGACCTCCGAGACGGGTTCGCGACGCTGCGCTCGACGGTGGCGGACCTGCCCCGTCGGGTCGAGAAGGCGTTCACCTCGTTCCTCGACCGGGTGGACGTGTGGGACCTCGCCCAGCACGAGGCCGAGTACGTCCGCACGTTCGACCTCAAGCGACGCTGCGCGCTGTACCTGACGTTCTACGCCGCGGGCGACACCCGCCGGCGCGGCATGGCCCTGGTGACCTTCGTCGAGGCGTACCGGGCGTGCGGCTGGCAGCCACCCCCCGACGAGCTCCCCGACTTCCTGCCGGCGGTGCTCGAGCTGTCCGCGCGCGAGCCGGGCGAGATCAGCGACCTGCTGCTGGGCGCCCACCGCGACGGTCTCGAGGTGCTGCGATCTGCCCTGCACGATCTGGGCAGCCCGTACGCCGACGTGCTCGACGCGGTCTGCCTGACGTTGCCGCAGGTGGACGCCGCGACGGCGGAGCGCTTCACCGCGCTGGTCGCCGCCGGGCCGCCGCAGGAGATGGTAGGGCTGTCGGCCCCGCTGCTCCCCTTTCCCACCACCCGACCTGTGGAGGCGCTCTCGTGAACACCTGGGACACCCTGTGGTGGGTCGTCGTGCCCTACGTCGCGGCCGCCGTGTTCGTCGTCGGGCACGCGTGGCGCTACCGCTACGACCAGTTCGGCTGGACGACGCGCTCGTCGCAGGTCTACGAGAACCGTCTGCTGCGCTGGGGATCGCCGATGTTCCACGTCGGGATCCTCATGGTGATCGGCGGGCACGTCGTGGGGCTGCTGGTCCCGCGCAGCTGGCTCGAGGCGATCGGTGTGACCGAGCACGTCTACCACCTGGGCGCGACGTGGATGGGCACCGCGGCAGCCGTGCTGACCCTCGCCGGGCTCGCGATCCTGGTCTACCGCAGGCGCACGGTCACCCGGGTGTTCACGGCGACCACCCGCATGGACAAGGTGATGTACGTCAGCCTCGGGGCGACGCTGACCTTCGGGACCGCGGCGACCGTGCTGTTCCAGGTCTTCGGTGAGGCGTACGACTACCGGGGGTCCATCGCGCCGTGGGTGCGCGGGCTCCTCACGCTCCGGCCCGACGCGGCGCTCATGGGCGACGTGCCGCTGATGTTCCAGCTGCACGTGCTCAGCGCGATGCTCCTGTTCATGCTGTGGCCGTTCACCCGGCTGGTGCACGTCTTCTCCGCACCGCTGGGGTACGTGGTCCGGCCGTACATCGTCTACCGGTCCCGCGACGAGCACATCGGCTCGCGCGCCGTGCGCCCGGGCTGGGAGCGCGTGGAGCGCCCCGGCACCGGTTCGCGCCCGCGCTGACCCGTGCCGGCGGACCGAGGGGCCGCCGTCAGCCGTCCGTGACGAGGAACCGGCCGGCGGCGCCCGACTCGGCGTCGCTCATCGCGTGCGTCACGAACGAGTAGGTGCCGGCCTCGGGGAACGTGAGCTCGACGAAGCCGCCCTCCGCGGGCTGCAGCGCGAGCACCTGGGCTCCCCCGGTGCCGGTGGACCCACCGTCCCGCAGCACCCAGTCGCCCTCCCGGTACACCGAGCTGAACTGGCTCCCCACGACATGGAACGCGCTCGCCCGGTTGGGCCCGGCGTCGAGCACCCAGATGCGCACGCTGTCACCGGCCGGCACCTCGATCGGGCGGTAGCGGTACTGGTTCGCGTACCCGTTGAACACCACGAGGTCGGGCTCGCCGTCGGCGACCTTCGCCGCGTCCGACTCCCCGCCCTGCGGACCGAGGTAGAGCTCGGACTGGACCAGGAGGTACTCGTGGTCGACCGCCGGGAGCCCGGGCGGGTCGATGACGACTGCCCCGAACATGCCGCTCGCGATGTGCAGGCTCATGGGCGCGGTGGAGCAGTGGTACATCCAGATGCCGCTGCGGTTCGCCGTGAACGTGTACGTGAGCGTCTCGCCGGGGGCGATCGTGCGCATCACGTCGTCCGGCGACAGGGCGCCCGCGTGGAAGTCGAGCGAGTGCCCGATGCTGCCCTCGTTGACGAGCGTGACCACGAACGTGTCACCGACGCGGCCCCGCAGCACCGGCCCGGGCACGGCGCCGTTGAACGTCCACGCGAGCTGCGTCACCCCGGGGGCGACCTCGCGCTCGATCTCCTGGGCGCGCAGGGTGACGTGGTGCGTGGTCACCCCGTCGACGGTCTGAGCCGTCCCACCCGACTGCTCGACGCCGGAGACGGCCGCGGGGGCCAGCACGGCGTCCCACGGCCGGAAGTCGGCGTCCGGCTCGGCACCCGGGTCGATGTCGTCGGCGGCAGATGCGGCCGCGGCGCCCGGGCTCTGGTCGTGCTCGTGGTCGACGACCTGGGCGGAGGCCGCGGCGGCCGCACCGGTGGCGACGATCTCCAGGGTCATCCCCATGAGCCGGTGCCCGGCGACCGAGCACCACCCGTCGGTGTCCGCGGAGACGACGCCCGCGTCGACGGTGGTGGTCTCCCCCGGCTCGAGCCGTCCCGACGTGGCGCCCGACGCCAGCACGAGGTCGTGCACAGCGGAGTCCCCGTTCGTCAGCTCGATGACCAGCCGGTCGCCGACGGGCACGTCGACCGACCGGGGACTGAACCGCATGTCCAGGGCCGTGACCTGCACCGTGGTGGTGCCGCCCGAGGCGGCGACGGGTGATCCCGCGGGCACCGAGGCCGCGTCCGTGACGCCCGCCGCGACGGGGTCCATCGCGACGCCGAGGACCACGGCGACGAGCAGCCCGGCCACGGCGACGCTGGCACCTCCCCGGTGCCGGGTCGACTGCAGCGGGTCGGGCGTCAGCGGGATGGCGGGCGGTGCACCCGTCGGCACGGGGGGCGCCGGGACGCGGGACTGGCGGACCGCGACGACGGCGAGCACGAGGAACGTGACGAGGGCTCCGAGCCCGACGAGCGAGACGACCACCCGCACGGCGCTGGGCACCGGCGCGACGTAGAGCAGCAGCGCACCGTTGAGCAGGACGACCCGGGCCGCGCCACCCCGGTCGAGGGCAGCCGACGTGCGCCGCTGGACCGCCGGACCGCCACCGAGCACGACGGGCAGCAGGTGGGACATCGACCCGACGAGCACCTGGGCGACGAACCCGACGACGAACGCGGGCACCAGGTCCACGAGGGCGCCCGCGGCCGCGTCCCAGTCCGGGGCGAGGGCGACCCGCACCCCCAGGGCCACCGTCGTGCCGGTCCACCAGAGCAGGGCGCCGCCCACGCTCCAGGCCGAGAACGACCGGGGCGCCGAGGAGCGCGCCTGGGCGACCACGAACCGGCCGAGCATGGCGATCCCCGCCACGACGACGGCAGCTCCTGCGGCCACGATCACCCTGCTGCCCGATGCGGGCCCCGCCGTGAGCACGACCACCCCTCCCACGAGGACGGGGAACGCGCGCCGCGCCGCGGCCTCCGCAGCGGGGTGGATGCGGGCGTGCAGCACCGTCGGCCACAGGACGACGAGCGTGCCGGCGACGGTCAGGCCGACCCAGCCGAACAGCGTGAGGGCGGTGTGCGCGACGGACAGCCGCGCGTGCGGCTCGGGGCCGACGGGGAAGCGCGCCATCACGACGCCGCAGGCCACCCCCGGGACCAGGAACGCCGCGGCGGCCAGGTAGTAGCGCACGAGGTGCGCGAAGCGTGCGGGCAGGGCGTGCCCGCGCTGCCGCGCGATGCCGACGACCTGATGCACCGCGGCGCCCGCCACGGCGGCGCCGCCCCCGACGACGAGCGGGGTGCTGACGACCTGGACCCCGACCACCACGGCCACGGCACCCGCGTTGTGCAGGGCCAGGCGCGCCAGCAGCGCCGTCCGGCTCGCCGGGTGGCGGAGCAGCGTGTCGGCGAAGTGCTGGCTCCAGATGAGGATCGCGGTGCTGGCGCCGCCCAGCAGGAGCAGGTGGACCATGAGCCATCCGGAGCCGACGATCTCGCGGTGCACGACTGTCGCGAGCGCCGCCGCGGCCAGCCAGGCCAGGACGACGACGTTGGCGCGCAGGTGCCATGCCGCGCGGTTCACGGCCGCAGCCCGATCGTCGTCGCCACCGCTGCCGGCCCGGCGGGTCTCGCGGGTTCGGGGTCGACGACCCGCGGCCGGGGACCTGGCCGGTCGGGGCCACGTCGGCCTGCCCGGGCGACGGAGACAGCCGCGACCACCATGAACCCCAGCAGGGCGACGATGTTGCCGACCCCCCCGACCTGCACCGCGATCGGCACGTCGTGGGCGTCGCCGACGAGCACCCGCAGCGCGAGGGTCACGTGCAGCACAGCGAGCGGGGTGTACATCACCGGGTGGTACGGCAGCGGACGGCGCACGACGGCGGGCAGGATCACCGGGGCGTGGGCCATGATCATCGACATCACGAAGCCGAGGAACACGCTGTGCAGCACGGCGTCGTAGCCGCCGCCGGAGAGCACCGGACCGCCCGCGAGCCACACCGCCCCGGCGACGGCGAGCCACACGTACCCGGCGAGCATCGCGACCGCCATGAACCGCGGCAGCCCTGCCGCGCGGACGGTGCGGCGGGCGACGTCGTGACGCACGAGGACGCCGACGAGGGTCAGCAGCACCGCCCCCAGGAGCGGGTACCCGACAGCGGGCCACAGCAGGGCAAGGACAGCCGCGACGCACCACGCCTGCGCGAGGACCAGCACGGCGTCCTCGACGCCACGCGGTGGGGCCGCCACGCGCAGCAGCTCCAGACGCTCCCCGGCGATCGTCAGGACCAGGAAGCCGGCGAGGCACGGGACGAGGTGCGGGACGGCGACCCCGCTCGTCCAGAGCCCCGCGGCAGCGACCGCGAGCGCGGCGCCCGTCGCCTGGACCGCGACGGCAGCTGCGGGCTGTCGTCGCCACACGCGCGTGTAGAGCCAGACGAGGGCGAGCGCCCCGAGGAGCAGCGCCGTCTGACCGACGACCCGCGGCAGGGGCGAGACGAGGGCGAGGCCGCCGGCGCCCAGGAGGAGCGGGGACGCGTACCCGGCTCGACGGCCCACAGCGACGGCACGTTCGAGTGCGACGACGGTCCCCACGAACCCGAGCACCATGACCGGGCCGTGCACGTCCGGCAGCCGCTGCAGGTCGACGGGGGCCGGCAGACCCAGCAGCAGCAGGGCGCCGTCGAGGCCCGCGAACATCGCTGCCCCCGCTGGGAGCAGGAAGACGGAGCGGGCGGCGACGCGTCGATTATCCACGGGCTCATCGTGGTATTTCGGAACAGCCCCGTGCCCAGGACGAACGTCCCTGGGCTCGACGTCGATGCCGACGCAGGCTGCGGTGCACGAGGAGTGAGGGGACACGCATGGACGAGGCAGCGAGCACCGGTCTTCACGGTCGGCGTGCGCGCTCGGCGCTCGCCTCGAGCAGCCGGGTCGAGCTGCTCGACGCCCTCCAGCGGCGCGGCGCGTGCACTGTCGACGAGCTCGCGGCCGCCACGGGTCTGCACGAGAACACGACCCGCGAGCACCTGCAGCGGCTCATCGCCGAGGGGTACGTCCGACGTGACCCCGGCACACCGGCCGGGCGCGGGCGACCACCGATGCGGTACCGCTCCACGACGGCGCGCGACGTGCGCGAGGATCCCCTGGCGGCGCGACGGCTCGAGGACTCGATCGCCCAGGCTGCACTCGTCCGAGCGCTGCTGGACGGCTACGGCATGGCCATGGACGACGTCCCGGGCTCCGCGCAGCAGCACGGCACCCGGATCGGGCGGCATCTGGACGATGACGCGGCCACCGAACGGTCGCCCGACGACGTGCGGCGTGCGGCGCCCGAGGGATCCGAGACCTACGCGGCCCACGAGCGACAGGTCCTCGCCCTCGACGCCCACCTGGACAGGATGGGCTTCGACCCCGTGCTGGACCCCGACACGCTGACCTTCGACCTGTGGCGCTGCCCGTTCCTGGAGCTCGCGCAGGAGCGCCCCGAGGTCGTCTGCAGCGTGCACCTCGGGCTCGCGCAGGGGGTGCTGGAGCAGGTGGGCGGCCCCGTGCGCGCACAGGCCCTCGAGCCGTTCGTCGGGCCGCGGCACTGCGCGCTGCGTCTGACCACCGACGCGCAGAGCTGACGGACGATCCAGACGACGGCAGACAGGTGCTCTCCTGCTCCGTCGCCGGACAGGACGTCAGGAGGACGCCGACCGTCGGGCCGTTCCTGATGCGGGAGGCCGGCAGGCCCGAGAAGGTGGTGGCACCGAGGTCCGCTTCGAGGGGGAACCCATGGCCACGCGATCAGGCACCACGGTGAGCCGGTGACGGGGCCGGCCGCGGCGCTGGACCCCCGCCGCTCCACGTGGGTGGGGGCACTCCTCGGCATCGGCGTGATGGCGGCGGTCGACCAGATCGTCTTCCACCAGATCCTGGGCTGGCACCACTTCTACGACCGGGCGACCCCCGACATCGCCCTGCTCTCCGACGGGCTGCTGCACGCCGCGGAGCTGATCGTGCTCGTGGCGGGGATCTTCCTCGTGGCGGACCTGTCGCGTCGACGCGCGCTGTCCCGCGCCGCGCTCTGGAGCGGCGTCCTGCTCGGAGCCGGCGCGTTCCAGGTGTTCGACGGCCTGGTGGACCACAAGGCGCTGCGCGTGCACCAGGTCCGGTACGAGGTCGAGCTCCTCCCCTACGACGTGGCGTGGAACGTCGCGGGCCTGCTGCTGCTGGCGGGCGGCCTCGCGATGGCACTTCGTGCCCGGCGAGCGAGGCAGACGCCATGACCCCGGCGCGGATGACGGACTGGGCGCCGCCGGTGGCCGTGGCCGCAGCGCTGCTCGTCCCGTACCTGGTCGCGCTGCGGCGACGTCCGGGCACGCTGCCCGACCATCCCCGATGGCGGACCGCGGCATGGGTGTGCGGCGCGGTCCTGGCGGCGGTGGCCATCACTCCCCCGATGACTGCGCTCGCCCACCACGACCACCGCGCCCACATGACCCAGCACCTGGTGCTCGGCATGTACGCGCCGGTGGCCCTGGTCGCGGGGGCGCCGTTGGCGCTCGCTCTGGGTTCCATGCCGCAGCGCACGGGTCGCGCCGTCAGCAGGGTGCTGCGCACCGCACCGGTCCGTGCGGTCACCCATCCGCTGACCGCCGCTGTGCTCGCCGTCGGCGTCCTGTTCGTGCTCTACCTGACACCGCTCTACGAGCTGAGCCACTCCCACGCCGGGCTCCGGTGGCTGATCCTGCTGCACTTCCTGCTGGCCGGGTACGCGTTCGCCTGGTCGATCGCCGGGGTCGACCCCGCACCGCACCGGTCGGCCTTCGCCACGCGTCTCGCCGTGCTGGTCGTCGCGGCCGGGGCGCACTCCTTCCTCGCCAAGCTGCTGTACGCCCGCACGACGAGCGACCCGCACGCGCACCTCGGCTCACTGGCAGACGCCGCCCAGTGGATGTACTACGGGGGCGACGCTGCGGAGATCCTGCTGGCGACGATGCTGTTCGCCACGTGGTACCGCCGGCGCGAGCCCGTCAGCGACCCGCCGCGCCCCGGCCGGCTGCAGCACTCCTGACGCGACGGCCGCGAGATGCGGCGGGAGGCCGTCCGGCCGACCATGGGGCCAGGCCACCGCACCAGCCGAGCCGCGCACCAGGAGGTCGCCATGCCGATGATCGGCAAGAAGGGCAAGGTCCACAAGAGCGAGCTGCCGAGCACGGTGGCCCGTTCGGGGAGGAAGGCGCGAGAGACCTTCGCGAAGGCGCACGACGCCGCCGCCGAGCAGTACGGCGAGGGCGAGCGCGCGCTCGGGGCGGCGTACTCGACCCTCGAGCACACGCACGAGAAGGTCGGCAAGCACTGGGAGCGCAAGCACGACGAGAAGAAGGGCCGTGGCCACCGCGGGCCCGACGCGCCGCGTCGCACCTCGACCGACGTGCGTCTCGACGCCAGCGCCACCAAGGCGCACCTGTACGAGGCCGCCAAGGGCCTGGGCATCCCCCGCCGCTCCACGATGTCCAAGAGCGAGCTCGTCACGGCCATCCAGCAGGAGAACCGGAGACGGTCCCGTGCCGCCCGAGCGTGACGCCGCCACGGTCGGCCCCCTGGTCGGCGCCACGCAGACGCCGGTCCTGGGCGCCGCGACGCCGGAGCGCGGCATCCCCTCGCACCTGACCGTCACGGTCGTCGTTCCCGCGCGGGACGAGGCGACCCGCCTGCCGCGCTGCCTGCGTTCGCTCGCAGGCCAGACCCTCGCCCCGCACGAGGTCGTCGTCGTCGACAACGCGTCGCGGGACTCCACCGCCGAGATCGCCTCGCAGGCCGGCGCCCGGGTGGTGCACGAACCGGTGCCTGGCGTGTGGTCCGCCGCGGCCAGGGGGTACGACGCGGCCGGGACCGACCTGATCGCCCGGTGCGACGCCGATTCGGAGCCCCCGCCGGACTGGATCGAGCGCATCGTCCGGGCGTTCGAGGAGGACCCCGGCCTGCAGGTCCTGACCGGGCCGGGTGACTTCTACGACCTGTGGGGGCCGCCAGGTCGGGTCGCGTCCTGGGTCTACATGCACGGCTACGTCACCGCGATGACGCTCGCTCTGACCCATCCGCCGGTCTTCGGCTCCAACCTGGCGATGCGCACCGAGGCCTGGCGCCGCGCACGGCCCAACGTGCACCGCACCCGCGACGACATCCACGACGACGCGGACCTCAGCTATCACCTCACGGGGCGCATGCGGTTCGACTGGGGTCTGTGGGTCGGCATCTCGCCCCGACCTCTCTTCGCGGCCCGCCGGCGTCGGTGGGCCGTCGGCATGCGCACGGTGCTGATGCACTGGCCCGCGCACGCGCCGTGGCGCCGGTTCCTGGGCCTGTCCGGACCGCACCTGACGAGCACGCGGCCCACCCGGGGCGCACGACTCCGCTGACCGCCGCGGGGTCGCCGTCGGCGGCCGGCTGTCTCCCGAGGTCCTGCCGGGCAGAGGTCCTGCCGGGCAGAGGTCCTGCCGGGCAGAGGTCGCCGGCGACCAAGGGGCTCACCGAACTCGTCGGGGCCTGAGCCTCAGCCCGCGGGGTTGGCCAGGGCAGCGCCGACCTGATCGGCCAGCAGCACAGCGACCCGGCGCTGCTCGAGCGTCGGTGACACGACCCGGGTCGCGGCCGTCAGCACGAACCGGCCGACGCCGACCCCGCCGTGACGCACCTCGAGCCCGATGACGTCGTCGCTGGGCAGCCCGTGGCGCTCGACGTCGACCGGGCGCCCGCGCTGGGTCACCGACCCGTCGTGCTCGAGGCACGCGGACGACCGGCCCTGCGCGGCGAGCGGCTCGAAGCCGCACGCGTCGACGCCCAGGACCTCCACGATCTGCCGCGAGACGTGGTCGACGAGGGCGTCGGTCGACTCCCCCCGGGCCGCCACGATCTCCGCGGTGCCGATGACGCCGGTGAGGTAGCCCGCCCGCCGGCTCGCCGCCGACTCCTGCCGCAGACCCCACAGCGCGATCTCGCTGACCGCGAAGCCGATGAGCAGCAGCAGGACGGTGGCCTGGATGTCGTCCGCGTCGTCGATCTTGAAGCTGTTGTACGGAGCGGTCAGGAAGAAGTCGAACCACGCACCGGCGGAGAGCGCCGCGACGAACCCCGCAGGGCGCGACCCGGTCGCGGCAGCGCCGACCACGACGAGGACCAGTGCCAGCGCGACGGTGGTGCTGGTGATCGTGTCCCGGAACGGGGCCAGGGCCGCGCTCACGACGAGGGGGGCGAGCGCCGCGAGCACGACCAGCACACCGCGACGGTCCCGCACGAACGACCTGATGTCCATCTCCGCACTCCTTCCACGAGCGTCGTCGGAGCGTGGAGGGCCGCGGTGACGACAGGCGGTGCGCCCGGGGCGGACCGCGGTTCCAGCATGCCCGCTGCGGGCCCGCCGCGGTGCCGTGGTGGCGTTCGGGAACCGTCAGGATCGGCTCCCCGGGCGTCAAGGAACCGTGAAGGGACCGGCGTCCCCGCGCTACAGGTCGAGGTTCGCGCCGATGACGATGGTCCGGCCGGGCGGCAGGTGGAACACCTCGGTGCGCCGCGCGGCGTTGTGCGCCATCCAGACGAACAGCCGAGCGCGCCAGTCCTTGAGGTGCGCGGTGCCCGTGGTGCTCACGGTGAAGACCGACAGGAAGTACAGGGCCTCGTGGAGGTCGATGTCGAGCTCGCGCGACGTGCCGACCGCGAGCGCGAGCCCCCGCGGGATGTCCTGGCTGTCGTTGAACCCGACGCGCACCCGCACGTGGGCGATGCCGTCACCCGCGTAGCCGAGGTCGGAGACCTGGACCCGGTCGGTGTGGCGGACGTGCGGCACGTTCTCGTTGACGACCTGGACGATGACCACGTGCTCGTGGAGCACGTGGCTGAAGCTCAGGGCCAGCCGCAGCGCCAGGGGTGTCGTGGTGCTGTTGTTGTGGGGGAAGACCGCGAGCCCGGGCACCCGCGGGACGCGCGCCACCCGGATCTCCTCGACGAACCGGTCGAGCGGACCCTCGAGCTCGCGGCGCCGGGCCCCGAGGATCTCGGCGCCGCTGCGCCAGGTCGTCATGAGCGTCACGACCGCGGCGGCCACGACCAGGGGGATCCACCCGCCGCTGAAGACCTTGGTGAGGTTCGCGACGAAGAACGTCACCTCGAGACCACCGACCACCACGGCGTACGCGACGAGCTGCCACGTCGGCCAGTGCCAGACGGCGTGGGCGAGCAGCAGGAAGAGCAGGCTCGTGAGCACGAGGGTGCCGGTCACGGCGAGCCCGTACGCGGTCGCGAGCCGGGTCGAGGTGCGGAACAGGACGACGAGGAGGACGACGCCGAGGAACAGGATCCAGTTGACGACGGGCAGGTAGATCTGACCGCCTTCCTCACGTGAGGTCTGCTTGACCGTCAGGCGCGGGAGCAGGCCGAGACGGACGGCCTGCCGGGAGACCGAGAACGCGCCCGAGATCACCGCCTGGGACGCGATCACGGTGGCCAGCGTCGCGAGGACCACGAGGGGCAGCGTCGCCCAGGACGGTGCGAGGAGGAAGAACGGGCTCGCGACTGTGGTCGGGTCGTCGAGGATCATCGCGCCCTGGCCGACGTAGTTGAGCGCGAGCGCGGGGAACACCAGCGCATACCAGGCCGCGCGCACGGGACGCGCCCCGAAGTGCCCCATGTCCGCGTAGAGCGCCTCGGCACCGGTGATGGTGAGCACCACGGCGCCCATCGCGACGAACGCGACGAACGGCCGCTCGGCCACGAAGGTGAGCGCGTACGTCGGTGACAGCGCCGCGAGGATCCGCGGGTTCGCCACGATGTGCGGCGCGCCGAGCACGGCCAGGACCACGAACCACGCGGCCATGACCGGCCCGAACGCCCTGCCGACCACCTCGGTGCCCCACCGTTGGAGGACGAAGAGCAGCGTCAGGACCACGACCGACACGGGCAGCACCAGCCCGGCGAGCGAGTCGTCGACCACCGCGACCCCTTCGATCGCGGCCAGCACCGAGATCGCGGGCGTGATCACGCTGTCGCCGTAGAACAACGCGGCCCCGAACACCCCCAGCAGCGTGACGACGGCCAGCCGCCGTCGGCCCGCGAGGCGGGCACGTAGCAGCGCGACGAGCGCGAGGATGCCGCCCTCGCCTTCGTTGTCGGCGCGCATGACCAGCGTGACGTACTTGACCGACACGATGATCGTCACGGACCAGAGGACCAGCGAGATCACGCCGAGCACGTCGATCTCGGACGGGCTGACGTCGTTGTGGTCGATGCTGAACACGGTCTGGAGCGCGTACAGCGGGCTCGTGCCGATGTCGCCGAACACGACCCCCAGCGCTCCGAGCGTCATGGCGGCCGGGCCCGGGCCACGCCCCGCCGACGCCCCCGGGACGTCGGTCGAGCTCTCGCTGGTGCTCACCTTCGCATCGTGGCACAGACCGGACGAAGCGCCGGGTCGGGCCGCTCACCGACCGTGTCTGCGGCCAGTCCGTGCGAACACCGGCCGGGACTCGGCGATGATCGAGCCCATGGAGTTCCAGGACGTGGTCCGCCGTCGCCGCATGGTGCGCACGTACACCCCCGACCCCGTGGACCCGGCGCTCGTCGACCGGCTGCTCGACAACGCGGTGCGGGCCCCGAGCGCGGGTTTCAGCCAGGGCTGGGGGTTCCTCGTGCTCGACGACCCGGCGGACGTCGCACGGTTCTGGTGCTCGACCACGCCGGCGGGCACGGAACGGCCCAGCGCGTGGCTCGAGGCGATGCGCGTCGCCCCGGTGGTCGTGGTCCCGCACTCGAGCCGGGCGGCGTACCTGGCCCGGTACGCGCAGGACGACAAGCGGTGGACGGACCCCGACGCCGACCCGTGGGCGGTGCCGTACTGGCACGTCGACGCGGGCATGGCGGCGCTGCTGATCCTGCAGACGGCGGTCGACGCGGGGCTGGGGGCGTGCTTCTTCGGCATCCCCGCCGCGCGCACCGAGGCGTTCCGGGCCGAGTTCTCGGTGCCGGAGGAGTTCATGCCGGTCGGCGCGATCACGGTGGGGCACCCCGGCCCGGTCGAACGGCTGCCGGGCTCGGCCGCCCGACGCGCACGCCGACCGCTCGCCGACGTGGTGCACCGCGGCACGTGGTCACCGCCCCGCTGACCTGACGCGGTCGGCACCCGATCGGGCGGTGCGCGCCCAGCACTGCTACCGTCCGAACCGGACATATGCCGCGCGGGTGCCACCATCGAGGGGGCGAGCTGTGACCGACGGGAAGCCTCCGACAGCGGATGCCGCCGGACCTGCCGGCCGCATGCTCGTCCTGGCGACCGTGGGCTTCATGGTCAACTTCTGGGCCTGGGCCCTCATCAGCCCGCTCGCCGCCGCGTACCGCGAGCGCCTGGACCTCACCGTGTTCGAGCAGTCGGTGGTGGTGGCCGTCCCCATCATCGTCGGCTCGCTCGGCCGCATCCCCGTCGGGGCACTCACCGACCGTCTGGGCGCCCGGCTCATGTTCCCCGTGGTCAGCCTGCTCACCGTGCTCCCGGTGCTGTTCGTCGGGCTGGTGGCCGACAGCTACGCCGCGATGCTCCTCGGCGGGTTCTTCCTGGGCCTGGGCGGGACGACGTTCGCGATCGGCGTCCCGCTCGTGAACGCCTGGTACCCGCCGGCCCGGCGCGGCACGGCGCTCGGCATCTTCGGGATCGGCATGGGCGGCACGGCGATCTCGGCGTTCACGACCGTGAAGATCGCCGACCGCTTCGGCAACGCGGCACCGTTCGTCCTCGTCGCGGGGATCCTCGTCGTGTACGCGGCGGTCTCGGCGCTGCTGCTGCGCGACGCCCCGGGTCGCACACCACCACCCCCCGGCTCGTTCCTGGCCCGGACGTGGGAGACGGTCAAGCTCCCCGCGACGTTGCAGCTGTCGTGGCCGTACGCGGTCGGCTTCGGTGGCTTCGTCGCGTTCAGCGTGTACCTGCCCACCTACCTCACCAACACGTTCGACCTGACCCCGGACGACGCCGCGCTGCGCACCGCGGGCTTCGTCGTGCTGGCCGTCGCGATGCGGCCCGTCGGCGGGTGGCTCTCCGACCGCGCCGACCCGATCGTCGTGCTCGTCGTGTGCTTCGTCGTGGCAGCGGCCCTCGCGGCGGTCGCGGCCTTCCAGCTGGCGCTCGTCCCGGTGGGCACGATCGCGTTCCTCGGCCTCGCCGCAGTGCTCGGCGGCGCCTCGGGCGCGACGTTCGCCCTGGTCGCGCGGCTCGCCCCCGCCGCGAAGGTCGGGGCCGTCACGGGGGTCGTCGGGGCCGCGGGCGGCCTCGGCGGGTTCGTGCCGCCTCTCATCATGGGCGCCGTCTTCAGCGCGACCGGCAGCTACGGGCCGGGCCTGGGACTGCTGGCCGTGACCTGCGCCGCGACGGCCCTGTTCACCTGGGGCCCGCTGCGTCGCTCCGCGAACCGCACGACCTGACCGCCCAGCACCCCGTCGTCGAGAGGACCCCTCGTGCCGATCCAGGACGACCCCACCACGTCACCGCCGCGGATGGACGACGACGTGATCCGCACGCTGCTGCGCACCCGGCGCTTCTTCCAGAAGAACGAGGTCTCCCCGGACCTGCGGACCCTGCACCAGGTGGGCGGGCGCGACGCCGACTCGTTCTACCGGGACCGTTGGAGCCACGACAAGGTGGTCCGCTCGACGCACGGAGTCAACTGCACCGGGTCGTGCTCGTGGAAGGTGTTCGTCAAGGACGGCATCATCACGTGGGAGGCGCAGCAGACCGACTACCCCACGGCGGGCCCCGACAGGCCCGAGTACGAGCCCCGCGGCTGCCCGCGCGGCGCCGCGTTCTCCTGGTACACCTACTCCCCCACCCGGGTGCGCTACCCGTACGTGCGCGGCGTGCTGCTCGAGATGTACCGCGAGGCCCGCACCCGCACGGGCGACCCCGTCCTGGCGTGGGCGGACATCATGGCCGACCCGGACCGCTGCCGGGCGTACAAGGCGGCCCGCGGCAAGGGCGGGCTGGTGCGCGCGACGTGGGACGAGGCCGTCGAGATGGTCGCCGCCGCGCACGTGCACACCATCCGGGAGCACGGACCGGACCGGATCGCGGGCTTCTCTCCCATCCCGGCGATGTCGATGGTGTCGCACGGCGTCGGGTCCCGGTTCTTCGCGCTGATCGGCGGCGCGATGCTCTCGTTCTACGACTGGTACGCGGACCTGCCGGTGGCCTCGCCGCAGGTCTTCGGCGACCAGACCGACGTGCCCGAGTCGGGCGACTGGTGGGACGCCGGGTACCTGATCATGTGGGGCTCGAACGTGCCGGTGACGCGCACCCCCGACGCGCACTGGATGGTCGAGGCCCGGTACCGGGGGCAGAAGGTCGTCGCCATCTCCCCCGACTACGCGGACAACGTGAAGTTCGGCGACGAGTGGCTGGCACCGCAGCCGGGCACCGACGGCGCCCTGGCGATGGCGATGGGCCACGTGGTGCTGCGCGAGTTCTTCGTGGAGCGCACCACGCCGCACTTCGACCAGTACGTGCGCCGGTTCACCGACCTCCCGTTCCTGGTCGCCCTGGAGCCGCGCGGCGACCAGTTCGTACCCGGCAAGCTCCTCACCGAGGCGGACATCGGCGGGGCGAGCGAGCACGCGGACTTCAAGCCGCTGCTGCTCGACCAGGCCACGGGGCGCCCGGTGGCCCCGAACGGCTCGCTCGGCTTCCGCTTCGGCGCCGAGGGCGAGGGTCGGTGGAACCTCGACCTGGGCGACGTCGTGCCGATGCTCAGCCTCGCCGGCGAGGGCGCGCGGGGCGTCGAGGTCGAGCTGCCGCGCTTCGACGGGGTGGACGGCTCGGCGGAAACCATCCGGCGCGGGGTGCCGATGCGGGTCGTGGCCGGGCACCTGGTCACCACCGTGTACGACCTGCTGCTGGCGCAGTACGGCGTGGGACGGCCCGGGCTGCCGGGCGAGTGGCCCACGGGCTACGACGACGCGTCCCAGCCCTGCACGCCCGCGTGGCAGGAGGCCATCACCGGTGTCCCTGCCGCCAAGGCCGCCCGCGTGGGCCGAGAGTTCGCTGCCAACGCGGAGGAGTCGAAGGGCCGGTCCATGATCATCATGGGCGCCGGGGTGAACCACTGGTTCCACGCCGACACGATGTACCGCGCGTTCCTCACCCTGACCATGCTGTGCGGCACGCAGGGCGTCAACGGTGGCGGGTGGGCGCACTACGTCGGCCAGGAGAAGGTGCGCCCCCTGACCGGGTTCACGCAGTACGCCAACGCGCTCGACTGGTCGCGTCCCCCGCGCCTGATGATCCAGACGGCCTACTGGTACCTGCACTCCGGCCAGTACCGCTACGACTCGTTCGGCGCGGACGCCCTCGCCTCAGCGCGCGGCGGCGGCGCGTTCGCGGGGCTGGCGATGGCCGACGTGCTGGCCAAGTCCGCGCGCATGGGCTGGATGCCCAGCTACCCGACCTTCGACCGCAGCTCCCTGAGCCTGGCCGACGACGCGGCGGCGGCCGGCGTCCCCGTCGACGAGTACGTGCCGGCCGCGCTGCTCGACGGCAGCCTGAGGTTCGCCGGCGAGGACCCGGAGGCCCCGTCGAACCACCCACGTCTGCTCACCGTGTGGCGCTCGAACCTGCTGGGCAGCTCGGGCAAGGGTGACGAGTACTTCCTCAAGCACCTGCTCGGGACGGACTCCTCGCTGCGCGCCCAGGAAGCCCCGCCCGACGTCCGCCCGCGCGACGTGACCTGGGCGCCGGACGCCACCCTCGGCAAGCTCGACCTGCTGCTCACCCTCGACTTCAGGATGACCAGCACCACCCTGTTCTCGGACGTGGTGCTGCCCGCCGCCACCTGGTACGAGAAGTACGACCTGAGCACCACGGACATGCACCCGTTCGTCAACTCGTTCAACCCGGCGATCGCCCCGCCCTGGCAGACGCGCACCGACTTCGACGCGTTCCACGCCATCGCGCGCAGGTTCTCCGACCTGGCGGCCGTGCACCTGGGGACGCGCCAGGACGTCGTGGCGGTGCCGCTGATGCACGACACCCCCGACGCGATGGCCACCCCCTCAGGCCGGGTCCGGGACTGGAAGCTGGGCGAGTGCGACCCGGTTCCGGGCGTGACCATGCCGAAGCTGGTGGTGGTCGAGCGCGACTACGCGGCGGTCGCGGAGAAGCTGGGCGCCCTGGGGCCGCTGGCCGACAGGCTCGGCGCGACGACGAAGGGCATCACCTACGACCTCACCGAGCCGGTGGCCTTCCTGGCCCGCAAGAACGGCGTGGTGCGCGGCGGCGTCGCGGACGGGCGACCGTCGCTGCAACGTGACGTGCACGCCTGCGAGGCGATCCTCGCGCAGTCGGCAGCCACGAACGGCCACCTCGCGGTGGCGGGCTTCCGCGACCTCGAGCGGCGCACCGGGCAGCCGATGGTCGAGGCGCTCGCGGTCGAGAACGAGGCGCGACGCATCACCTTCGCGGACGCGCAGGCGGCGCCCGTCGGCGTGCTCACCTCCCCCGAGTGGTCCGGCTCCGAGACGGGCGGGCGCCGCTACTCGCCGTTCACCACCAACACCGAGCACCTCAAGCCGTGGCACACGCTCACCGGACGCCAGCACTTCTTCCTGGACCACGACTGGCTGATCGAGATCGGCGAGCAGCTGCCCGTCTTCCGGCCGCCGCTCAACATGGCCGCGCTGTTCGGCGAGCCGCAGCTCGGCGACCAGGGCGAGCTCGGCATCACGCTGCGCTACCTCACGCCGCACAACAAGTGGTCCATCCACTCCGAGTACCAGGACAACCTGCTGATGCTCAGCCTGTCGCGCGGCGGGCCGCTGATCTGGATGAGCGAGAAGGACGCCGCGAAGATCGGCGTGGCGGACAACGACTGGATCGAGGCGGTCAACCGCAACGGGGTCGTGGTGGCCCGGGCCGTCGTGTCCTACCGGATGCCCGAGGGCACCGTGTACATGCACCACGCCCAGGACCGGCTGATCGACGTGCCGCTGGCGGAGACGTCGGGCAAGCGCGGCGGGATCCACAACTCCCTGACCCGCATCCTCATGAAACCCAGCCACCTGGTGGGCGGGTACGCCCAGCTGTGCTTCGCGTTCAACTACCTCGGGCCCACGGGCAACCAGCGTGACGAGGTCACAGTGATCCGCCGTCGCTCGCAGGAGGTGCAGTACTGATGCGTGTCATGGCCCAGATGTCGATGGTGATGAACCTCGACAAGTGCATCGGGTGCCACACCTGCTCGGTGACCTGCAAGCAGGCGTGGACGAACCGCTCGGGCACCGAGTACGTGTGGTTCAACAACGTCGAGACCCGGCCCGGGCAGGGCTACCCCCGCCGCTACGAGGACCAGGAGAAGTGGGAGGGCGGCTGGGAGCTCACGAAGAAGGGGCGACTGCAGCTCCGTGCGGGCAGCCGGATCAAGAACCTGCTGACGATCTTCGCGAGCCCCAAGATGCCCTCGATCGACGACTACTACGAGCCCTGGACCTACGACTACTCGGTGCTGACCGACGCCCCGCGCCAGGAGCACATCCCCGTCGCCCGGCCCCGCTCGCTGATCACCGGCGAGGACACCGCGATCACGTGGAGCGCGAACTGGGACGACGACCTGGGGGGCTCGACCGCGCTCGGCCAGGACCCGGTCCTCGCCAAGGTCTCGGACAAGGTCAAGCTCTCCTACGAGCAGACCTTCATGTTCTACCTGCCGCGGATCTGCGAGCACTGCCTGAACCCGTCCTGCGCGGCGTCGTGCCCGTCGGGGGCGATCTACAAGCGTGCCGAGGACGGCATCGTGCTGGTGGACCAGGACCGGTGCCGGGGCTGGCGCAAGTGCATCACCGGCTGCCCGTACAAGAAGGTCTACTTCAACCACCGCACCGGCAAGGCCGAGAAGTGCACGTTCTGCTTCCCCCGCGTCGAGGTCGGCCTGCCCACCGTCTGCGCGGAGACGTGCGTGGGTCGGCTGCGCTACATCGGTCTGGTGCTGTACGACGCCGACCGGGTGCTGGAGGCGGCCGCGGTGCAGGACCCGCACGACCTGCTCGAGGCGCAGCGCAGCGTCTTCCTCGACCCGAGCGACCCCGCGGTCGAGCGGGCCGCCGAGGAGGCGGGCATCCCCTACGACTGGGTGCAGGCGGCACGCCGCTCGCCGATCTGGTCGCTCATCAGCACGTACCGGGTGGCCCTGCCGCTGCACCCCGAGTACCGGACGATGCCGATGGTCTGGTACATCCCGCCGCTGTCCCCCGTGGTCGACGTGGTCGCGGAGACCGGCGAGGACGCCGAGGCTGCCGACAACCTGTTCGCTGCGATCGACACGCTGCGCATCCCCGTGGAGTACCTGGCCGAGCTGTTCAGCGCGGGCGACCCCGCGCCGGTCACCGGGGTGCTCAAGAAGCTCGCCGCGATGCGCTCCTACATGCGCGACCTGACCATGGGCCGCGAGGGCGACCCGTCCATCCCGGCCGCGGTGGGCATGTCCACCCAGGACATGGAGGCGATGTTCCGGCTGCTCGCGCTCGCGAAGTACGACGAGCGCTACGTCATCCCGCCCGCGCACGCCGAGCAGGCGCACGACCTCGAGGAGCTGGCCACCGACTGCAGCCTCGACTACGAGGGCGGCCCAGGGATGGGTGGCTCGGGCCCGTTCGGGGAGGGCTCGGGCACCGGGACGCCGCTCGCGGTGGAGAACTTCCAGGCCCTGCAGGACCGGCAGAGGTCAGGGTCGAGCACCGACACCACGGGCGCGGGCAGCCGGGTCAACCTGCTGAACTGGGACGGCCGCGGCGCGGCGCCCGGGATGTTCCCGCCCCGCTCCGAGTCCGGCGGCGGGGAGCCCCCGACCGACACCGGGCCCGAGCCGGGACCCCGGCCTGGGCCGGAGCCGGGACGATGAACGACCAGCCGACCTCGCGGCTGCGACGAGGACGAGCCCGACGCGCACCCCTGGACGACAGCCAGCGCGCGCTCGTGCACCGGGTGGCGGCGCTGCTGCTCGACTACCCCGACCCCGAGCTGCTGCAGCGGCTGCCGGCACTGCGCGCGGCGGTGGACACGCTGCCCGCGCCGGTCCGCGACGACCTCGCCGGGGTGGTCCACCACCTCGCGACCGCGCAGCCGCAGGCAGCCGCTGCGACGTACGTCGAGACGTTCGACCTGCGCCGCCGTGCCTGCCTGTACCTCACCTACTACGCCCACGGCGACACCCGCCAACGCGGCGTGGCCCTGCTCGCGTTCAAGCAGGCCTACCGGGCGGCCGGGCTGCTCCTGCGCGACGACGAGCTGCCCGACCACCTGTGCGTGGTGCTGGAGTTCGGCGCGACCCACGACCTGGCCGCCGGGACCGCGCTGCTGCTCGAGCACCGGGCGGGGCTGGAGGTGCTGCGCCTGGCGCTGCGCGACGCGGGCTCGCCGTACGCGGGTGCCCTCGCCGCGGTGTGCGCCACGCTGCCCCCGCTCGCCGGTGACGACCGGGACGCCGTCGCCCGGCTCGTCGCCCAGGGCCCGCCCGACGAGTCGGTGGGCCTCGAACCGTACGGCTCCCACGACCCGGCGCTCGGCCACCCCCGCGAAGGAGCACGACGATGAGCTCTGGCGACCTGCTGCTCTGGGTGGTGCTGCCGTACGTGACCCTCGCGATCTTCATCGGCGGGCACGTCTGGCGCTACCGGTACGACAAGTTCGGCTGGACCACGCGGTCCTCCCAGCTCTACGAGAGCCGCCTGCTGCGCTGGGGCAGCCCGCTGTTCCACTTCGGCATCCTCGCCGTGGTGGTCGGCCACGTCGCGGGCCTGGTGGTCCCCGAGTCGTGGACCGACGCGATCGGCATCTCCGAGGGCCTCTACCACGCGTTCGCCGTGGGGGTCGGCTCGATCGCCGGGTTCTGCACGCTCGTCGGGCTCACGCTGCTGATCTACCGCCGGCGGACAGTGGGACCCGTGTTCCGCGCGACGACACGCATGGACAAGGTCATGTACTTCTTCCTCGCGCTCGTGATCGTGCTGGGCGTGTTCAACACCGCCTCGGGTGCGGTGCCGAACATCGAGGGGGACTACAACTACCGCGAGGGCGTGTCCGTGTGGTGGCGCGGGATCTTCTCCCTGCGGCCGCAGCCCGAGCTGATGGCCGACGCGCCCCTCGGCTTCCAGGCGCACGCCGTGGTCGCGATGATCCTGTTCGCGCTGTGGCCGTTCACCCGGCTCGTGCACGTGTTCAGCGCGCCGCTGTTCTACCTGTGGCGACCGTACGTGGTGTACCGCAGCCGGGACGCGCAGCAGGGTTCGCGCGCGGCCCGGCCCGGATGGGGAGCCTCCGAGCCCGTCGACCGCTGACCGGGCCCGCACGGACCGATCAGACGGCGCTGCGCACGAGGCGCAGGCGCCACGCCTCGGGCCCACGCTCCAGGTAGTCGACCGCGAACGCGCCCGGCTGACGCTGCTCGATCTGGGCGAGCAGCGGCAGCGGGTCGTGCGGGGCCACCAGGACCATGCCGCTGCCCGGACCGACGGCATCGAGGGCGCCGAAGATCGTGGCGTGCCGCAGGGCGTGCGGGACCGTGCGGGCGTCGAGCACGGGGAGCTCCGGCTCGTCCGACCCACCGCATCCGCACTCTCCGCCGCAGCCGCCCGCGGGAGCGTCCTCCACGTCGGGAACGGGCTCGGTGACGTGCGCGGTCAGCTCGTGGTGCATCGCGTCGAGGATGGTGGCGAGCGCGACCCCGGGAGCCGCGACGAGCAGCGGGACCACGAGCGTGTTCTCCTTCAGCAGGTGGCTCTCGAACAGGACCCGCAGCGCCGTCGCGTCTGCCGCGGCGCGCACCGGGTCGGCTGTCGTCGCCAGCCGGGCCACGAGGCCGTTCAGGGCCTCGTGCTCGCCACGCATCCCGTCGATGAGCAGCCGTCCCTCGCGCAGTTCGCGTGCCGGTGGGTACATCTCCGCCTCTTCCGCACGGGCGTGCGGGAGCAGCTCGGTCTCGCACCAGGTGACCAGGCCGGTGCGTGCGGCCTGCACCGCGACCTGGTCCCGCGCGACAGCTGCGCCCACCAGCGTCTCGACCAGGAGCGCGAGGGCCCCGGCCATCTCGGCGTGATGCTGCTCGATCGTTGTCGCGGCAGCAGAGTCCGCTGCGCTGGTGGCGAGGGTGACGGCGTTCATGGCGACCTCCGGCTCGGTGGGCGTGCCCACATCTCGCGGTCCCGGGGTGTCGCGGCCGCGCCTCGGATATTAGTACCCTGTGCTCCGTGGAAAACAATCAGGATGGAGCCGCCGGTCCCGCACCCCGCCTCGGCCCCCCGGACGACGGGCCCGACCGTGGGCACGTGCCCCTCTCGGAGGCCCGCACCACGCTGCTCGAGACCCTGCGCGCCCAGCCCGCACCGGTCACCGTCGCGACGCTCGTCGAGGTCACCGGTCTGCACCTCAACACAGTCCGCGAGCACCTGGACGCGCTCCACCGCGACGGGCTCGCCCGCCGCCGCCGCGACGACCCCCACGGCCGCGGGCGCCCCGCATGGCTCTACGAGCCGACGCGGCGCACCTCGACCCTCGCGGCGTACACGGGACTGGCGGCGACCCTCGCCGAGACGATCCATCGCACCAGCCCGACCCCGCGCGCGGACGCCACGAGCGCCGGCGACCGGTGGGGCCACGACCTCGCCCGCGACCGCCCCGCACCCGACGCGCACGACGCCGAGCCCGCCGAGCACGCCCGGCGGCAGGTCGTCGAGCTCCTCGACGACCTGGGGTTCGCCCCCGAGCCCGACGCCGGCCACCGGCGCGTCCGCCTCACCCGCTGCCCGCTGCTCGAGACCGCCCGCGCCTACCCGGACGTGGTGTGCGCCGTGCACCTGGGTGTCGCGCGAGGGGCGCTCGCCGCGCACGGGGCCGACCCGGACGCGGCCCGGATCGCGCCGTTCGCCGAGCCCGGGGCGTGCCTGCTCGACCTGGCCGACCCCGCCACCACCTGAGGAGGAAGCTGACGTGGTGCTTCCCACCCTGTCCCCGGGCAACGCCGTGCCGGATGCCACCCCGAACGGAGCCGGACCGATGTCCCACGCCGGGGCAGGTGCTGCCCCCTACGGTGGATCGATGCCCGCCACCGAGGCCGCACCTCCCCGGGCGCCCCGCGCGCCCCGATCTCGACGCCGCGGACCCGGGTGGGTGCCGAACCAGCACGGCGCGTGGGCCATGCTCGTCGCGCCGTTCGTGGTCGGCGCGCTCGACTCCGGGCCGACGTGGCGCCAGGTCCCGCTGCTGCTGCTGTGGCTCACGGGCTACCTCGCGTTCTTCGCCGCGGGGCTGTGGCTGCGCTCGCGGTGCAAGGGCCGGTACTGGCCGCCGGTGCGCACCTACGGGGTCGTGACGGCGGCGCTCGGTGCGGTCGTCGTGGCCCTCGCCCCCGAGCTGCTGCGCTGGGTCCCGGTGTACCTGCCGCTGCTCGCGGTGAGCCTGTGGTGCTCGTGGCGCCGGGCCGACCGCACCTACCTCAACGACGGCGTGACCATCGTGGCCGCGTGCCTCATGACCGTGGTCGTGACCGCGCTCGGTTCCCACCCCGCCGTCGGCGCGGGTCTCCCGGGCGCAGGCTGGCTGCCCGGTGCGGGCTCGACCCGTGCGTGGCTGCTCGCCGCCGTGCTCGCGACCTACTTCGGCGGCACCGTGCTCTACGTCAAGACGCTGATCCGCGACCGCGGCGACGCGAGGGTCTGGGCCGCGTCGGCGGCGTACCACGTCGTGGCGTGCGTCGCGGCGTTCCTGGTGGACCCGTGGGTCGGCGCCCTGTTCGCGGTCCTCGCTGTGCGCGCCGCCGTCGTCCCCCGCCGGTGGCCGGGGATCACGCCTGCTCGGATCGGCGCCGGGGAGGTCGTGGCGACGATCACGCTCGCGGCCCTGCTGCTCGTCGGCTGACCCCCGCCCGCGGCCGCGACCGCCGTCAGAACCCGACGACGACCGGGGCGAGCACGATCTTCACGATGATCCCGAGCGCGAACACCGCGGCGTAGCCGCCGTCGATGCGCTCGTCGGTGGTGCGGTCGTTCGCGTACGACAGGATCGCGGGCTGCCCCACGAACCCCGCGAGGCCTCCCGCCACGCGCGCCGAGCTGACCCCCACGAGGCGGCCCATGCCGACGAAGAGCACAGCCGAGACGACCACCACGACGGCCGCGGTGAGCACGATCCGCAGTCCGAGGCCCGTGAACGCCTGCGCGGCGAACGCCTGCCCGGACGCGAGCCCGGTCGCCGAGAGGAAGAGCAGCAGCCCCAGCTGCCGGATGGTCAGGTTGGCCGGCTGGGGCAGCCCCCACACGATCGGGCCGGTGCGCTCGAGCCGCCCCAGCACCATGCCGACCACGAGGGGTCCGGCGGCGGCACCCAGCGCGAACGACGAGCCGCCCGGCAAGGGGATCGTGACGAGACCCACCAGCAGGCCCACCACGAGACCGAAGCCGAGCGAGAGCGCGTCGACCTCGCTGACCTTGCGCTCCGAGTCGCCGAACAGCGCCGACACGTCGGGGATGTGCCCGCGCGGCACGATCACCCGGACGCGGTCGCCGAGCTCGAGCACGAAGTCGTCCGAGGCCAGCAGGTCGAGGTCGCCGCGGCGCACCCGCGTCACGATCCCGCCGAACCGCCCCGGGACGTCCATCTCGCCGATGGTGCGACCGGCGACCCGCGGGTCGGAGACCAGGAACCGCCGGAAGTCGACGACGCTGCGATCGTGCGCCAGGTGCTGGTCCACGCGGTGCCCCAGGTGCTCGGTCGCGCGTGCGACCGCGGGCGCCGGGCCGACCACCACGACCTGGTCACCGGTCCGCAGCTGCTCGTCGTCCGTCACGACGCGCGTGTGCCCGTCCCGCGAGAGGTAGGAGAAGCGCACCGAGTCGTCGTCGAAGCCCGGGACGTCACGCAGCGGGCCGGCGTGCTGGACCTCGACGCTGATGTCGACGAGACCCTTGCGGGCCACCGGCTCCGGGTCGTGCTTCGCGCGCCACGCCCTGCTCACCACGATCGTGACCGCGACGATCGTGAGCGTGACCCCCACGGGGTAGGACAGCGCGTACCCGACGGCGGGCTCCTGGCTCCCCCCGGCCGCCTCCGTCGCGGCCGCGAGCGCGGGGGTGCTGGTCAACGAGCCCGTGAAGATGCCGGCCTGGATGGCCGAGGCGATCCCGAGGCCACCGCCGAGCGCCACCGTGACGGCGGCCGCGGCGACGAGGATCACGACCGAACCGGCCATGAGCGGCAGCTGACGCCGCAGGTCCCGGAAGAAGCCGTTCCCCGCGGCGAGGCCGACCGTGTAGACGAACAGGGCGAGCCCGAGGCTCTGCACCAGACCCAGGCCCTCCCCGAGCCGTGGGTCGAGCGCGCCGACCGCGAGCCCCACGAACAGCGCACCCGAGGCGCCGAACCGCACGGGCCCGAACGGCACCGTGCCGAGCAGCGAGCCGAGTGCGAGCACCACGAGCAGCGTCAGGAGCGGGGACGAGACCAGGACGTCGATCATCGGGCTACCACGTGCGTCACGGCCTTCTCCTCGTGCCAGGGACGTCTCGTGCCCGGTCGGCACATCTTACGGAGGCCACGACGTCCCCACACGACCGGGAGCCGGGACGAGCAGGTCTCCCTGCCCGCCCCGGCTCCGGCCCGAGGGCTACGCCTCGTCCCTCACGAGCGTGAACGGATCCGCACCGTCCCCACCAGCGGGGTGTCCTCGGACGACGAGCCGACGTACACCGGCACGTTCCCCGACGGGGTGACCCAGCTGTCTGAGTCGACGTCCCAGTAGGAGAACACCTGGGGGTCGAGCGGCACCGTCACGACTGTGCTCTGTCGGGGCCGCAGGGTGACCTTCGACCAGCCGGCGAGCGACTTGGGCGCCGTGGCGACCGGTGCACCGGGCAGCTCGCCCGCGTACGCCTGCACGACCTCGGACCCGGTCCGCTGACCGGTGTTGGTGATCTTGACGGTCGCGGACAGCTTGCCGTCCTTGCACGAGCTGCCCTTGCCCTTGTCCCAGCCCTTCTTCCCGTGGTCACCGCGGTCGCCGTGGTCACCGCGGTCGCCGTGGTCACCGCGGTCGCCGTGGTCGCTGCGGTCGCCGTGGTCGCTGCGGTCGCCGCCGCCGAAGACGGAGCCGTAGGCGTTGGCGTCGTCCGGGTTCTCAGCCTCGGAGTCACGGTGACCGTTGTCGTCGCCCGGCGTGACGTTCCACGTCTTGCACGACAGCTGCAGGTCGGAGTAGCTGAACGAGGTGTACGAGAGCCCGTAGCCGAACGGGTAGGACGGCTGGATGCCGAGCTCCTGGTAGCCGCGGTACCCGACGAAGATGCCTTCGGTGTACTCGGCGTTCAGGCCGTCGCCCGGGTACTGGGCGGCGGTGGGCGTCGGGGTCTGGGTGTCGTCCACCGGGAGGGTGATCGGCAGCTTGCCCGACGGGTTGACGTCCCCGAACAGGATCCGGGCGATCGACGTGCCCTGGTTCTGCCCGCCGTACCAGGAGTGCACCAGGCCCGCGACGCCGTCCTGCCAGTCGGAGACCTGGGTCGCCGCGCCGGTCGTCAGGACGACGATCGTTCGCGGGTTGGCCGCAGCCACCTCCCGGATGACGTCGGGCTGGCCGTTGGGCAGCTCGATCGTCGCGAGGTCGGAGCCCTCGGTCGAGTAGTCGCGGACGAAGACCACGGCCACGTCGGCAGCCGCAGCGGCCTCGGCCGCTCCGGTCGCCTGCGGGGCGACGACGCCTTCCGGCGGGACCCAGCCGAGCTTGATCTGCTGGGCGCTCTGGTTCCACGCCTCGCTCGAGTCGTACACGTAGGACAGCACGACCGGGTGGGTCGAGCCGGCCTCGAGGTCGACCGAGTAGCTCACGATCTGGTTGGACTCGGTCGCGTTCGGGACGAACGCCTCGGTCGAGATGACGTCCGCTCCGTCGAGGTTGAGCGTCGTCACGCCGTTCGTGACCACCTGCAGCTCGTAGGTGCCGGTCACGGGGGCCACGATCGACCCGCTCCACCGGACGGAGGAGTTCGTGTCGAGCGCCTGCGTCTGCGGCGGGAAGTGCGGCGAGTTGGCGTTGAGACCGTCGAAGATGACGAACCCGCCGTTCAGGCCCGCGTACGGGTCCGTCCGGTCGAAGTACGGCGTCCCCGAGAAGTCCTGGTTGAGGTAGTACCGGGCCGTGAGCCCGTTGTTGCCCGACTCGTCGCGCAGGAAGTCCGACGGGATGGGCTGTGCACCGCGCAGGAGCGCCGTCGTGGTGACCGGGTCAGACCCGCTCGTCCACGTCACGTCGGTACCGCTGCCGGCCCGGTTCTGGATGCCCTGCAGCGGAGAGGTGGTGATCGTCGGGTCGGCGATGTGCGAGCTGCCGCCGCCCTGCACGACCGTGTCGGCGTCGGAGCCGATCACAGCGATCGAGTCGACGCCGCTGCCCAGCGGCAGCGCCTGGTCGTCGTTCTTCAGCAGCACGATCCCCTGCTCGGAGATCTCGGCCGAGGCCAGGTTGTGCTCTTCCTCGGGCAGCGGCTGGATCTCCTGCGGGTTGTCGAAGACACCGAGCCCGAACATGGGCCGCAGGATGCGCAGCACAGCGTCGTCGATGCGGCTGATCGGCACGGTGCCGTCGTTCACGGCGTCGATGAGCGGTCCGCAGAACGCGCAGGTGCCGGGCTGCTGCGACGGGTCGGAGTTGCCGGGCATCTCCTGGTCCTGGCCCGCGAGGATCTCGAGCGTGCCGTGGTTGGCGCCGTAGTCGGTGACGACCCAGCCGTTGAACTCGTACTGGGTCTTGAGGATCTGGTTGATCAGGTAGTCGCTGCCGCAGGAGTACTCGCCGTTGACCTTGTTGAAGCCACACATGACCGAGGCCGCGTGGGACTCCTCGATGGCGATGTCGTAGGCACGGTTGTAGATCTCCTGCTGGGCCCGCTCGTCGACGACGGCGTTGAGGCCCTCGAGCCGGTTGAACTCCTGGGTGTAGACGGCCCAGTCCTGCAGGTTGCCGATCACCCCGCCGTAGTTCTGCGTGGTGCGGACGTAGGCGCCGCCCAGCTTCCCCTGCAGCAGCGGGTCCTCGCCGTAGGACTCGAAGTTGCGGCCGTTCTGGGGCACGCGGGCGATGTTCAGCGAGGGTGCCAGCACCATGTTCTGCCCGGTGCGGTACGTCTCGTCGGTCTCGACCTCGGACGCGTAGGCGGCGATGTCGGTGTCCCACGACGCCGCGACGCTCACGGCGGAGGGCAGCAGCGTGGACCGCTTGCCCGGCACCTCGTCGTTGGCGACGCGGACGCCGTTGCGGCCGTCCGTCATCTTCAGGGCGGGGATGCCCAGCCGCTCGATGGGCGCGTTGTAGAAGCCGAACGAGTTGTTGAGCTCGCCGTGGAGCATGTCGACCTTCTCCTCGAGGGTCATCTCCGCGAGCAGGGCCTCGGCACGTTCGGTGGCCGAGGCGTCCGTGTCCCACCACTGCTGGCCCGAGCGCCAGCCGTCGTCCTTCGTCTGCTGCTGTCCTCCTCGTGGACCCTGCCGTTCGCCTGCGGCGGCGGCGGTGGCGGGCGCCACCAGCGCGACCGCACAGGCCGCGGCAGCCACCACCCGTAGCGTTCTGGATGATCGTGGAGCTTGTCTCATCGGGCACTCCCTCGTGTCGAGGACGTGACACGGCGGAATAACGTCGCACACACGGCGCTCGTGTCTATCCCTCGGAAGATTGACACTATTTCACCCGATTTGTCCTGTCCAACCGGTAGCGCGATCTGCTATGAGCAACCCTCAACGCAGCAGGTCAGCCTCGGGAACCGAGAGGTGCACGACCCCGTCGACGACACCCTGCACCTGGTCCCCGGAGGCGTAGAGGTGCCGCCCCCCGAGGTGGTGCCGGTCGATCCGCAGGTACCCGAGACGGGCCAGCTCCTCCTGAGCCTGCCTCGGCAGCCGCCCTTCGCCCGTGATCGCGGCGGCCACGGCACCGATGACCCCACCTTCACGCTGGGGCTCCTCACCCTCGGCGGTCACCGCCTCGGGATCCCCCATGTGCACGTCCCCGACCTTGCCGACCTTCTGCCCGCCCGGGTCGACGACCTCCATGCCCTCACGCACCTGCGCGATCGGGCCCGGTTCGCCGAACGGAAGCCTCTCAGTCATGGTGGTCCCCTTCGTTCGCTGCCTCGCACGACGCCGTCATCGGCAATTCACGCTATGCCCGAGATGTCCGGATCGCCCGCGCTCGTCCCGCCCTCAGGGCAGCAGCCGCCCCGCGGCGACGAGCAGCACGACGTCGACCCCAGCGACGGCGATGACGAGCAGGAACGGCACCCGGCTGCGCGGGCGGAGCACGGCGACGGTGCACGCGGCCACCGCGAGCGCTGCGGCCACCGCGAGACCCACGAGCCCCGCGGCGCCGGGCGCACCCCCGCGCCCGAGCACGAGGCACCCGGTCGCCGTCACGAGGGCCGCGCAGGCCACCAGGCTCGACACCCGAGGGCCCCAGCGGTGCGGGAGCCCGCGCACACCCGTGCTCGCGTCGTCCTCCAGATCGGGCACCACGTTCGCGAGGTGCGCACCGACCCCCAGCAGCGCACCTCCGGCGGGCGCCCACCACGGGGGGACCGGGGCGCCGGGCAGCGCCCCGACGACGAACACCGGGATGAGCCCGAACGAGACGGCGTAGGGCAGCCAGGACCACACCGTGCCCTTGAGCCGCAGGTTGTAGGCCCACGCCGAGGCCACCGCCACGAGGTGCAGACCCCCCGACCACCAGCCGAGCCCGGCCGAGAGGAGCACGCACGCGAGCAGTGCGACGAACGCCGCGGTGCGCACCTCGGCGACCCGGACCGCGCCCCGGGCGAGGGGCTTGTCGGTGCGGGCCACCGCGGTGTCGCGGGCCGCGTCGAGCCAGTCGTTCGACCACCCGACCGAGAGCTGGCCGGCCAGGACCGCGAGCCCGAGCACCCACCAGGTCCGCACGGGCGACCCCACCCCGATCGCGAGCGCCGTCGCGAGGGCCGTGACCGCGACGGTCGGCGCCGGGTGGCTCGCGCCCAGCAGCGCGCGCACACCGTCGCTGCGTCGTCGCGGCCGATGACCCGCGGCGACAGGTGCCGGACGCACCGCGGACCCACCCGACGCCGGCGCAGCGGGACGCACGCCTGGACCGGCTTCCTGACCGCTCACGCCGACCACCCCCGCGCCGAGCCTAGGGCGCGGTGGTGGTCGACGCGCGCGTCGGTGGCCCTCTCCCGCGACGTGCGGACCTCGGCGTGGCACGATGCCGAAATGTCCCGGATCGTCGCGGTCTCCCCGGTGCTCCCCGTGCACGCCTACGACCAGGCGACGATCACGGCCGTGATCGCGCCGCTGCTCACGTCCGACCCGGTGCGACAGGCCGCGATCCAGCGGCTTCACACCGCGAGCGGTGTGCGCACCCGGCACCTCGCCCTCCCCCTCGAGCGGTACGTCGAGCCGATGTCGTTCGGGCAGGGCAACGACGTGTTCATCGAGGTCGGTCTCGACCTGGCCGAGGACGCCGTGCGGCGCGGCCTGAAGTCTGCGGGCCTGGCCCCCGACGACGTCGACCTGCTGCTGTTCACGTCGGTCACCGGCATCGCGGCCCCGTCGCTGGACGCCCTGCTCGCCGGACGCCTCGGGATGCGACCGGACGTCAAGCGGATCCCGGTCTTCGGCCTGGGCTGCGTCGCCGGGGCCGCGGGCATCGCCCGGCTGCACGACCACCTCGCGGGCCACCCCGACGACGTCGCTGTGCTCGTCTCGGTCGAGCTGTGCTCGCTCACGCTCCAGCGCGACGACGACTCGCTCGCCAACGCCGTCTCGAGCGGCCTGTTCGGCGACGGCGCGGCGGCCGTGGTCATGGCCGGCGCGCGCCGGGCCCGTGAGCTCGGGCTGCCGGGGCCCGATGTGCTCGCGACCCGCAGCTGCCTGTTCCCGGGCACCGAGGGCCTGCTGGGCTGGGACGTGGTGGACACGGGGTTCCGCATCGTGCTCTCACCGACCCTGCCCGACGTGGTGGGCACCCACCTGGGTCCCGCGGTCACCTCGTTCCTCGCGGCGCAGGGCCTCGCGACCGATGACGTCCGCACGTGGCTCGCGCACACCGGCGGCCCCCGGATCCTCGACGCCGCAGGTCGCTCGCTCGGCCTGCCGCCGGCTGCACTGGCCCGCAGCCGCGCGGGCCTCGAGCGGGCGGGGAACCTCTCGTCGTCCGGGGTGCTGCACGTGCTGGCCGATGCGCTCGCGGGGCACGACGCCCCGCCGGGCTCGCCCGCGGTGCTGTTCGCGATCGGGCCGGGCGTGAGCGCCGAGCTCGTGCTGCTGCGCTGGGACGCGCCGTCATGAGCAGCGTGACGCTCTTCGTGCTGCTGGTCGGCGCTGTCGCCGTCGAGCGCCTCGTCGAGCTGGTCGTGGCGCGCCGCCACGCCGCGTGGGCGCTCGCCCGGGGCGGTGTCGAGCTCGGCGCGGGCCACTACCCCGCCATGGTCGCGCTGCACACGGGTCTGCTCGTGGCCTGCGTGGTCGAGGTGCTGGGCCTGGACCGTCCCTTCGTGCCCGCGTGGGGCTGGGCCGCGCTCGCCCTCGCCCTCGCGAGCCAGGTGCTGCGCTGGTGGTGCGTGCGCACGCTCGGCCCGCAGTGGAACACCCGCATCCTCGTGGTGCCCGGACTCGCGCTCGTGGCACGCGGGCCGTACCGGTGGCTGCGGCACCCCAACTACGTCGCGGTGGTCGTCGAGGGCGCGGCGCTCCCGCTCGTGCACTCGGCGTGGCTCACGGCGCTGGGCTTCACCGTCCTGAACGCCGTGCTGCTGCTCGGGTTCCGCATCCCGGCCGAGGAGCGCGCTCTCGACGCGGCGACCACCGACGTCGCGAGCCCCGCATGAGGCCCGAGGTCGACGTCCTGGTGGTGGGCGGCGGCCCGATCGGGCTCGCCACGGCGATCGAGGCCCGGCTGGCAGGGCTGACCGCGATGGTCCTGGAGGCCCGGCGGGGCACCGTCGACAAGGCGTGCGGCGAAGGGCTGATGCCGGGGGCCGTGCAGGCGCTGGCCCGGCTCGACGTGCACCCTCCGGGGCAGCCGTTCCACGGCATCGCGTACGTCCAGGGCGCGCGCCGCGCCGAGCACCGGTTCGCGGGACGGCCCGGCCTCGGGGTGCGCCGCACCGTGCTGCACGCCACCCTCGCGCTGCGTGCGGCACAGCTCGGGATCGAGGTGCGTCACGTGCGCGTCACCGACCTGGCGCAGGACGCGCAGGGCGTGCGGGTCGCGGGGGTCGAGGCCCGGTGGCTGCTGGCCTGCGACGGGCTGCACTCGCGGGTGCGCCAGCTCACGGGCCTCGCCCTGACGTCGCCGCGCACCGCCGCGCGGGCGCGGCGACGCTTCGGGCTGCGCCGGCACTACGTCGTGGCACCGTGGAGCGACCTGGTCGAGGTGCACTGGGCACGCGACGTCGAGGCGTACGTGACCCCGGTCGCGCCCGACCTGGTCGGGGTCGCGGTCCTCGGGCCGCCCGGGCTCGACCACCACGACGCGGTCGCCGCCGTGCCCGCGCTCCGTGAACGGCTCGCCGGTGCCCCGGTGCACGGCACGCTGCGTGGCGCAGGTCCGCTGCTGCAGCGCACCGTGCGCCGATCGGCCGGGCGGGTGCGACTGGTCGGCGACGCCTCGGGGTACGTCGACGCGCTGACCGGCGAGGGGGTACGGGTCGGGCTCGCTCAGGCGCGCGCGGCCGTCGCCACGCTCGACGCGGGGAACGACGCCTACGAGGCGGCCTGGTCGGCTGCGACGCGCGACTACCGGGTGCTGACCACGGGCCTGCTCGCCGCGGCCCGCTCCCCGCTGCGCGGGGCCATCGTTCCCGCCGCGGTAGCCCTGCCCCGGGTGTTCGGCGGCGTGGTGGACCGGCTGGCTCGCTGACGACTTGAGCACCCGATGCATGCATCCGGTACCTCACGCCCGCTCCACCGGCGCGGGGCCGCGACATCGGCGACGAACGTGCATGCATCGGGCACGCGAGAGGTCTAGGGTGCGAGACCACCGGCCCGGGCGACCCGACCACCCTGGAGGGCACAGCATGAGCCCGACCCGCACCGTGCGCGTGCACCCGAGCGCGGACCGGCTCGAGCGCAAGGACCAGCTGGCCTGGGCGCTCGCCGAGGTCGCCGCCGACGACGCCCCCGTCGACGCCGACGTCGCCGAGATGGTGGTCAACCGGCTCGTGGACGACACCGCCGTCGCCGTGGCAGCGCTCACCCGGGCACCCGTCGCCGCGGCACGCGCCCAGGCGCTCACCCACGGACCGTCGTCGGGCGGCCCCGGGTCCACGGTGCTCGGGGTCACGCCCGGTGTGCGCACGAGCCCCGAGTGGGCCGCGTGGGCCAACGGCGTGGCGGTGCGCGAGCTCGACCTCCACGACACGTTCCTGGCGGCGGACTACGCGCACCCGGGCGACACCATCCCCCCGCTGCTGGCCGTCGCCCAGCACGTCGGTGCGAGCGGCCACGACCTGCTGCGCGCGATCGTGACGGCGTACGAGGTCCAGGTCGCCCTCGTGCGCGCCATCTGCCTGCACCGCCACCGGATCGACCACGTGGCCCACCTGGGCCCGGCGGTCGCCGCGGGCCTGGGCACGCTGCTGCACCTGGACCCCGAGGTGACGTTCCACGCGATCGGCCAGGCGCTGCACACCACGACGGCGACCCGTCAGTCGCGCAAGGGCGAGATCTCGACGTGGAAGGCCTACGCACCGGCCTTCGCGGGCAAGGTCGCGGTCGAGGCCGTCGACCGGGCGATGCGGGGGCAGACGTCACCGAGCCCGGTGTACGAGGGCGAGGACGGCGTGGTCGCGTGGCTGCTCGACGGGCCCGACGCGCGGTACGAGGTGGCCCTCCCCGCCCCCGGCGAACCCCGGCGCTCGATCCTCGAGACGTACACGAAGGAGCACTCGGCCGAGTACCAGTCGCAGGCCCCCATCGACCTCGCGCGTCGTCTGCACCACGAGCACCCCGAGGTCGGTGACCCCGCGCAGGTCCGCTCGATCGTGCTGCACACGTCGCACCACACGCACCACGTGATCGGCTCGGGCGCCCACGACCCGCAGAAGTACGACCCGACGGCCACGCGCGAGACGCTCGACCACTCGATCCCGTACGTCCTGGCCGTCGCGCTCCAGGACGGTGCCTGGCACCACGTCGCGTCCTACCTGCCCGAACGCGCCCAGCGGCCCGACACCGTCGCCCTGTGGCAGCGGGTCAGCACGGTCGAGGACCCCGCGTGGACGGCCCGGTACCACGCGACCGACCCCGCCGAACGGGCGTTCGGCGGCCGGCTCGAGATCACCCTGGAGGACGGTCGCGTGCTCGTCGAAGAGATCGCCGTGGCCGACGCGCACCCGCTCGGCACGCGCCCGTTCACCCGCCCGCAGTACGTCGCGAAGCTGCGCACGCTCGCCCACGACGTGCTCGACGACGCCGAGGTGCAGCGGTTCCTGGGCGTCGCCGAACGCCTCGCGACCCTGCAGCCCGGCGAGCTGGCCGGGCTCGGCGTCACGGCCCGTGCAGGCCTGCTCGAGTCCGTCGTCTCACCCGAGGGGCTGTTCTGATGCTGTACGCGAGCGCGACCCCGTCCGCCAAGCGCCGCACGCTGCGCGAACGTCTCGCGAGCGGTGACCTGCTGCAGCTGCCCGGCGCGTTCAGCCCGCTCACCGCGCGGCTCGTCGAGGCCAAGGGTTTCGACGGCGTCTACGTCTCGGGGGCCGCGCTCGCGGCCGACCTGGGGCTGCCGGACATCGGGCTGACCACCGCGAGCGAGGTCGCTGTGCGCGCGGGCCAGATCGCCCGCATGACCGACCTGCCGACCCTGGTCGACGCCGACACGGGCTTCGGCGAGCCCATGAACGTCGCACGCACGGTGCAGGGGCTCGAGGACGCGGGCGTCGCCGGCTGCCACGTCGAGGACCAGGTCAACCCCAAGCGCTGCGGCCACCTCGACGGCAAGCAGGTGGTCGACGTCGCGACGGCGGTGCAGCGCATCCACGCGGCCGTCGCCGGGCGGCGCGACCCCGACTTCCTCGTCATGGCCCGCACCGACGTGCGTGCCACCGACGGGATCGACGCGGCGATCGACCGGGCCAAGGCGCTGGTCGACGCGGGGGCGGACGCGGTCTTCCCCGAGGCGCTCGTCGGTGTCCGCGAGCTGGCGCGGTTCCGGGCCGCGATCGACGTGCCCCTGCTCGCCAACATGACCGAGTTCGGCAAGGGCGAGCTGCTCACCGCGCGCGAGCTGACCGATCTGGGCTACAACATGGTGATCTATCCCGTGACGCTGCTGCGGCTCGCGATGGGCGCCGCGGGCGCTGGTCTCGACGAGATCCGCGCGACCGGCACGCAGCAGGGACTGCTCGGGCGCATGCAGCACCGGTCCGAGCTGTACGACCTGGTCGACTACGCCGGCTACGGCCTGTTCGACGAGGGGATCTACACCTTCCGGCTCTGAGGTCCCGGCCCCGGGCGCCCGGCCCGCTCGCACCCCCGCTCCCGCACCGCACCCGTCAACGACGATGGAGGCACGTGATGACGACCGACGAGACCACCGGGACGACCGGGACGACCGGAACCGCGACCGCCCCGACCACCCCGACCGCTCCCCCGACCCTCGAGGTCCGCCGCGGCCTGGGTGGCGTGGTGGTGGACACGACCCAGATCTCCGCGGTCGACCCCACGTCCGACTCGCTGCTCTACCGCGGGTACCCCGTGCAGCAGCTCGCCGCGGGGTGCTCGTTCGAGCAGGTCGCCCACCTGCTGTGGTCCGGCGAGCTGCCCGACGAGACGCAGCTCGCGGCGCTCGAGCACGACGAGCGGACCCAGCGCGCGCTGCCGGACCCGGTGGTCGACGCCGTGCTCGCACTGCCCCGGCACGCGCACCCGATGGACGCGGTCCGGACGGCCGTGAGCGTCATGGGAGCGTTCGACGAGGCCGGCGAGGACCCCTCTCCCGAGGCCGACCTGGCCCGCTCCGTACGGCTCCTGGCGCGGCTGCCCGGCGTGGTGGCCCTCGACCAGCGTCGACGCCGTGGCCTCGACCCGGTCGCTCCTCGCGAGGACCTGGGCTACGCCGCGAACTTCCTGCACGTGACGTTCGGTGCGGTGCCCGACGCGAGGGTGGTGCGCTCGTTCGAGGTGTCGATGGTGCTCTACGCCGAGCACTCGTTCAACGCCTCGACGTTCGCCGCGCGGGTCATCGCCTCGACGCTCTCGGACCTGCACTCCGCTGTCACGGGTGCGGTGGGCGCTCTCAAGGGGCCGCTGCACGGCGGCGCCAACGAGGCCGTCATGACGGCGTTCGAGCAGATCGGCACGGCCGACCGCGTCGACGCGTGGCTCACCGCGGCCCTCGCCCGCAAGGAGAAGATCATGGGCTTCGGGCACCGGGTGTACCGCGACGGGGACTCGCGGGTGCCCACCATGAAGGCCGAGCTCGACGCGCTGACGGCCGCGACGGGCCGCGACGACCTGGCTGCGCTGTACGACGCGCTCGAGGCCGCGATGGCCGCGCGCACGGGCATCCGGCCCAACCTCGACTACCCCACGGGTCCGGCGTTCCACCTCATGGGCTTCGACACCCCGACGTTCACGCCCTTGTTCGCCGCGAGCCGCGTGGTGGGCTGGACCGCGCACGTGCGCGAGCAGCTCGCGCACAACGCGCTCATCCGCCCCCTGAGCCGCTACACCGGGCCGGCCCGTCGCGACGTGCCCGCCGCCTGACGGACCCCCGCGCGGCACCCCGCGCAGGGACGGCGAAGGCCCCCGGGGAAACGTCCCCGGGGGCCTTCGTCAGGCTGCGGTGCGTCAGGCGATACGGCCCGACGTCGCCTCGTCGTCACCGATCTTGTGCACGACGATCGAGTTGGTCGAGCCGACCTCGCCGACCGGCGTACCGGCGACGACGACGACGTAGTCGCCCAGCTCCACGAGACCGTTGGCGCGCAGGGTCGAGTCGACCTGCTTGACCATCGCGTCGGTGCTCGCGACCGGCGGCACCTCGTAGGACTGCACGCCCCAGCTCAGCGACAGCACGTTGCGGATCGAGCGCTCGGGCGTGAAGGCCACCAGCGGGATCGAGGCGCGCAGACGCGACATGCGACGGGCCGAGTCGCCCGACTGCGTGAACGTCACGAGGTACTTGACGTCGAGCGTCTCGCCGATCTCGGCGGCCGCACGCGTGATCGCACCACCGCGCGTGTGCGGGGTCGAGCCGAGGGGCGCGATGCGCTCCCGACCCATCTCCTCGGTGACCTCGATGATGCGTGCCATGGTGCGCACGGCCTCGATCGGGTAGTCACCGACGCTGGTCTCGCCCGAGAGCATGACGGCGTCCGCACCGTCGAGCACGGCGTTGGCGCAGTCCGAGGCCTCGGCGCGCGTCGGACGCGGGGCCGAGATCATGGACTCGAGCACCTGCGTCGCGACGATGACGGGCTTGGCCGCACGGCGGGCCAGCTCGACCGCACGCTTCTGGACGAGCGGGACCTGCTCGAGGGGCAGCTCGACGCCCAGGTCGCCACGGGCGACCATGATGCCGTCGAACGCGGCGACGATCTCGACGAGGTTGTCGACGGCCTGCGGCTTCTCGACCTTGGCGATGACGGGGAGGACCCGGCCCTCCTCCTCCATGATCCGACGCACGTCGTCGTAGTCCGCCGCGCTGCGCACGAAGGACAGCGCGATGATGTCGGCGCCCGTCCGGATGGCCCAGCGGAGGTCGGACTCGTCCTTGTCGCTCATCGCGGGCACGGAGACCGCGACGCCGGGCAGGTTGAGGCCCTTGTTGTTCGAGACGGGGCCGGCGACCTCGACGCGAGTGACGACGCGGGGGCCGTCGACCTCGATGATGCGGACCAGCACGCGGCCGTCGTCGATGAGGATCGGGTCACCCACGCGGGCGTCGTTCGGCAGACCCTTGTGGGTCGTGGAGACGAGCTCCTTGGTGCCGGGGACGTCCTCGGTGGTGATCGTGAAGATGTCGCCCACGGCGAGCTCGTGCTTGCCCTCGACGAAACGGCCGAGGCGGATCTTGGGACCCTGCAGGTCGACGAGCACCGCGACGGAACGACCCGACGCCTGCGCGGCTGCGCGGACGTTGTCGTACACGCGCTGGTGCACCTCGGTGTCACCGTGGCTGCGGTTCAGCCGCGCCACGTCCATCCCGGCGTCGACCAGTGCCTGGATCTGTTCGGCGGACTCCGTCGCGGGTCCGATGGTGCAGACGATCTTTGCTCTACGCATGGGGCAAGCCTAGGCCTTTCGTGGGTATCTGGTTCGGGACCGAACGTCCCAGCCAGTGTTCCCACCGACCGGTAACGACGTCGATCGGGTCTAGGGGCGCAACGCCACCGTCCGTGCGGTGACGGGCGCGGGGAGCTCGGTGCTCCCCGAGAGGTACGTGTCGACGGCCGCGGCCGCGGCGCGGCCCTCGGCGATCGCCCACACGATGAGGGACTGACCACGTCCGGCGTCACCGGCGACGAACAGGCCGGGGACGGACGTCGCGAAGTCGTCGGTCCGCTCGACGAGACCGCGTGCGGTCAGGGCCGCACCCGTCTGCCCGACGAGCGAGGCGGTCTCGGGTCCGGTGAAGCCCATCGCGATGAGCACGAGGTCGGCCGGGATGTCGTGCTCGGTGCCCGGCGTGGGCACCCGGCGACCGTCCGGCAGGTACTCCGTGGTCGCGAGCCGCAGCCCGCGCACGTGCCCGGAGTCGGCACCCTCGCCGCCGATGAACGCGACGGTCGACGCGAGGTAGCTGCGCTCGCCGCCCTCCTCGTGCGAGGACGACACCTCGAACAGGATCGGGTCGGTGGGCCAGGGCTGGTTCGCGGGCCGCTCGGTGGGTGGACGCTTGCCGATCGCGAGGGTCGTGACCGACGCGGCCTGCTGGCGCAGCGCCGTCCCGAGGCAGTCCGAGCCGGTGTCGCCGCCGCCGATGATGATGACGTGCTTGCCGGTGGCCGTGATCTGGTCCGGCACGTCGTGCCCCGCGACCACGGAGTTCGCCTGGTGCAGGTAGTCCATCGCGACGTGCACGCCCTCGAGCTCACGACCCGGCAGCGACAGCTCGCGCGGGACCGTGGCGCCCGTGGCGACGACGACCGCGTCGAACCGTGCGCGCAGCTCGTCCCAGGACAGGTCGCGGCCGATCTCGACGCCCGGACGGAACCGGGTGCCCTCGGCACGCATCTGCTCCAGCCGGCGCTCGATGTGGCGCTTCTCGAGCTTGAAGTCGGGCACGCCGTACCGCAGCAGGCCACCGATCGCGTCGTCCCGCTCGTACACCGCGACCGTGTGCCCGGCGCGGGTGAGCTGCTGGGCGACCGCGAGACCCGCCGGGCCCGAACCGACCACCGCGACCGTGTGCCCTGTCAGACGCTGCGGCACCTGCGGCGTCACGAGGCCACGGTCGAAAGCCTCGTCGATGATCGAGACCTCGACGTTCTTGATCGTGACGGGCGGCTGGTTGATGCCCAGCACGCAGCTCGACTCGCACGGCGCCGGGCAGATGCGGCCCGTGAACTCCGGGAAGTTGTTGGTCGCGTGCAGGCGGTCGCTCGCGTCGGCCCACTGCCCGCGCCACACCAGGTCGTTCCACTCGGGGATCAGGTTCCCGAGCGGGCAGCCGTTGTGGCAGAACGGGATGCCGCAGTCCATGCAGCGTCCCGCCTGGCGCGTGAGCACTGCTGTGTCCTCGGGGTGCCCGGCGCGGTGCTCGTGCACCTCGCGCCAGTCCATCAGACGCACGGGCACGGGACGGTTCGCCGGGAGCTCGCGCTCACGGACCGTCAGGAAGCCACGAGGGTCAGCCACGGGCCACCTCCAGGATCTCGTTCCAGACACCGGGCGCTGCCGGGTCGAGGCCGTCGGCCTCGGCCTGGGCCAGCGCGCGGCGCACTCGGGCGTACTCGGTGGGCACGACACGGGTCAGCCGGGCGCGGGTGGCGCCCAGGTCCGCGAGCAGCTCCTCGGCCACGGGCGACCCCGTCTCGTCGGCGTGACGACGCAGCAGCCCCTCGACGAGCGCCACGTCCTCGTCGTCGAGAGGCTCGAGCGCGAGCTCCCCCGAGGCGAGCGCGGCGGTGTTGAGCAGCGCCGGGTCGACGTCGAGCAGGTACGCGGTGCCGCCCGACATCCCGGCGGCGAAGTTGCGCCCGGTGGGACCCAGCACGAGGACGGTGCCGCCCGTCATGTACTCGCAGCCGTGGTCGCCCACGCCCTCGACCACGAGCGTGGCCCCCGAGTTCCGCACCGCGAACCGTTCGCCCACGAGGCCGCGCACGAACAGCTCGCCCGAGGTCGCGCCATAGCCGATCACGTTGCCCGCGACGACGTTGTTGCCGCCCGAGAGCACGGCGCTGCGGTCGGGCCGCACCACGATGCGCCCTCCCGAGAGGCCCTTGCCGACGTAGTCGTTCGCGTCGCCGAGCAGCCGCAGCGTGATGCCGCGGGGCAGGAACGCCCCGAACGACTGGCCCGCCGATCCGGTCAGCGTCACGTCGATCGTGCCGTCGGGCAGCCCCGCACCCCCGGTGCGCCGGGTGACCTCGTGGCCCAGCATGGTGCCCACCGTGCGGTTGACGTTGCGCACGGGCAGCGTGACCTGCACCGGCGTGCCGTGCTCGAGCGCGTCCGCGGCCTGCGCGATCAGCTGGTTGTCGAGCGCGCGGGCGAGCCCGTGGTCCTGGTCGCGGGTGTGGTGCAGCGCCGATCCCTCGACGGGCTGCGGCACGGCGAGCACGGGCTCCAGGTCGAGACCCTCGGCCTTCCAGTGGTCGATCGCGGGGCGCGTGTCGAGCAGCTCGACGTGGCCCACGGCCTCGAGGATGCTGCGGAAGCCGAGCCGCGCGAGCAGCTCACGGACCTCCTGCGCGATGTACTCGAAGAACGTCACGACGAACTCGGGCTTGCCCGTGAACCGCTCACGCAGCTCCGGGTTCTGCGTGGCGACGCCGACCGGGCACGTGTCGAGGTGGCACACGCGCATCATGACGCAGCCCGAGACCACGAGCGGCGCGGTCGCGAAGCCGAACTCCTCGGCGCCGAGCAGCGCGCCGATGACCACGTCGCGACCCGTCTTGAGCTGGCCGTCGACCTGCACGACCACGCGGTCGCGCAGGTTGTTCAGCACCAGCGTCTGCTGCGTCTCCGCGAGGCCGATCTCCCACGGGGTGCCCGCGTGCTTGAGCGACGTCAGCGGGCTCGCGCCCGTGCCGCCGTCGTGACCCGAGATGAGCACCACGTCCGAGTGCGCCTTGGCCACACCGGCGGCGACCGTCCCGACGCCGAACTCGCTCACGAGCTTGGTGTGGATGCGGGCGCGCGGGTTCGCGTTCTTCGCGTCGTGGATGAGCTGCGCGAGGTCCTCGATCGAGTAGATGTCGTGGTGCGGCGGGGGCGAGATCAGGCCGACGCCGGGCGTCGAGTGCCGGGTCTTCGCGACCCACGGGTACACCTTGTGACCGGGGAGCTGACCGCCCTCGCCCGGCTTGGCGCCCTGGGCGAGCTTGATCTGGATGTCGTCGGCGAACGTCAGGTACTCCGACGTGACGCCGAACCGGCCCGAGGCGATCTGCTTGATCGCGCTGCGACGCTCGGGGTCGTGCAGCCGCTCAGGGTCCTCACCACCCTCACCGGTGTTCGAGCGCGCACCGATGCTGTTCATCGCGATGGCGAGCGTCTCGTGCGCCTCGGCCGAGATCGAGCCGTAGGACATGGCGCCCGTGTTGAACCGCTTGACGATCTCGCTGACCGGCTCCACCTCGTCGATCGGCACGGGCGTGCGCTCGCCCTCCTTGAACTGCAGGAGGCCGCGCAGCGTCATGAGCCGCGAGGACTGCTCGTCGACCCGCTTCGAGTACTCGCGGAACACGTCGAACTGGCGCGTGCGCGTCGAGTGCTGCAGACGGAAGACGGTCTCGGGGTCGAACAGGTGCTCCTCGCCGTCGCGGCGCCACTGGTACTCGCCGCCCACCGCGAGGCGCTGGTGCGGCTGCCGGTTGCCGCTCGCCGGGTAGGCGTCGGCGTGCCGGGCCGCGACCTCGGCCGCGATGACGTCGAGCCCGACGCCGCCCAGCCGGCTCGTGGTCCCCGTGAAGTAGCGGTCCACGAGGGCGTTCGAGAGCCCGATCGCCTCGAAGACCTGCGCGGCGCGGTACGACGCGATCGTCGAGATGCCCATCTTCGACATGACCTTCAGGACGCCCTTGCCGAGCGCCTTGATGAGGTTCTTGACGGCCTGCTCGGGCTCGACGCCCGGCAGGTAGCCGCTACGGGCGAGGTCCTCGACCGTCTCCATCGCGAGGTACGGGTTGACCGCTGCCGCGCCGTAGCCGATCAGCAGCGCGGCGTGGTGCACCTCACGCACGTCGCCGGCCTCGACCACGAGCGAGACCTGCGTGCGCGTGTGGCGGCGCAGCAGGTGGTGGTGCACAGCGCTCGAGAGCAGCAGCGACGGGATCGGCGCGAGGTCGGCGTCGCCGTCGCGGTCCGAGAGCACGATGAAGCTGACGCCCGCGGCCACGGCCCGGTCGACCTCGGCGAAGATCTCCTCGAGACGACGCTCGAGAGCAGCTCCCCCGCCGTCGACCTTGTACAGGCCGCGCACCATCACCGAACGGAAGACGCCCGCGAGACGCGGGTCCTTGTCGATGCGCACGATCTTCGCGAGCGCGTCGTTGTCGATCACCGGGAACGGCAGCACGAGCTTGCGTGCGTGCTCGGGCAGGTCCTCGAGGAGGTTCGGCTCGGGGCCGATCGCGCCGCCGATCGCGGTCACGAGCTCCTCACGGATCGCGTCGAGCGGCGGGTTCGTGACCTGAGCGAACATCTGCGTGAAGTAGTCGAACAGCAGCCGCGGACGCTGCGAGAGCACAGCGACCGGGGTGTCCGACCCCATCGCGCCGAGCGGCTCGGCGCCCGTGGCCGCGATCGGGCTCAGGATGATCTTGAGCTCTTCCTCGGTGTAGCCGAAGGCGCGCTGGCGCCGGCGCACCGAGGCGGCGGAGTGCGCGACGTGCTCGCGCTCGGGCAGCTGGTCGAGGTAGATCGAGTTGTCGCGGACCCACTGCGCATAGGGACGCTGCGCCGCGAGCTGGGCCTTGACCTCCTCGTCCTCGATGATCCGGCCCTGGCCCGTGTCGACCAGGAACATCCGGCCCGGCTCGAGCCGGCCCTTGCGCACGATCGTCGACGGGTCGAGGTCGAGCACGCCGGCCTCGGAGGCCATCACGACGAGCCCGTCCTCGGTCACCCAGAAGCGGCCCGGGCGCAGGCCGTTGCGGTCCTGCACGGACCCGATGAGCGTGCCGTCGGTGAACGTCATGGCCGCGGGGCCGTCCCACGGCTCCATGAGCGTGGAGTGGTACTCGTAGAACGCGCGCCGGTCCGGGTCCATCTGGGCGTGGTTCTCCCACGCCTCCGGGATCATCATCATGACGGCGTGCGGCAGCGAGCGGCCGGCCAGGTGCAGCAGCTCGAGCACCTCGTCGAAGCTGCCCGAGTCCGAGCCTCCGGGCGTGCAGACCGGCAGCAGCGGGGCCAGGTCGCCGAGGACCTCGCTCGACAGCGTGCCCTCGCGCGCGGCCATCCAGTTCCGGTTGCCGCGCACGGTGTTGATCTCACCGTTGTGCGCCACGATCCGGAACGGCTGCGCGAGCGGCCACGACGGGAAGGTGTTGGTCGAGAACCGCGAGTGCACCAGCGCGAGCTCGCTCGCGTAGCGCGGGTCCGACAGGTCGGCGAAGAACGGCTCGAGCTGGCTCGTGGTCAGCATGCCCTTGTACGTCAGGGTCCGGGCCGACAGCGAGGCGAAGTAGACGCCGAGCTCGCGCTCCGCACGCTTGCGCAGCCGGAACGCCCGACGGTCCAGGTCGATGTCGGCGAGCTCGCGTGACGGGTCGGCCACGACGAGGTGCTTGAAGACGGGCATCGACGCGCGGGCGGTGGGGCCCACGAGGTCGGCCGTGACAGCGATGTCGCGCCAGGCCAGGACGTCGAGCTTCTCCTCGGAGGCGATCGCCTCGATCGCGCGCACGGCGGCCGCCTGCTCGGTGGCGTCGACCGGCAAGAACGCCATGCCGATCGCGTAGCGGCCGACGGGCGGCAGCTCCGCGTCGACCACGTCGCGCAGGAACGCGTCGGGGATCTGCGTGAGGATGCCCGCGCCGTCGCCGCTGTCCGGCTCGGCGCCGACCGCGCCACGGTGGTCCAGGTTGAGCAGGGCCGTCAGGCCCGCGTCGACGATGTCGCGCCCGGGCGTGCCGCGCAGGGTCGCGACGAACGCGAACCCGCAGGCGTCGTGCTCAGCCACCGGGTCGTACAGACCCTGCGACGTCGGTGCGCGCAGCACACCGGGGGTCACCGTGGACATCAGCACCGTCCTCAGAACCCCGAGACCGGGGCATAGCGACAACAGGGAGGGAAACGTGGGTCGCCATTGGCCCGAGCGTCACACGACGATACCCGGCCCCGGAGAGCCAGGTCACATCGCCGTGGTGAGGGACCACCGCCCGCCGCGGTCAGCGAGCGGAGTCGGGTGCACTCTCTTCGGACTCCTGCGAGGCCGGTGACGCCAGCAGGAGTGTCGTCTCGCGTCCAGGATGCCGACGTCCGACCACCACGAACGCTACCAGCGCGCCGAGCCACACCACGATCGACGTCCAGACGTTGAGCCGGAACGGCCCGATCATGTGGGCCGGGTCGATGCGCAGCAGCTCGATCCACAGCCGCCCGGTGGTGTAGACCACGACGTACAGCCAGAACACGCGCCCGTGGCCGAGCCGGTAGCGCCGGTCGATCCAGATGAGCAGCGCGGCGCCCGCGAGGTTCCACAGCATCTCGTAGAGGAACGTCGGATGGAACAGCGTGCCCGACTCGTAGCCGGCGGGCAGGTGCAGGTCGTCGATGCGCAACCCCCAGGGCAGCGTCGTCGGGCCACCGAACAGCTCCTGGTTGAACCAGTTGCCCAGCCGCCCGACGGCCTGCGCCACGAGCAGCCCGGGGGCCAGCGCGTCGGCGAACGGTGCCAGGCGCACACCCAGGCGTCGGCACCCGATCCAGGCCCCGACCGCACCGAAGGCCACGGCCCCCCAGATCCCGAGCCCGCCCTCCCAGACCGCGAACGCGCTCCAGGGGTCGCCCCCCTTGCCGAAGTACTGATCGGGCGAGGAGATCACGTGGTACATGCGACCTCCGACGATGCCGAACGGCACCGCCCAGAACGCGATGTCGAGCACGTCGTCGGACTTGCCACCGCGCGCGACCCAGCGCCGCTGGGTCATGTACACCGCGACGGCGATGCCGAGCAGGATCGACAGGGAGTACCCCCGCAGCGGGAACGGTCCCAGGTGCCAGACCGACTCGGGCGGGCTCGGGATGGCGCCCGGGACGACCAGCGCGGCGAGGGTCATCGGCGGGCTCCGCGGACTCCGGCGGCGAGCGCGGCGGTGACCTCGGCCAGCCGGTCCAGCCCGCCCACGGGGTCGTCCGCCTGCTCCTGCACGGCGCGCACCAGCGCGGAGCCGACGATCACGCCGTCGGCGTACCGGGCGACCTCGGCCGCCTGCTCGGGACGCGAGACGCCGAGCCCCACGCACACGTGCTCGGCGCCGGCGGCGCGGGTGTCCGCGACCAGCTGCTCGGCGCGCACGCCGACTGTCGCCCGCTCGCCCGTGACACCCATCGTGGAGGCGGCGTAGACGAAGCCCGAGCAGGCGGCCGCGGTCGACGCGAGCCGCTCGGGGGTCGAGCTCGGTGCGACCAGGAAGACCCGGTCGAGGTCGTGCTGCTGCGAGGCGGCGATCCAGTCAGCCCCCTCGTCGGGGATGAGGTCGGGGGTGATGAGACCGGCCCCACCGGCCGCGGCGAGGTCGCGGGCGAACGCGTCGACGCCGTAGCGCAGCACAGGGTTCCAGTACGTCATGACGAGCACGGGGGCGCCGGCGGCCGCGATCCGCTCGACGGCGCCGAAGACGTCCCGGACCCGGGTCCCGCCGGCGAGCGAGCGCTCGGCGGCGTACTGGATCGTCGGTCCGTCCATGCCGGGGTCGGAGTACGGCAGGCCGAGCTCGACCACGTCCGCACCGGCCTCGACCATCGCCACGGCCGCGTCGACCGAGCGGGCGACGTCGGGGAACCCGAGGGGCAGGTAGCCGACGAGCGCGGCACGCCCCGGGGCGCCGTCCTCCCCCGCCGCGAGCCGGGTGAGCAGGTCGCCCGTGCGCCGACGGGTCTGGGTGAGGCTCACAGCTGGGTCCCCTCGTCGAGGTTCGGGACGGCGTCGGCGTCGATGAGGCCGAACCACTCGGCCGCGGTGGCCACGTCCTTGTCACCCCGACCCGAGAGGTTCACGAGGATGACGGGCTCGCTGCCGTCGGCGACCGTCCAGGACTTCGCCTCGGCGCCGATCTGGATCGCGCCCGCGAGCGCGTGGGCGGACTCGATCGCGGGGATGATGCCCTCGGTCCGGCACAGCAGCCGGAACGCCTCCATCGCCTCGACGTCGTTGACCGGTCGGTAGTCGACCCGGCCGATCTCGTGGAGCCACGCGTGCTCGGGGCCGACGCTCGGGTAGTCGAGGCCCGCCGAGATCGAGTGGCTGGGCAGGGTCTGCCCGTCCTCGTCCTGGAGCAGGTACGACTTCGCGCCCTGGAGCACGCCCGGCGAGCCGCCGCTGAACCGCGCCGCGTGGCGCCCGGTGTCGATCCCTTCGCCGCCCGCCTCGAACCCGAACAGCCGCACGCCCGGGTCGTCGAGGAACGCGTTGAAGACGCCCATGGCGTTGGAGCCGCCACCGACGCACGCGGCGACCGCGTCAGGCAGGCGGCCGATCTCGTCGGCCAGCTGCGCCTTCGCCTCCTCGCCGATGATCTTGTGGAAGTCGCGCACCATCTCCGGGAACGGGTGCGGTCCCGTGACGGTGCCGAGCAGGTAGTGGGTCGTCTCGACGTTCGCGACCCAGTCGCGGAACGCCTCGTTGATGGCGTCCTTGAGGGTGCGCGACCCGATCGTCACGGGGATGACCTCGGCGCCGAGGAGCCGCATGCGGGCGACGTTGAGGGCCTGCCGGCGGGTGTCCTCCTCTCCCATGTAGATCGTGCACTCGAGGTCCATCAGCGCGGCGGCCGTGGCGGTGGCCACGCCGTGCTGCCCGGCCCCGGTCTCGGCGATGACGCGCGTCTTGCCCATGCGCTTGACCAGGAGCGCCTGCCCGAGCACGTTGTTGATCTTGTGCGAGCCGGTGTGGTTGAGGTCCTCACGCTTGAGGAAGACGCGGACGCCCTCGCCCACGTGCCGCGCGAACCGCGGCACCTCGGTGAGCGGGCTCGGCCGCCCGGTGTACGTCTTGTGCAGGCGTGCGAGCTGGGCCCCGAACGCGGGGTCGGCGAGCGCCTTGTGGTACTCCGTCTCGAGCTCGTCGAGGGCCGCGATCAGCGCCTCGGGCACGAAGCGGCCGCCGAAGTCCCCGTAGTAGGGGCCGGCGTGCGTGGACAGCGGACCAGGGGTGGGGTGCTGACCGGTCACTGGCGCACCGCCCGCAGCGAGGGGTGCGCACCGGCGGCGACGAGGTCGGCGACCGACTCGCGCGGCGCGTCGTCGGTCACGAGGGCCTCGCCCACCAGCACCGTGTCCGCGCCCGCGCGGGCGTAGTCCATGACGTCGTGGGGGCCGCGCACGCCGGACTCCGCGACCCGGACGATGCCCGCCGGGATCGACGGGGCGACCCGGGCGAAGGTGCCCCGGTCCACGTCGAGGGTCTTGAGGTTGCGGGCGTTCACGCCGATGACCCGCGCCCCGGCGTCCGCCGCCCGGGCGACCTCCTCGGCGTCGTGGACCTCGACGAGGGCCGTCATGCCGAGCGAGTGCACGCGCTCGACGAGCGAGGTCAGGACCGTCTGCTCGAGCGCCGCGACGATGAGCAGCACCAGGTCGGCGCCGTGCGCACGGGCCTCCCACACCTGGTAGGGGGTGACCACGAAGTCCTTGCGGAGCACCGGGATGTCGACCGCCGCGCGGACCGAGTCGAGGTCGGCGAGCGAGCCGTTGAACTTGCGCTGCTCGGTGAGCACCGAGATCGCCGTGGCGCCGCCCTTCTCGTACTCGGCGGCGAGGGCTGCCGGGTCGGCGATCGCGGCGAGCGCGCCGCGGCTCGGGCTCGAGCGCTTGACCTCGGCGATCACTGTCACGGCGTCCTCGACGCGCAGCCGTGAGACGCACTCCTTGGCCTCGGGCATGCGGGCCGCCCGCTCCTTGAGCGCCGCGAGCGGGGTCGCCGCCTCGCGGACGGCCAGGTCCTCCCTGACCCCCGCGACGATGTCGTCGAGAACTGTCATGACGCCTCAATCCCCCTTCGGTGCCCGCCCCGCCGTCCGGGTCGACGGCGAGGTCCCCCTCCGGCCATCGTAGGGGCGAGGGCGAGAGCCTCCGACCAGCGGCCACACCCTGGGACCACCCCGGCAGGCTAGCCCTGCCAGCCGAGCGAATGAGCCCCCGCGAAGACGCCCGCGAGCACCAGCGGGGCCAGGACCGCGAACACGACGCCGACCGCGCCCAGCACGATCGAGATCCACCCGAGCACGACCCCTGCGGACGCCAGCCCGGGATTGTTCGCCTCCCCCGCGGCCACAGCCTGCTTGGCCTTGTTCCCGAGCACGACCGCGGGGATGCCCGTGAAGAACAGGCACCCGAGCACGAACGACGCGATGCCGAGCACGAGCGACCAGACAGCCAGATCGTTGCGCGGGTACGCGTACCCGGGTGCGTAGCCCGGGTAGGGCTGACCCGCGGCGTACGGGTACGGACCCGGGTACGGCTGACCGGTGGGGTGCTGACCGGGGTACGGGTCGCCCGGGTCCGGCCGACCCGCCTGCTCGTCGCTCATCGCACGCTGCTCTCTCTCGTCATCCGAAGGTCAGGCGAGCGTAGGGCTCAGGGGGCGAGCCAGGGGGCCAGAACGGGGACGTTGCGCAGCGCCGAGTAGCCCAGCACCACGACGAGCAGCAGCCACGCGGTCCAGGTCCGCGGCCGCCGGTCCGGCGCGGGGGTGCTGCCCCGCCACGAGCCGACCACCCACCGCGTCCACAGCACCCCGAGCAGCGGGACGGTGAGCACCCACAACGGGTTCATCGCCCAGGCACCCGCGAGGTCACCGTGCGCGAGGTCGTGCGTCGCCCGCAGGCCACCGCACCCGGCGCAGTACAGACCGGTCAGGCGCAGCAGCGGGCAGATCGCGTAGTGCCCGGGGGTGTGCGGGTCCACGAGGGCGACGTACAGCGTCGCGGCCCCCGTCAGCGCTGCGACCGCCACGGGCCCACGCAGCCGTCCCCAGCGGGCTGCGAGCGTGCCCGACGCAGCACGGCCCGCCTCCGTGGTCGGGGGCGGGCCGTGCTCGGTCACGTCAGGCAAGGGGCAGCAGGCTCAGTAGCTCGTGCCCATGTCGTTCACGCTGCTCCAGTCGCCGTTCGCGATGGCGATGACGATGACGATCCCGAGGAGGATCGACAGGATCGTCGCGATCCAGCCGAGGATGATGCCCGCGGTCGCCATCCCGCCGTTGTTCGCCTCACCGGCAGTCACGGCCTTCTTGGCCTTGTTGCCGACGATGATGGCCGGGATGCCGGTGAACAGCCCGCACGACAGCACGAACGCCACGATGCCCAGCACGAGCGACCACACCGCGAGGCTGTTCTTCGGGTACCCGTACGCGGGCTGCCCGTAGCCGGGCTGCGCGCCGTACTGCGGGGCCCCCGGGTACTGCGGCGCCCCCGGGTACTGAGGCGCACCGTACTGCGGCGCGGCCGGGTACTGCGGCTGCTGCGGCGTCGTGGGCTGCTGGGGCGCGCCGTACGGGGGCGCGGCCGGCGGCGGCTGCTGCTGCTCGCCACCGCTGGGCGGTGTGGGCGGCGTGCCCGGCTGCTCGGGCTGGTCGCCGGTGCTGTACGGGTCCTGCGGCTCGTTCGGGGTCGACATCGTCACTCCTGGAGTCTCGCCGACGGGTTCGCCGGTCAGGATCAGATCGGTTTGCGGCCCTGATCAGCGTGAAGGCCGTTCACGAAGACTAGCGGCGCGCGGCCGGACCCGAGCCCGATCCTTCAGTGTGCGCCGTTGGCGGCCTGCTTGGCGAGCGTTTGGGCTCCGCCCTGGCCGTGGCCCAGGATCTGCAGGACCTTGCCCACGAGGAGCCCGACGACGATGACGACCATGCCGGCCCAGAACAGCCACGGCTGGGCGAACACGATCGCCAGGCCTGCGACCAGGAACCCGACGAGCACGAAGATCACAGTGGTCCACGCGGCGGTCGTGTGCCCGTGGTTGGTCGGAGGCGCGAGCGGAGGAAGGGTCACCGTCTCTTCGGAGGTGGAACCCGTCGGGGCCACTCCCCCGGGACGACGTTCGACAGTCTTGTCGGCCATGTGGCAGCGCCTTTCGTTTCAGGGTTCTGCTGGACAGCCTATATCGGACCAGCTCGTCTCGGCGCGCGGCCGGCGAGGCCTGCCGTGCGGGGTCAGGTGGGGTCGTCGCCCCGGGTCAACGCGTCCCAGGCGGCCTGGTCGTCGTCGGGTCCGGGCAGGGCTGTCTCCGCGCCGGCGCCCGCGCCGGCGGCGACGGTCGTGTGACGTCGCGTCGGGCGCGGCCAGCGGCGGGAGGAGCGCACCACGACGCCCGCCGCGAGCAGGTCCACGAGCCCGATCGCGAGCACGACCCACGGCCAGGCGGTGAGCGTCACGGGTGCGGCGAGCGCACCGACGCCGGTGACGGCCGCGGCGACGACCTCGGCCGCGGGCTCCGGCGCCGACACGACATCGAGCGTCGACCACACCACCACGCCACCGGCGGCAGCGACGACCCCCACGACCACCCAGCGACCGATGCGCCCCACCAGGCCGACCGCGGCAGCCGCGGCGAGCAGCACCACAGCCGCGGCGATCACCCCGGGGGCTGCCTGCGTGCCGGTCACGTCGACCGGGACCTGGCCCTCGAGCGCGCTGGTGCCCTGCGTGCGCAGCCACACCGGCACCGCACCGAGCGCCGTGAGGCCCGCGAGCAGCGCCAGGAGCAGGGCGACGCGTCCGCGGCCACCGCCCCGGGACGACGAGCCCCGCGAGGCGACCTGTGAGGGAGCCGTCGTCATCGGCGGACCGCCCGCAGCCGCGCCGCGACCTGCACGGCCCGGACCGCGGCGGCCGCCTTGTTGCGCGACTCCTCGTACTCAAGTGCCGGCACCGAGTCGGCGACGATGCCACCACCGGCCTGGACGCTCGCGCGGCCGTCCCGGATGAGGGCCGTGCGGATCGCGATGGCCATGTCCATGTCGCCCGCGAGGTCGAAGTAGCCGACCGTCCCGCCGTAGATCCCGCGCCGCGCCGGCTCGATCTCGTCGATCAGGGCGATCGCGCGCGGCTTGGGCGCCCCGGACAGGGTGCCCGCGGGGAACGTCGCGACGAGCGTCTGCAGGGCCGTCGCGCCCTCCCGCAGGTGCCCGACGACCGTCGAGCAGATGTGCATGATGTGGCTGAAGCGCTTGACCTCCATGAACTCCACGACCTCGACGCTGGCCGGCTCGCACACCTTGACCAGGTCGTTGCGCGAGAGGTCGACCAGCATGAGGTGCTCGGCGCGCTCCTTGGGGTCGGCGAGCAGCTCGTCGACGAGCTCCTTGTCGTGCTCGGGGTCCACGCCACGGGGCCGGGAGCCCGCGATCGGGAACGTGACGACCCGGCCGTCGGTGACCTTGACGAGCGTCTCGGGGCTCGAGCCCACCACCGCGAAGCCCTTGCCGTCGGCGTCCTCGAGCTGGAGGTAGTACATGTACGGGCTCGGGTTGATGGTGCGCAGCACCCGGTAGACGTCGATCGGGTCGGCCGGGCAGTCGAGGTCGAGGCGCTGGGACAGCACCACCTGGAAGACCTCGCCGTCGTGGATGGCCTCCTGGCCAGCGCGCACCGAGTCCTCGAAGTCGGCGCGCGTGGTGCGGAACTCGAGCTCGGGCTCGGGCACGTCCGCGAGCTCGGCCGCGGCGGGGGGCGCGGGGTGCAGCAGCCCCTGCTGCATCGCGTCGAGGCGGGCGAGCGCGTCGGTGTGCGCCTCGTCGACCCGCTCGTCGGTGTCGTCGAAGTTGATCGCGTTCGCGACGAGCCACACCGAGCCGTCGTGGTGGTCGACGACCGCGAGGTCGCTCACCAGGCACATCGTCAGCTCGGGGACGCCGAGCTCATCGGGGGCCTGCGCGGGCAGCGTCGGCTCCCAGTGCCGCACGACGTCCCAGCCGAGCGCTCCGACCAGGCCGCCGGTGAGCGGGGGCAGGCCCGGCACCGCGGGGGTCCGCAGCACCTCGAGCGTCTCGCCGAGCACAGCGACCGGGTCACCCTCGAGCGGCACGCCCACGGGCACGTCGCCGTGCCACACGGCGCGTCCGGCCCGCGTCGTGAGCGTCGCGCGCGAGCGCACCCCCACGAACGAGTAGCGCGACCACGTGCCGTCCGACTCGGCCGACTCGAGCACGAACGTGCCGGGACGACCCTGCGCGAGCGTCCGGTACAGCCCGACGGGCGTCACGTCGTCGGCGAGCAGCCGGCGGACGACGGGCACCACCCGGCGCCCCGCGGCGAGCGAGCGGAACTCTGCCAGGAGCGGCCACGTCGCACCCCACGGGACCTCGACCGGGGTGGTGGTCGCGGCGGGGGCGGCAGGCGCGCTCATGAGGCTCCTTCGGTGGTCGGCGAGACGGGACGGTGGCCGACGGCGGCGGGCAGCGGGCCCCCGGCCTCGAAGCACGTGCGGGTGCCGGTGTGGCAGGCGGCCCCGACCTGGTCGACCTGGACGAGGAGCGCGTCGCCGTCGCAGTCGAGGCTCACCGACTTGACGTACTGGGCGTGGCCCGAGGTGTCGCCCTTGCGCCAGTACTCCTGGCGCGAGCGGCTCCAGAACGTCACCCGTCCCGAGGTGAGCGTGCGGTGCAGCGCCTCGTCGTCCATCCACCCGACCATGAGGACCTCACCGGTGTCGTGCTGCTGGACCACGGCGGCGACGAGCCCGGCGGCATCGCGCCGGAGCCGGGCGGCGATCGCCGGGTCGAGCCCGTCGGCGGGGACAGGTGCGGGGGCGGAGGACGAGGGTGCGGGCACGGGAGGATCTTCCCACGCACGCCTGCGACACGGCGGACGGGTCCGCCGCGCGGACGCGCCGCAGCACGCCCGGGCGGCGGTCAGCGCGTCTGCGCCATCCAGCTCGCGTGCATGCCCGCGTACGTCCCGCCCTGCCCGACCAGCTCGTGGTGCGTGCCGACCTCGACCACGCGGCCGGCGTCCACCACGACGACGAGGTCGGAGGCCTCCGCGGTCGAGAGCCGGTGTGCGATCGTCAGGGTGCTCCGGCCCCGGGTCAGCGAACCGAGCGCGCGCGCGATCCGCACCTCCGTGGCCGGGTCGACCGCGGAGGTCGCCTCGTCGAGCACGAGCAGGTCAGCCTCCGCGAGGTAGGCGCGGGCGAGCGCGACGAGCTGGCGTTCGCCGGCCGAGAGCGACTCGCCGCGCTGCCCCACCGGCGTCTGCAGGCCACGGGGCATCTCCGCCAGCCAGTCGCCCAGGCCGAGCTCGGCGAGCGCTGTGCGCACCTCGGGCTCCCACGAGGCCGGGTCGGCCGGGTCGGCGTCGCGCAGCCCGTAGGCGATGTTCTCCCCGAGCGTCGCGTCGAACAGGAACCCCTCCTGCGGCACCATCACGACCCGCCGCCGCAGCGACGCGACGGTGATGTCGCGCACGTCGACGCCGTCGAGCAGCACCTCGCCCGAGGTGGGGTCCATGAGCCGGCCCACGAGCTTGGCGATGGTGGTCTTCCCCGACCCCGTGGCCCCCACCACGGCGACCGAGGTGCGCGCCGGGATCTCGAGGTCGATGTCGTGCAGCACGGGCGGCCCGTCCGGGTAGGCGAACCCGACCCCCCGCAGCGTGACGGCCGCCGGACCGCGGGCCGTCGCCCGGCCCGCCGCACCGGGGTCCGCGACCTGCACGGGCGTGTCGACGACCGCGAGCACGCGCCGCCACCCCGCCACGGCGTTCTGCAGCTCGTTGAGCACCTCGGTGGCCATCTGCACCGGCCCCGTGAACAGCTGCACGAGGAACAGGAAGGCGAGCAGCCGCCCGACGCTGAGCTCGCCCGCGACCCCCAGGAACGTGCCCCCGACCACCACGGCCGCGAGCACGAAGTTGGCGACGAAGACACCGCTCGAGAACACGACCGAGACGATGTTCTGCGCGCGCACCATCGCGTGGCGGGTCGCGAGGATCGCGTGGTCGATCTTGCGCTGGGTGCGCGCCTGGACCCCGTAGGCACGGATCGTCTCGGCGCCCACCACGGCCTCGGACACCGCGCCGAGCATGGCCCCGACCCGCTCGCGCACCGCCGTGTACGCCGCGTTGACCCGCGACTGCAACGGGCGCAGCACGATCGCGAGCGGCACGAAGCACAGCCACACCAGGATCGTCAGCTGCCACGAATAGGCCGCCATGAGCGCGGTGGCCACGCCGAGCTGGAGCACCGAGACGAGCAGCATGATGCCGCCCCACTGCACGAACATCGAGATGGTGTCGACGTCGGACGTCACGCGCGAGACGAGCGACCCGCGCCGCTCGGTGTTCTGGGTCAGCACCGACAGGTCGTGGACGTGCCGGAAGGCCCGCACCCGCAACGAGTACAGCCCGCGCTCGCTCGCGCGGAACAGGCGCACGTTGACCAGCGCCGAGCACACCCCGCCGAGCACCAGCCCGACGGCCGCGAGGAGCACGAGGGTCACGACCCGCTGCACGTCGGGACCGCCCGCGGCGAGGATGCCGGTGTCGATGGTCTGCTGCACAGTGACCGGCACCACGACGTGGCCCACCGCGGCGAGCACAGCGAGCACCACCGTGACCCCGATGCCCTCGACGAGCTCGGGCGAGACCTGGATGCCGCGACGGAGGGTCGCGAGCACCCCGGGCGTGCCCGTCGAGCCGATGCGGTGGTCAGAGCCGGGTGCCTGGGCGGCGGCCGGGGGGCGGCGCGCTTGCCTGCGGGTCCGTGCGGCGTTCATGACCGGTCTCCTTCCGAGGCCGGGCGTCCCGCGGCGTCGTCCTGCGCGGCGGCCCGTCGGGCCGACTCCTGCTCGTAGGCGGTCGCGAGCTCCCGGTAGCCGGGGTCGCGCGCGAGCAGCTCGGCGTGCGTGCCGCGGTCCACGACCCGCCCGCCGTCGAGGTGCACCACCTCGTCGGCCAGGGCCACCGAGGACATGCGGTAGGCGACCATGAGGACGGTCGGGCGCCGCGTCGTCACGGCACCACCCGGCGTGGGGACGCCCGAGCGCAGCCCGGCGAGGATGTCCTGCTCGACGCGCGGGTCGACCGCCGAGGTCGCGTCGTCGAGCACGAGCAGCCGCGGCCCACGGACCAGGGCGCGCGCGAGCGCGAGGCGCTGGCGCTGGCCGCCCGACAGGTTGGAGCCCCGCTCGCCGAGCGGGGCGTCGAGGCCGCCGGGCAGCGCACTCACGACGTCGTCGACGCGGGCCAGGCGCAACGCGGCCCACACGTCCTCGTCGCTCGGCGCGCCCTCCTCACCGACGTCGCACAGCGTGACGTTGCCGCGCACCGTGTCCTCGAACACGAACGTCGACTGGGCCACGAGCGCGACGTGCGCTGTCAGGTCCTCGGGGACCAGCTCGCGGACGTCGTGGCCGTCGACCTCGACGGTGCCGCTCGTCGGGTCCGAGAGCCGGCTGAGCAGCGACACCAGGGTCGTCTTGCCCGCACCCGTCGGGCCCACGAGGGCGACGGTGCGGCCGGGCGCGAGGTCGAGGTCGACGTCAGCGAGCAGGTCGGCCGTGCCGCTGCCCACCGGCACCCGCACGCCCACCCCGCGCATCCGCACGTGGGCGCCGTCGGACGACGCCGGCAGCGTCCCGGTGCCCGCCGGCAGGGTGCTGCGGGCGTCGAGCACGCGCGCGACCCGGTCGTGCCCGACGAGCGCGCGCGGCAGGTCGCCCAGCACCCACCCGAAGGCCCGCACCGGGACCGCCATGAGCGTCAGGAGGTAGGCCGCAGCGACGATGTCTCCCGTGCCGACGGCCCCGTCGCGGGCGCGCACCGTGCCGACCACGAGCACGACCAGCGTGCCGAGGCTCGGCAGCATGTCGATGGTCGGGTCGAAGAACGCACGGATCATCCCGACCCGGACGTTCGCGTCGCGCAGCCGGCCCGACGTCGCGGCGAAGCGCTGCTCCTCGCGGTCCTCGGTGCCGAGCGACTTCACCAGCAGCGCGGCCTCGAAGCTCTCGTGCGCGCGGTCGGAGACGTCGGCCCGCAGCTGCTGCGCGTGCGTGATCGCGGGCGACATGCGCCGCTCGAACACCACGTTGGCGACCATCATGAGGGGCAGCACGACGAAGGCCGCGAGCGCGAGCCACACGTCGGTGCGCAGCAGCGCGACCGCCGCCACCCCGATCATCACGACGACGCCGAGCGCGAACGGCAGCGGGTTGAACACGTTGGTCGCGGCCTCGACGTCGGCGTTCGCGTTCGAGAGCAGCTGGCCGGTGGGGTGGCGCCGGTGCCACGACATCGGCAGGTGCAGGTACTGCCGCGTGACACGGGTGCGGAACCCCACCTGCTGGTCCACGACGCCGATGCCCGCGAAGATCCGTCGGCCCGCGACGCTCACCGCGAGCGTCACGGCGACCGCGACGAGCGCGAGGCCTGCGAGCCAGATGTCCGCACGGGCCTCGGCCGAGCCGGCGAGGGCCGGGACCACGACGTCGTCGGTCACCGCGCCCAGCACCCGGCTCACCGCGACCGTCGACGCGCCGAACACCGCCGACGTGCCGATGGCCAGGGCGTACGTGCGCGGCTGGGACGCGATGCCTCGCCAGAGCAGGGCCGCCGAGCGCCGAGGAAGGGATCCGGACAGCGCCACCTGCGTCGGTGGTTCGGGGCGCGCGGGCACAGCGGTCCTCTCACAAGGTTCAGGGATCTGAGGATCTTCTCATGTGGCACCCGCACCCCCCCTGCGGGCGTCCAGCGCCGTGCGACGATGCGGTCATGACGTCATGGCACGCGCTCGAACGCGCCGAGCTGGTCCAGGTCCTGACCGAGGCGGGCCCCGACGCCCCCACGCTGTGCAGCGGGTGGCGCAGCCGTCACCTGGCAGCGCACGTGGTGCTGCGCGAGCGCTCGCTCGTCGTCCCCGTCGGGCTGGGTCTGCCCCCGCTCGCCGACCGGGCCGAGCACGCGATCGACGACCTGGCCGAGGCCGCCTCGACGCCCGAGGGCTACAGCGCGCTCCTCGCCCGGGTCGCCGAGGGGCCCGCGGGCTGGCACCCGCTCGCGTGGGCCGGCGAGCTCACCAACGTGCTCGAGTTCTTCGTGCACGCCGAGGACGTCCGGCGCGGCGACGGCGACGGCGAGCCGCGCGCACTGGACGCAGCGCGCACCGACATGCTGTGGCGCCAGCTGGTGCGGATGGCTCCGCTGCCCTACCGCGGCCCCGGCACGGGCGTGGTGCTGGTGCGTCCCGACGGGGTGCGCCGCGCGGTCCGTCGCCCGTCGGCGGGCCGTGGCACCGTCGTGGTCCGCGGCGACGTCGGCGAGCTCGTGCTGCACGCCTTCGGGCGCGGCGAGGCCGCCCACGTCACGCTCGAGGGCGCCCCGGACGACGTGCGCGCGCTGCAGGACATGCTGCCCGGCGGCTGAGGACACGCGTCCAGCGTCAGCGGACCGTGATGCCCGCTGCCCGCAGGTGGTCCTTGACCTGGCCCACCGTGAGCGCGCCGAAGTGGAAGACGCTCGCGGCGAGCACGGCGTCGGCGCCGGCCCGGGCCGCCTCCGCGAAGTGCTCGGGGGCCCCGGCGCCGCCGCTCGCGATGAGCGGGACCCGGACCTCGCGGCGCACGGCGCGCAGCATCTCCAGGTCGAAGCCCGCCGTCGTGCCGTCGGCGTCCATCGAGTTGAGCAGGATCTCCCCCGCCCCGAGCTCCGCGGCGCGCACCGCCCAGCCCACCGCGTCGATGCCGGTGCCCTGGCGGCCCCCGTGCGTGGTGACCTCGTAGCCCGAGTCGGTGCGGGTCTCGCCCGTGACACGGCGCGCGTCGACCGACAGCACCAGCACCTGGCTGCCGAACCGCTGCGCGATCTCCGCGATGAGCTCGGGGCGGGCGATCGCCGCCGTGTTGATCCCCACCTTGTCGGCGCCGGCCCGCAGCAGCCGGTCCACGTCCTCGGGCGAGCGCACACCACCACCGACCGTGAGGGGGACGAAGACCTCCTCGGCCGTGCGGCGCACCACGTCGTACGTGGTCTCGCGGTTGCCCGACGACGCCGAGACGTCGAGGAACGTCAGCTCGTCGGCCCCTTCGGCGTCGTAGCGGTGCGCCAGCTCGACGGGGTCGCCCGCGTCGCGCAGGTTCTCGAAGTTGACGCCCTTGACGACGCGGCCCGCGTCGACGTCCAGGCACGGGATGACCCGCAGCGCGAGCGACATGCTCAGTCCTCCGTACCGGTCAGGTCGCTGTCGGCGGATGCGCTCGTGGGGCCCGTCGCGAGGATGTCGATGACGAACACGATGGTCTGCCCGGCCAGCTCCTCGCTGTCGGTCGCCCCCAACGAGTACGACGGCGGCACCACGAGCATGACCTGGCTGCCCACGGGCTGCTCGACGAGCGCCGACCAGGCCGGTACCCGGTCGAGCGGGAAGAACACGGGCATGCCGCCGCTGACCCAGGTCGAGTCGAACGACTCCCCCGTGCTCCACGAGAACCCGGAGTACTGCACCGTGACCGTGTCGCCCTCCGCGACCTGCTGGCCCGTGCCGCGCAGCAGCGGCTGCGTGACGAGCTCGCTCGGCGGTGCGTCGGCCGATGCCGTGATCGAGGGGGCGCCGTTCTCGTCGAGCGTGACGACCGGCAGGCCCTCGCGCGGTGGGAGGGGCTCGCCGTCCGCGCGGGTGTTCAGCACGTCGATCACCGTGACCGTCGGGTAGTTCGCCGCCCCGCTGCCGGGCGCCGGGCTGATCTGCAGGAGCCGCGCACCGACGTGCTGACCGAGCAGCAGGTCGTACAGGTCCTTGCCGAGCGCCTCGGCCGTCAGCAGCCGGGGCGTGGGGCTCGACGTGTAGCTCTCCTTGACGAGGGTCGCGTCGGTCGCGTCCTCGAGCCAGAAGTCGATGAGCACGGGCTGCCCCTCGACCAGCTCGTCGCCGGTGCCCGGCCAGATCTCCTCGTCGACGGTCTCGCTGACCGACAACGGGGTCCGGTAGGTGACGGTGGGCGCCTGGCCCGTGTCCCCCGAGACGACCACGTCGGGCGGGTCGGGCTGGGTCGACACACAGCCCGTGAGCAGGAGCATCGTGGCCGCGAGGCACGCGACAACCACACGTCGCACAGCGTTCCTTCCGTCGGGGGTCCGCCCACACTCTACGGCGCGTGCCGACGGCGACCCCCCGGCGGTCTCCCGTCACATGGACTCGATGAGCCTCTCCACCCGCTCGTCGACGTTGCGGAAGGGGTCCTTGCACAGCACGGTGCGCTGCGCCTGGTCGTTGAGCTTGAGGTGCACCCAGTCGACCGTGTAGTCGCGTCGGGCCTCCTGCGCCTTGCGCACGAAGTCGCCGCGCAGCTTGGCCCGGGTGGTCTGCGGCGGCACCGCGGTGGCCTCGAAGACCTCGAGGTCGGTCGTGACCCGTTCGACCAGCCCGCGGGCCGCGAGCAGGTTGTACAGCCCCTCGGTGCGGGAGATGTCGTGGTAGGCCAGGTCGAGCCGGGCCACGCGCGGGTCCGACAGGTCCAGGCCGTGCTTCGCGCGGTAACGCTCGATGAGCCGGTACTTGATGACCCAGTCGAGCTCGCGCTCGACGAGCGCCAGGTCACCGGTGCGCAGCGCACGCAGCCCGCGCTCCCACAGGTCGATGACCTGCTTGACCACGGGAGTCGGGCCGACCTCGCGGTCCACGAACTCCTTGACCCGCCCGAGGTACTCCTCCTGGAGCTCGACGGCGGTCGTGGTGCGCCCGCTCGCGAGCGTGACCGGGTGCATGCCCGTCATGTCGTGGCTGATGTCCCGGATCGCGCGGATCGGGTTCTCGAGGGCCAGGTCGCGCATCGGCAGGCCCGCCTCGATCATCCGCAGGATGAGGTCCGTCGAGCCGACCTTGAGCATGGTGGTCGTCTCCGACATCGAGGAGTCGCCCACGATCACGTGCAGCCGCCGGTAGTGCTCGGCGTCCGCGTGCGGCTCGTCCCGGGTGTTGATGATGGGCCGCGAGCGGGTCGTCGCGCTCGACACGGCCTCCCAGATGTGGTCGGCCCGCTGCGACAGGCAGTACACGGCGCCGCGCGGCGTCGCGAGGACCTTGCCCGCGCCCGTGAGCACCTGCCGGGTGATGAGGAACGGCACGAGCACGTCCGACAGCCGCGCGAAGTCGCCCTGCCGGCGGACGAGGTAGTTCTCGTGGCAGCCGTAGGAGTTGCCGGCCGAGTCGGTGTTGTTCTTGAACAGGTGGATGCGGCCCGTGAGCCCCTCGTGCTCGAGCCGCTGCTGGGCGTCCTGGACCAGACCCTCGAGGATGCGCTCGCCACCCCGGTCGTGGGTGACCAGCTGGCGCACGTCGTCGCACTCGGCGGTCGCGTACTCGGGGTGCGAGCCCACGTCCAGGTACAGGCGCGAACCGTTGCGCAGGAAGACGTTCGACGACCGGCCCCACGAGACCACCTTGCGGAACAGGTAGCGGGCGACCTCGTCGGCGGACAGCCCGCGGCCGTCGTCGGCAGCGCACGTGACGCCGTACTCGGTCTCGAGCCCGAAGATCCGACGGTCCATCCTTCGCCCCCCTCTGGTCAGACTTCCCCGCGTGCGAGCCGACGGCTCACTCCTGCGGTGGCGCGATCGCGAGCAGGTCCTCGAGCAGCGGGCCCGTGAGCCGTCGGAACGCGCGCCGCGGTCGGGTGCGGTCGAGGACCGCCACCTCGAGCTGGCTCGCGGGGATGGGGTGCGGCTCGCCGTCCTCGGTGGACCCGAGCACCCGCACCGCGACCGAGAGCACCTCCGGCAGGCTCAGTCCCGCGCGCCACTCCTCCGAGAGCACCCCGCCGAGGCGCTCGGCCTGACCGCCCATGACCACGTACCCGTGCTCGTCCGCGACCGACCCGTCGTACGACAGGCGGTAGATCTGGTCCTCGGCGGCCGACGCGCCGACCTCGGCCACCACGAGCTCGACCTCGAGCGGCTTGGACTCGGTCGTGAACACGGTGCCCAGCGTCTGCGCGTACGCGTTCGCCAGGCCCCGCGCGTTGACGTCCTTGCGGTCGTACGAGTAGCCCCGCAGGTCCGCGTACCGCACGCCCGCGACCCGCAGGTTCTCGAACTCGTTGTACTTGCCGACCGCGGCGAACGCGATGCGGTCGTAGATCTCGGAGATCTTGTGCAGCGCGCGCGAAGGGTTCTCGGTCGCGAACGCGATGCCCTCCTCGTACTGCAGCACCACGACCGACCGGCCGCGGGCGATGCCCTTGCGCGCGTAGTCGGCCCGGTCCTTCATGAGCTGCTCGGGCGAGACGTAGAACGGCATGCTCATCGGTCCGTGTCCTCCGTCTCGCGGCGGTCGCGGCGGTGCTGAGCCCGCCGCTCGTCCAGCACGTCCTCCACGATGCGCCCGAGCTCCTCGTGCGGCACCCGGACGTACCCGGTGGCCGTCACGCTCGCCACGACGGGGAAGATCCGTCGCGACTCGTCGGGCCCGCCCGTGGCGGTGTCGTCGTCGGCCGCGTCGACGAGAGCACCGACGGCGACGCGCACCGCGGACGTCGCGTCCAGACCCGGACGCCACAGCTTCTTGAGCGACCCCCGCGCGAACACCGACCCCGACCCGACGCTGTGGTGGTCGCGCTCCTCGTACCTGCCGCCGGTCACGTCGTACGAGAAGATCCGCCCGAGGCCGCGGTCGAGGTCGTAGCCGCCGAACAGCGGGACGACCGCGAGCCCCTGCATCGCCAGGCCCAGGTTGCCCCGGATCATCGTCGAGAGGCGGTTCGCCTTGCCGTCGAGCGAGAGCAGCGTGCCCTCGATCTTCTCGTAGTGCTCGAGCTCGAGCTGGAACAGCCGCACGAGCTCGATCGCGAGACCCGCCGTGCCGGCGATGCCCACCGCCGAGAACTCGTCCGCGGGGAACACCTTCTCGATCTCGCGGTGCGCGATCGTCGTGCCCATGGTGGCCCGGCGGTCACCCGCGAGGATCACGCCACGCTCGAACGTCAGCGCGACGATCGTGGTGCCGTGCGGGGTGGCCGGCACGTCACCGCCCGGCAGCTCGCGGCGCCCGGGCAGCAGGGTGGGGGCCTGCGCCTGCAGGAACTCGAGGAACGACGACGACCCGGGCGTCGTGAACGCGCCCGGCAACCGCCCCGGGGAGGCCGACTGGTCCGGTCCCATCGGCGGTCACTGACCGCCCTTCTGCACGAACCCGCGCACGAACTGCTCCGCGTTGGACTCCAGGACCTCGTCGATCTCCTCGAGCAGCGCGTCCACCTCGGCGTCGCGGGACTGCGCGGCGGGGGTGGCGGGCGTCGGGGTGTCCGGTCCGTCGACCGGCTCGTCCTCCTCGCGGCGGACCCGTCCGTGTTCCTGACCAGCCATCGTGACCTCCCGGTGCGCTCAACGAGACGTGCAGCTCCCACCCTAGGCCCTGGCCCGCGACGGGTCCGACCTGAACGGTCCACCCTGCGGACATCGGTCCGTCCGGAGGAACCTGGGGAGAACGCCGACGGGCACGGCGGGCATGCGCCAGCATGTGCCCCATGTCTGCTCCCCGGATGCCTGACCAGCCCCGCGGCGCCATCGCCGCTGCCCGTCGGGCGCTCCTGGACGCTGCGTCGTGCCCCGCGTGCGAGGCCCCGCTCGCCGCGGGCTGGTGCGCCGCGTGCGGCCTCGACCTGCGCGGGCCCGCAGGGCGCGAGCTGTGGACGCTGTCGCAGGAGGCCGAGGCCGCGCTCGGTCGGCGCGTCGCTCACATCGAGCGGATGCGCGCCGGGCAGCTCCGGCCGGTGGCTGCTCCCGTAGCCCAGGCACCGGTCGCCCAGCCTCCGGTCCCCCAGCGCCCGGTCCCGGCGCATCCGACGCCTGCAGCACCGCCGACGGCCCGCCCACCGGCGGCCGTGCCGTCGCTGCTGCCGCGGTCCCTGCCCGCGTCCCCGCCGCCGTCGGCCCGACCCGCGGTCGGCGCCCGGCCGGCGTGGCGCGTGCAGACCGTGCTGCAGGTGCTGGGCGCGCTGCTCCTCGCGGCCGCCTGCATCGTGTTCCTGCTCTTCAGCTGGGGGTGGCTCGGGCTCGTGGGCCGCGCGGCGGTCATCGGGGTCGGCACCGTGGTCGTCTTCGCGGTGGCCTCCCGCCTGCGCCGCGCCGACCTGGGCTCGAGCGCCGAGGCCGTGGGCGGGATCGCGACGGTGATGCTGCTGCTCGACGCGTGGGCCGTGCGCGCGACGGGCCTCGTGGACGGGGCGAGCGACGCGCTCTACGCGGCCGTCGCGTGCCTCGTGTGCGGGGTGCTGCTCGGTGCGTGGGGCACCCGTGCACGCCTGCGGATCGGGACCGCGGCGGCCTGCGTCCTGGTCCCGCTCGCGCCGGTGCTCCTCACGCCGGTCACGGGCGCCGTCGGGCTCCCGTGGCTGCTCGCGGCCAGCCTCGCGCTCACGACGGTCCGGTTCGCCGCAACCCCGGCCCTCGGAGGCGTCGAGCGCGCGGTGCTCGGCGCGGTCGCGGGCGCCGCCGCAGGCCTCGCGGCAGGGTCGGCTCTCATGGGTCTCGCCGTGCCCGATGCCACCAGGTCGTGGTCGGCGGCGTGCGTGCTCCTCGTCCTCGCCGGGCTCACGGCCGTCGAGAGCCGGTGCGCCGGTCGCCACGCGACCGATGTCCCGGCGTCCGGCGCCGGCCGGGTGGGCGCGGTGGACCGGCAGGCTGCCGGGGCGACGACGCTCGCCCGGCCGACCGCCTGGGCCGCGGCCGCCGGGACGCTGCTCGCGCTCGGCGCAGCCGCCCTCGCGCTGGCCGCGGTGCGCACCGGTCTCCCGCCGACGACCCTCCTGGCGCTCGCTCCGCTCGGCGCGGGCGCTGCGAGCGTCGCGCTGGCATCGCTCTCGCAGCGACCCGCACCCGCACCTGCGGTGCCGGCAGGGGTGCTCGACGACCGTCGACCCGCGCCCGGGCCTGGCGCCACGCCGCCGCTGCGCGCCGCGACGCGTGGGGCGCTCGCCGTCACGCTGGGCGCGGGGCTGCCGGCCGTGGCCGTGCTGCTCCGGGTCCTCCTGGTCCAGGCGTCCGCGCTGCCGGCCGTGGTCGCTCCCCTCACGGCGGCGGCGGGCGCGGGTGGGGCGCTCGTCGTGGCGGCCACCCTGAGGCTCTGCTCCGCGCACCCTGCTGCGCGCGTCGTGGCGGCCTGGACCACGGTCGCGGCGCTGCTGAGCCTGCCCGGCACGCTCACGGCGACCTGGCCGGAGACTGGCCCCCTCGCCCGCGTCGGGATGCTCACGGGGCTCGTGGTCCTCGCCCTGCTGGCCGACCGGCGCCCGGTCCTGCTCGGCGGGCGGTCACGCACCCCCGTGCGTGCCCTCGCGGCGCTGGCGGCCCTGCTGGCTCTGGTGGGTGGACGGGACACGTTCGCGACGGGGGTCGCGCTCGTGGTGTGCGGCGGGGTCGTGCTCGTCGCCCGCAGCTGGACACCCACGGGCACGGGGGTACGCCCGCTGCTCCTCGCCGGCGCGCTCGGGCTCGGCTGGCTCGGGGTCGTGACGACCACCTCGGTCTGGTGGGACCCGGCCCAGGTCGCCCTCGCCCTCGCCGTCGTCCTCCTCGTCGCCGGTGCCGTCGTGACGCTCGCGCGGGCACCGTGGGACGGCGGCGACCGGCGAGCGGTGCTGGGCAGCGCCGCGGTCCTCGCCCTCACGGGCTGGTGGATGGGCGCCGTGCACGTCACGCCGGAGACCCCCGCTGTGCACCGGGTGGCCGTCGTGGCCGTGCCCGTGCTGGCCACGCTCGTGGGCGTGCTCGTCGCTGCGCCCGGAGGCGCCCTGCTGGGCGTCCCGACGCGGGCCGCCGGTGCCGTCGTGGCGGCATCGCTGGCACCGTCCACGGTGCTGGCGGTCGGCGTCGCGAGCGGCGGGACGGTCGCGTGGTCGGCGCTCACGGTCGCGGCCGCCGCCGTCGCAGGGGCGTGCGTGCTGCTCGCCGCCCCGGTGAGCGGCAGTCACGAGACCGTGCGTCGATCGGGCGAGGTGGCTGCCTGGTCGATGCTCACCGTCCAGCTCCTCGTCGTGCTCGGACACGTCTCCGCACCCGGTGGTCCGGAGCGCACCGCCCTCGTCGTCGCGCTCGCCGCGCTCACGGCCGGCTGCTGGTCGCTGCGTCCCGACCGTCGATGGGCGCGCTGGTGGGCCCTGGGCCTGGCCACGTGCGCGAGCTGGGTGCAGCTGCGCAGCGACGACGTCGGCACCCCCGAGGCCTACCTCGCGCCGACCGGCCTCGTGCTGGTGGTCGTCGCCCTGCGCCGGGTCGTGCGCAGCCAGGGCCACGACGTGCCGCTGCTCGCGGCCGGCCTCGGGCTCCTGACCCTGCCCACCGCGCTGCTGGGCGGCACGCTCGGGACGTCGGCCGCGCCCCGCGCCCTGCTGGCGCTCGGCGCAGCCACGGTCCTCCTGGCGCTGGGCGCCGCACAGCGTCCGGCACCCGCCCCGACCGGTGGGGTGACCCGCCGGGACGTGCTGTGCGGGATCGGGGCGCTCGGTGCACTGCTGGGTCCCGCGCTGCACGCGCTCGTCGCAGCGGCGGACGGCCACCGTGACGTGTCCGGGGTCGAGGCCTACTCGCTCCCCGCCGCGGCCCTGCTCGTCGTGGCCCGTCGGACCCTGTCGCAGGATCTGCACCCGCAGCCGGGAGACGGCGCCACGGGACGGGCCGCCCGGCAGCCCGCGGTCCTCTGGGTCGTCGCGGCGGTCGCCGTGCTGCCGACCCTCGCCGCGACCGACGCGTCGACCACCGGACTGGTCCGGTGGCTCGCCGTGCTCGCCGCCGGCGGCGCGCTGATGATGCTCGGGGCGAGGGACGTCCCGCGCGTCACGCTGCTCGCGATCGGCACGACGGCAGGTTCGCTCGCGACCGTCGTCGCGTCCGCGTCGGGGGCGGTGCGACCCTTCGAGGTCCCGGTCGTCGCGTTCGCCGCCCTCGTGATCGCGACCGCGACCGTGCTCGCCTGGCACGGCCGGCGCTCCGCGGGCTGGACCGTGGTCGGGCCGGTGCTGCTCGGGGCCGCCGTCGTCGGTCCTCCCGAACCGTGGCGGGCCCCGATGAGCCTGGGCGTCGCGGCTGCTCTGCTCGGCGTCGGCATCGTCCTGCGACGCACCGCTGCGGACAGCACCCCGCGCGCCGTCGCCGGATCCGCCGCTGCGCCCGTGCCGCTCGTCGCGGCACTCGTCGTGGCGGGCCTGGTGGCCCTCAGTCACGGCGTGCGCCCGCCCTCTGGGACCACGGCCCGGCTCCTCGACGTCGAGGTGTGGACGGTGCCGGCCACCGGTGTCGTCGCGGTGGCGCTGGTGCTGCTCGCCTCCACCTGGCCGTTCGCCGGAGTCGGGCCGCGCACGTGGGGGCTGCCGCTCGTCGTCGCCCTCGCCACGGCACCCACGCTGCTCGCGGTGGACGGCACGGGCGCCGGCTCGCTGCGCGCCGCCGTCGTGCTGGTCGGTGGTGGCGCGCTCGCCCTCGCCGCGGTGCTGCACCCCGAGCGCGTGCCGGGGCCGCGGACCGCCCTCGTGACGGGACTGGTCGCCGCCGGGGCCGCGACGCTCGCGGCGGCTGTGCACCCTCACCTCGTGCCGGCCGATGCGGTCCTCTGCGCGTACGGCGCCCTGCTCGTGGCCGTCGGGCTCGCCCGCATGGGGCGGTCGGCCGGGGTCGGCAGCTGGGACGCCCTCGGGGCAGGGCTCGTCCTCGCGCTCGTGGTGCCGCTGGGCACCGGGTGGGTCGAGCCCACCACGTGGCGGCTGCTGCTCGTCGTGACGGGTGCGCTCGGGGCCGTCGTCATGGGCGCGGCGCGCCGATGGCAGGCACCGTTCGTGCTGGGCGCCGCGACGCTGGCCACCGTGGCGCTCGTCCAGGTCACGCCCGCCGCGGTCGCCGCGGTGCGCGTGGTCGAGTGGTGGGTCGTGCTGGCGGCGGTCGGTGCCGTGCTGCTCGGCCTCGGGCTCACCTACGAGCGACGGCTCCGCGAGGCCCGCGAGGCCACCCGGTTCGTGGCGACGATGCGCTGACCCCCGGCCGGCGGCCGGTCAGGCGCCGAGCTCGTCGAGCAGCCCCTTGGCGTCCGCGTTGCGCTCGAGCAGGTCGCCGACATGGGCGCGCGTGCCACGCAGCGGGTCGCGCATGGGCACGCGCTGGAGCGTCGGGGCGCCCGGCACGTCGAAGATCACCGAGTCCCAGCTCGCGGCCGACACCTGGGGGCCGTACCGCGCGATCGCCTCGCCCCGGAAGTACGCCCGGGTGTCGTGCGGCGGGTGGCTCACCGCGCGCTCGACGTCCGCCGGGTCGACGAGCGTCTCGACCGCACCGGCCGCCGCGAGCCGGTGGTACAGCCCCCGCTCGGGGCGCACGTCGGACCACTGCAGGTCGACCGCCGCGAGCCGCGGGTTGTCCCACTCGAGGTGGTCGCGACGGCGCATGCCCTCGAGCAGGCGCAGCTTTGCGAGCCACTCGACCTCGCGCGCGCAGCTCGCCGGGTCCTCGGCGAGGCGGCTCAGCACCGACCCCCAGCGGTCGAGCACGTCACGGGTCTGCGCGTCGAGCTCCCCACCCGCGTGGGCCAGCGCCGTCCGGACCGCGGCCAGGTACTCGGCCTGGATCTCGAGGGCGGTCAGGTGGCGGCCGTCGGCGAGCTCGAGGCGTTCGGTCAGCGCGAGGTCGTGGCTCACGGCGTGCACGGCCGCGACGGGGTTCGCGAGCGTGAGCGCGTCGACGGTCGCGAGCGCGCCGCCCGCTCCCCCGACCCCGCCCGCGGCCACGGCCTGCTCGATGAGCCACAGCACGAGCGACGTGGTGCCGAGCTTGAGGTAGGTCGCGACCTCGAGCAGGTTCGCGTCGCCGAAGATCACGTGCAGCCGCCGCCACCGGTCCGGGTCGGCGTGCGGCTCGTCGCGCGTGTTGACGATCGGGCGCCGCAGGGTGGTCTCGAGCCCGATCTCGGCCTCGATGTAGTCGGCGCGCTGCGAGATCTGGAACCCGGCCCGCTCCCCGCGCTGGCCGATGCCCACCCGGCCGGCGCCGCTGAACACCTGACGGGTCACGAGGAACGGCATGAGCCGCGCGGCCAGGTCGGTGAACGGCACGGCCCGGTCGACCAGGTAGTTCTCGTGCGTGCCGTAGGTGGCGCCCTTGCCGTCGACGTTGTTCTTGTACAGGGCGACGTCGGGCAGGGCCGCGGTCGACGCGAGGGCGCGCACCGAGGACAGCATCACGAGCTCACCCGCCCGGTCCCACAGCACGCCGTCGAGCGGGCCCGTGACCTCGGGCGACGAGTACTCGGGGTGGGCGTGGTCGACGTACAGGCGGGCGCCGTTCGTGAGGATCACGTTCGCCGCACCCGGGTCCTCGTACTCCTCGGAGATCGACCGGGCGAGCTCCTGCGGGCCGTCGCCCGACGGCGCGGGTCGCGTCGGGTCGTCGGTGAGGAGCGAGGGGTGGGCCGAGGCCCGCTGCAGGTGGAAGCCGCGCGCGTCGAGCAGCGGGTCCTCGTCGTCGTAGTCCCACCGGGCCCGGGTGCGCACCCCCTCGCGCGCCGCGGCGTGCACGGCGACGACGTGGCTCGACAGCAGCATCGGGTTGGCGTTGGGCCTTCCCGGCTGCAGGATCCCGTACTCGGTCTCGATGCCCATCACACGGCGCACGCTCACGGGCCCACCCTAGGTCGTCGCGTACCCGCGGTCGGTCAGAGGTATTGCCCGGTGCTCGTCACGTTCTCGATGGTCCGCGACGCGTCGGTGCCCTTCTTGCCCTGCACGATCGTGCGGATGAAGACGATGCGCTCGCCCTTCTTGCCCGAGATCCGCGCCCAGTCGTCGGGGTTGGTGGTGTTGGGCAGGTCCTCGTTCTCCTTGAACTCGTCGACGCACGCCAGGAGCAGGTGGTCGACGCGGATGCCGCGCTGCCCGGTCGCGAGGAGGTCCTTGATCGCCGACTTCTTCGCCCGGTCGACGACGTTCTGGATCATGGCGCCCGAGTTGAAGTCCTTGAAGAACAGGATCTCCTTGTCGCCGCTCGCGTAGGTGACCTCGAGGAAGCGGTTCTCCTCGGCCTCGGAGTACATGCGCTCGACGACGCGGTTGATCATCGCCTCGACCGCGGCCCCGGCGTCCCCACCGTGCTCCGCGAGGTCGTCGGCGTGGATCGGCAGGTCCCGCTTCAGGTACTTCGCGAAGATCTCGCGGGCGCTCTCCGCGTCGGGCCGTTCGATCTTGATCTTCACGTCGAGCCGGCCGGGGCGCAGGATCGCGGGGTCGATCATGTCCTCGCGGTTGGACGCCCCGATGACGATCACGTTGTCGAGCCGCTCGACGCCATCGATCTCGCTCAGCAGCTGCGGCACGATCGTCGTCTCGACGTCGCTCGAGACCCCCGTGCCACGGGTGCGGAACAACGACTCCATCTCGTCGAAGAACACGACCACGGGGTGCCCCTGCGAGGCCTTCTCCCGGGCCCGCGAGAAGATCAGCCGGATGTGCCGCTCGGTCTCGCCGACGTACTTGTTGAGCAGCTCGGGGCCCTTGACGTTGAGGAAGTAGCTGCGGGCTTCGCTGTCGTCCTCGTCGCCGCGCGCCTTGGCCGCTGTCGTCGCGAGCGACCGGGCGACGGCCTTGGCGATGAGCGTCTTGCCGCACCCGGGAGGCCCGTAGAGCAGCACGCCCTTGGGCGGCTTGAGGCCGTGCTCGCGGAACAGGTCGGGGTGCAGGAACGGCAGCTCGACAGCGTCGCGGATCGCCTCGATCTGAGGCCCGAGGCCGCCGATGTCGGAGTAGTCGATGTCGGGCACCTCCTCGAGCACGAGGTCCTCGACCTCGGCCCGCGGGATGCGCTCGAGCACGAACCCGCTGCGGGTCTCGACCGTGAGCGCGTCGCCCACCCGCACCGAGTCCTCGAGCAGCTGGCCCGAGAAGCGCACGACGCGCTCCTCGTCGCCGCGCCCGACGACGAGCGCCCGGTGCGTGCCCAGCAGCTCCTTGACGGTGACGAGCTCGCCGACGTCCTCGTAGCCACCGGCCTCGACGACCGTCAGGGCCTCGTTGAGCATGACCTCCTGGCCGGGGCGCAGCCGCGCGACGTCGAGCGTGGGGCTCGTGCCGACGTGCATCTTGCGACCCGAGGAGATGACGTCGACGGTGCCGTCGGGCCGCGCGGACAGGAACGTGGCGAAGCTCCCCGGCGGCTTGGCCAGCTCGTCGAGCTGCCGCTTGAGCTCGACGATCTGCTCGCGTGCCGCCATGAGCGCCTCCGCGATGCGCTCGTTGCGCGCACCGAGCAGGTTGATCTCGCGTTGCAGGTCATGGCCGCCAGCTGCCGGATCCGTCATCGCCAGGTCCTCCCGTGTCCGAACCGCAAGGGTGCACACCGGTGTGCCGGTCTGTCGACCCTAACTTCTCGGTCAGATCGGCGCCGAGCGTGCTCGCTGGGCGGGCAGCACGCGGGGAGGGCCGGGCGCACCGGGACGTCCCGACGCGCCCGGCCCGGTCCGTGCGTCAGTCGACGGCGGGGCCGCGACCCACGTCGCGGCGCACCCGGCGGATCTTCTTGTCGGAGATCGCGCGCTCCCCGAGGGCCTCGGGCGTCCAGTCCTCGTCGGGCACGTGCGAGGCGCTCGCGACGCTCGCGTCCTCACCCGCGACCGGGTAGGCGCCCTTCGCCGGACGACGGCGGCGCAGCGGGGCGTCGACGCCGTCGGCGAGGCGACGGGTGGTGAGCAGGAAGCCGGTGTGCCCGATCATGCGGTGCTCGGGGCGCACGGCGAGGCCCTCGAGGTGCCAGCCGCGGACCATCGACTCCCAGGCGCTGGGCTCGGTGTAGCGGCCGTCGGCGCGCAGGTCCTCGGCGAGCCGGGAGAGCTGGGTCGTGGTCGCGACGTACGCGATGAGCACGCCGCCGGGCGCGAGGGCGTCGGCGACGGCGTCGAGGTTCTCCCAGGGCGCGAGCATGTCGAGCACCACGCGGTCGACGGTGCCGGGCTCGGTGGTCACGGGCAGCACGTCGGACAGGTCACCCACCGACAGGCGCCAGGCGGGGTGCGGTCCGCCGAAGAACTGCTCGACGTTGCCGCGGGCGATCTCGGCGAAGTCCTCGCGCCGCTCGATCGAGTGCAGCTCGCCGCCGTCGCCCACGGCGCGCAGCAGCGACATGGTCAGCGCGCCCGACCCGACGCCAGCCTCGACGACGCGTGCGCCCGGGTAGATGTCGGCCATCGCGACGATCTGTCCCGCGTCCTTGGGGTAGACGACAGCGGCACCGCGCGGCATGGACAGCACGTAGTCGCTCAGCAGCGGCCGGACCGCGAGGTACTCGATGCCTGCCGTGTTGCGCACGACCGAGCCCTCGGGCAGACCGATCAGCTGGTCGTGCGTGAAGTAGCCCTTGTGCGTGTGGAAGGACCCGCCGGGCGTGAGCGTGATGGTGTGCAGCCGGCCGCGCGGGTCGGTGAGCTGGACGCGGTCGCCCTCGCGCAGCGGGCCGCGCCGGAGGTCTGCACCGGTGCTGGTGGTCGTGGGGGGCGTGGGCGTCTCGTCGGTCACGGGGGTCGAGTCTAGGAGCGCAACGCGTGGATGACGTCCGCCGCGACCACGAGGGCCGTGACCTGACCGTCCAGGACGGCGGCGACGACGCCCGACGTGCGGGTCACCGCGCCCACCGCCTGCACCAGCTCGGCGCCCTGCAGACGCGCGTCGATCACGGCGCCGACGGGGATCACAGCGGCGACGGCCGTGACGGGCGTGTGTGCGCGCTGCTCGGGCGGCACCGCGGCAGCAGCTGCGCGGTCGACGTACGCCGCGGGGCGCCCGTCGGGCGACATCAGCACGACCTCGTCGACCCGCGCCTGGCCGCGCGCGCGGTCGGCGTCCGCGAGCGTGACGTGCGCGGGGACCGACGTCGCGGGCCGGCCCACCGACGCGACAGTCAGCTGCTCGAGCGAGCGGCCGGTGCGTCCGGAGGTCACCGCGCCCGACGCGCCGCTCCACAGGAAGGCACCGATCAGCGCGGCCCACACGACGGTGAAGAGGTCGATCGGGTAGCCACGCACGATCGGCACCGCGAGCGCCCACACGACCACGCCGGCCGCGACGACGCGGCCGACCCAGCCCGCGACGACCAGGCCCTTGTGCCGGTCGCCCGTGACCTTCCACACGGCGGCCTGCAGGATCTGCCCGCCGTCGAGCGGCAGACCCGGGACCAGGTTGAACAGCCCGACGAACCCGTTCGCGAACGCCCCCGCGTACAGCAGCAGCCCCGGCACGCCCGCGCTCGGCACCGACTGCGCGCCGATCCAGAACCCGAGCGCGAGCACCAGGTTCGCGACGGGTCCCACGACGGCCACGAGCGCGCTGGTCGCGGGGGTGGCCGCGGCCGCGCTGAACGCGGTGTGCCCGCCCCACAGCGTGATCGCGAACTCCTCGACGTGCTGCCCCCGCGCGCGGGCCACGATCCCGTGAGCGAGCTCGTGGACCAGCACCGAAGCGAACAGCAGCACCACGAAGACGAACGCCACCACGTACGTGAACACACCCAGGTGCGGGGCGCGGAGCTGGACGGTGGGCGCGAACAGGAACGTCAGGACCGCGGCGGCCAGCAGCCAGCTCGGCGTGAGGATGATCGGGGCGCCGGCTGCCCGGCCGATCACCCAGCCCTGGGTGCGTGGTCGCTGACGGTTGTTCACCTCGCCAGCCTAGGTGGCGGGCGAGACCCCTCCTCACGCGTCGGCCCACGCTGTCAGACGCCGCACCTAGGCTGGCTCCGTGCCATCCACCGCGACCCCCCTCCCCGAGCCTGAGACCGTCTCGACCCTCATCGAGGAGCCCGCGGTCGAGGTACGGCGCTCGGTGCCGGGCCTGTCGCCCTCGCGGGCCAACGACTTCCTGCAGTGCCCGCTGCTCTTCCGGTTCCGGGTGGTGGACCGGCTGCCCGAGCCGCCGAGCTCGGCGGCCGCCCGCGGCACGCTCGTCCACGCGGTGCTCGAGCACCTCTTCGACCTGCCTGCCGGCCGCCGCACGCTCGACGCAGCGCGCGAGATGCTCCCGGGGCACTGGGACGAGCTGCGCACCGCGAACCCGCGCTACGCCGAGCTCTTCACGCAGGACGCCGAGTGGGACGAGTGGCTCGCGAGCGCGGGACGGCTGCTCGAGACGTACTTCACCCTCGAGGACCCCAACCGGCTGCAGCCCCACGAGCGCGAGATGTCGGTGCGCACCCAGCTCGAGGACGGCCCGCAGCTGCGCGGCATCGTCGACCGGCTCGACGTGGCGCCCGACGGGGCGATGCGCGTGGTCGACTACAAGACGGGCCGCTCGCCCCGGGCGGGGTACGAGGGCTCGGCCCTGTTCCAGATGCGCTTCTACGCGTACGTGCTCTGGCGCGAGCGCGGGGTGCTCCCCCGCATGCTGCAGCTCGTCTACCTGGGCGACGGGCAGGTGCTTCGGCACGAGCCCACCGAGCCCGAGATGCTCACGCTCGAGTCGCGGGTCCGGTCCATCTGGGCCGGCATCGAGGAGGCTGCGCGCACGGGCGACTGGCGTCCGCGCACCTCGAAGCTGTGCGACTGGTGCGCGCACCGCGACGTGTGCCCGGCGTTCGGCGGCACGGCCCCCGAGGTGCCCGAGGGTGCGGTGCAGCTCGCGCTCGGCGTCGTCCCGAACCCCCGCTGACGCTCGCTAGACCTCGGTGGCGACGGCGCGCGGCACGAGCACCTCGCCGCCCATGATCCGGTCGAGGTCGTCGATGCCCACGTCGGCGAGCGACCGCACCCGGCTCACGCCCGGGCGCGGCACGACGCCCACCATGACCTCGACGGCCAGCACCCGCGCCCCCGATGCCACCGCGGACGCGATGCCCGCGGGCGAGTCCTCCACCGCGAGGCAGCCCGCGATGTCCACGCCCAGGCGGGCGGCGGCCGTCAGGTAGGGCTCGGGGTCCGGCTTGGGTCGGACGACCTCGTCGCCGCACACGGACACCTGGAAGAACCCGGCTCCGCGCACGAACGGCTCGGCCAGCTCACGGTGCGAGGACGTGACCAGCGCCATCGGGACCCCGCGCGCGGCGAGGTCGACGAGCAGCTCGCGGGCGCCCGGCTGCCACGGCGTCCCGGCCGCGACACCGGCCGCGACACGGGAGTTGAGGAACGCGAAGATCTCCTCGTCGGTGAGGTCGACCCCGTGGGCGCGCAGCGTGGCCGCCGACGTCGCCATCGGGTTGCCGACCATCGCCAGGCCGTCCTCGTGCGTCCACGTACCGCCGAACGAGGACACGAGCTCGGTCTCCGCGGCGATCCAGAAGGGTTCGCTGTCGATCAGCGTGCCGTCCATGTCCCAGAGGACCGCGGCGGGCGTCCGGGACCTCATGGACGAGGCCTGAACTGCACGGACGCTCTCAGCGGGGAGGGTCAAGACGGGGTTCCTTCCGACGACGGGCACGCTGCTCCTGGTCCGACGAGGCTACCTGGCCGCACTGGTGGTGGCGGCTCTCGGTGGCGGCCCGGGGTACGGGTGACCGGCGCGGGCGAGACACCGGGGACGCACGGCGGGGCGGCCCCTAGGCTGGGGAGATGACCGACCAGGTAGAAGGGCCGACCGCCGCACAGACCGGCGACCCGATCATGCTGGCCGCGTTCGAGGGCTGGAACGACGCCGGGTCGGCAGCGACCCAGGCCCTCGAGCACCTGCACGACGTGTGGGCGGCCGAGCAGGTCGACGAGCTCGACCCCGAGGAGTACCACGACTTCCAGGTGAACCGCCCGGTCGTGGGGCCGGGGCCCGACGGGCGCCGCGAGATCACTTGGCCCACGACGTCGGTAGCCGTCGCGACCGCACCCCGGAGCGGGCGTCAGGTGGTCCTGGTGCACGGAATCGAGCCGTCCATGCGCTGGCGGCGCTACTGCCGCGAGCTGCTAGACATCGCCGCGACGCTCGGCGTGAAGACGGTCGTGACGGTCGGCGCGCTGCTCGCCGACGTGCCGCACACCCGGCCGATCCCCGTGACGACCACGAGCGAGGACCCCGAGGTCCGCGAGCACATGGGTGTCGAGTCGAACAGCTACGAGGGCCCCACGGGCATCGTCGGGGTGCTGCAGCACGAGGCCGAGGCCCGGGGCATGCACGCGCTGTCGCTGTGGGCGGCCGTGCCGCACTACGTGGCGCACCCGCCGTCGCCCAAGGCCACGCTGTCGCTGCTCGGCAGCCTCGAGTCGCTGCTGGGCGAGCCGGTACCGCTGGGTGAGCTGCCCGAGGACGCGATCGCGTGGCAGCACGGCGTGGACGAGCTGTCCGCGGAGGACACCGAGATCGCCGAGTACGTGCACCAGCTCGAGGAGGCCAAGGACACCGCCGAGCTGCCCGAGGCGAGCGGCGAGGCGATCGCCCAGGAGTTCGAGCGCTACCTGCGCCGACGCGACAAGGGCACGGGCGGCTGACGGAGCCCGGCGATCCCGCGGGCCGTGCCTACAGACGCACGCCGAGCAGGGTGTTGACCGCGCGGGCCACGACGCCGGGGGCGCCCTCGACCGCGTCGTCGGTGCTGCCGCGCGAGATCGACTCCGCGGCCCACGCGTCGACGGCCGCGAGGGCCGAGGGGGCGTCGAGGTCGTTCGCGAGGGCGGCCCGCACCGCGGCGAGCACCACCGTGGCGTCGGGTCCGCCGTTGCCCGAGACGGCGGCACGCCACCGCTCGAGCCGGTGGCGGGCGAGGACGAGGTCGTTGCGGGTCCAGCTCCAGTCCTCGGCGTAGTGGTGCGCCAGGAGGGCCAGGCGGATCGCCATGGGGTCCTCCCCCGCCTCACGCAGCCGGGAGACCAGCACGAGGTTCCCGCGCGACTTGCTCATCTTCTCGCCGTCGAGACCGACCATCCCGGCGTGCACGTGGTGGCGCGCGCCGTGACCGGCGTCGAGCAGCCGCGCGTGGGACGTGCTCATCTCGTGGTGCGGGAAGCGCAGGTCGATGCCGCCGCCCTGCACGTCGAACGGCAGGCCCAGGCCGTCGCGGGCGATCACGGCGCACTCGATGTGCCAGCCGGGGCGTCCGGCTCCGAGGCTCGCACCGTCCCAGGCGGGCTCGCCGGGACGCTCGGCGCGCCACAGCAGCGGGTCGAGGGCGTGCCGCTTGCCGGGGCGGTCGGGGTCTCCCCCGCGCTCACCGAACACGTCACGCATGCTCGCGGCGTCGAGTCCCGCGACGGCGCCGAACTTCGGGTCGGCGGTGACGTCGGCGTACACGTCGCCCGCACCGTGGCCCGAGGCGTCGGGCACCCCGACGCGGTAGGCCGCGCCCGCGGCGACGAGCTGCTCGACCGCTGCGACGACTTCGGGCACCGACTCGACAGCGCCGGTCCACACATCGGGCGGCACGACGCCGAGCGCCGTCATGTCCTCGGCGAACAGGGCCGTCTGGTCGCGGGCCAGCTCACGCCAGTCCACGCCGGTCGCGGTCGCGCGCTCGAGCAGCGGGTCGTCGACGTCGGTCACGTTGGACGCGTAGCGCACCCGCTGGCCCGCGTCGGTCCAGGCCCGCACCAGCAGGTCGAACGCCACGTACGTCGCGGCGTGGCCCAGGTGGGTGGCGTCGTACGGCGTGATGCCGCACACGTACAGCGAGGCGGTCTCGCCCGGCGCGGCCACGACGAGCTCGCCGGTCGTGGTGTCCCGGACGCGGACGGGTCCGCCCTGTCCGGGGAGCTGGGGGATCTGCGGGGCCGGCCAGGTGAGCACGGAGGAAGCCTAACCGCCGCGGGCCCGCACCCCTACGGCAGCCCGGACCCAGGAGCACGACCTGCGGGCGTCTGCGCGCCGCGACGCCCCCCCGGGGTGACACGCACCACAATGCACGGGTGGAGAACGTCTGGGTGCTGCGGTCCGGGAAGTGCTCGCCCTCGTCGATCGCGGAGGCGACGGTGCTGCTCACGGAGCGCCGACCCCCCGTGGTGTGGGTCGCGGCCGACGACCCGGCCGAGCTGCCGGGTGTCGCCCGGAGCCTGGGTATCGAGCCCCGCCACCTGGTGGTGGTCGGCGCCGGCCTCGCGCACCGGACCGCGCGGGCACACCTCGACCATCTCGAGGGCGGCGGCGTGGCGCTCACGGTGCCGACCGTGAGATTCGCGCAGGACGCGCTCGACGTGCGCACCGGGCGGGTCACCTGCGTGGTCGTCGGGTCGGTGATCCTCACCGCGGAGGAGGGCGACGCCGGGGTGCTGGACCTCGTCCACGACGAGCTCGACGCGCGCACCCCGCTCCCCGAGCGCGGACCGCGCAAGGTCCTGGCCGCGCTGCTGGGGGCGCTCGTCCGCGCCGTGTCCGACGTCGAGGCCGCGCTCGGGGAGGCGGTGGCGGACGCGGAACGGCTCGTGTTCTCCCCGGGCACCGACGACCCCGTCGGACGCGTCTACCACCTCAAGCGCGAGGTGGCGCAGGCGCGCCGCGCGCTCGTCCCGCTCGGCTCCGAGCTGCTCGAGGTCGTGGACGACGAGCAGGACGTCCGTCAGGACGCCGACGCTGCCCGGTGGCTGCGCCGGCTGCAGTCCTCGGTCGAGCGCGTCGACCGCCGGCTCACCGCGCACGACCAGCTGCTCGCGGACATGCTCTCGGTGCACCTGTCGCAGGTGTCGGTACGGCAGAACGAGGACATGCGCAAGATCTCGTCGTGGGCCGCGATCGCCGCGGTGCCGACCCTGCTGGCCGGGGTGTACGGCATGAACTTCCGGCACATGCCCGAGCTCGGCTGGCAGTACGGGTACCCGTTGGCCCTCGCCGGGATGGTCGCCGTGTGCGTGGGGCTGTACGCGGTCTTCAAGCGGTCCGGCTGGCTCTGAGCCGGCCGGGTCCAGGACCCGCCCAGGACGCCGCTACAGGACGGTGGCAGGCTGCGCGCCGGTCGCGTCGAGCACCCCGGTGAGCAGCAGCACCACCACGAGGGCCGCGAGCACGAGCCGGTAGACGACGAACGGCTTGTAGCTGTACGTCGACACGATCTTGAGGAACGCGATGATGACGACGTACCCGACCACGAACGCGATGAGCGTCGCGATCAGCGTCGCCCCGAAGGACGGTGTGCCCTCGGTGCCGAAGTCGCCGACGCTCTTGGCCAGCTGGAACAGACCCGAGCCGAACACGGCAGGGAGCGCGAGCAGGAACGAGTACCGGGCCGCTGCCTCACGGGTGTAGCCCATGAGCAGTCCACCGGTGATGGTGCCGCCCGAGCGCGAGACGCCCGGGATCAGCGCAAGGGCCTGCGCGAAGCCGAACACCACGGCGTCCCTGGTGGTGAGCTCGGTCAGCTCGCGCCGCTTGGCCCCGACCCGGTCGGCCCAGCCGAGCACGAGGGCGAAGCCCGCGAGCGTCAGCACGATGAGCCACAGGTTGCGGAAGCTGCCCTCGATCTTGTCCTGGAACGCCAGGCCCAGCACCACGATCGGCACGCTGCCGAGCGCGATGAACCACGCCATCATGGCCTCGTGGTCCTGGGGCTGCCCGACGGGCGCGCCGAGCCGTGCACGCAGGTCAGTGCCGCGGTCGCCCCGCACCGAACGCCACCACGCGCGGCAGATGCTCGCGATGTCGCGCCGGAAGTACAGCAGCACCGCGGTCTCGGTGCCGATCTGCGTGATCGCCGTGAACGCCGCGCCCGGGTCCGCCGATCCGATCAGCTCCCCCACGATGCGCAGGTGCGCGCTCGACGAGATCGGGAGGAACTCTGTGAGCCCCTGCACGAACCCGAGGACGATTGCTTCCCATGTACCCATGCCGGACTCCACGAGCGGCAACGATAGCCCCGGTCACGTCCGATTCCGCGATTACCCTTGCGCCTCATGGAACAGCGTCAGCTCGGCCGCACCGGTCTACGGGTCTCCCAGCTCGGTCTGGGCACGCTGACGTGGAGCCGTGACACCGACGAGCACGAGGCCCGCGAGCAGCTGCGCGACTTCGTGGACGCCGGCGGCACGCTCGTCGACACGTCCGCCTCGTACGCCGACGGCGGTGCCGAGGAGCTCATCGGGTCGCTGCTCGGTGACGTCGTCGCCCGCGAGGACCTGGTGCTGTGCACCAAGGCCGGGGTGCGTCGCACCGCGACCGGCGGCGTCGTGGACGCCTCGCGCGGGGGCCTGCTGACATCGCTGGACGCGTCGCTCGCCCGGCTGCGCACCGACCACGTGGACCTGTGGCTCGTGCAGACCCCCGATCCGCGCACGCCGCTCACCGAGACCGTGTCGGCGCTGCGGCTCGCTGTCACGAGCGGGCGGGCGCGGTACGTGGGGCTGTCGAACCATGCCGGGTGGCAGGTCGCCCGGGCGGCCACGCTGCTGGCCGACGACGTGGGCCTCGCCGCGGTCGAGGTCGAGTACTCGCTGCTGCAGCGCGGCATCGAGCGCGAGGTGCTGCCCGCGGCCGCCGACCTGGGCGTCGGGGTGCTCGCCTGGTCACCGCTCGGGCGCGGGGTCCTGACCGGCAAGTACCGGCGCACGATCCCCGCCGACTCGCGCGCGGCCTCCCCGCACCTGGCCGGTTTCGTCGAGCCCTACCTGGGTGCCGACTCGCTCGCGGTCGTCGAGGCCGTCGCCATCGCGGCGCAGGGCCTGGACCGCAGCCCGCTCGACGTGGCCCTCGCCTGGCTCCGGGTGCGCGGGCAGATCTCGTCCGCGATCGTCGGCGCTCGCACGGCCGCCCAGCTGCGGGCGTCGCTCGCGGCCGAGGACGTCGAGCTGCCGCCCGAGATCCTGCGGGCGCTGGACGAGGTCAGCGCGCCCGATCTCGGGTACCCCGAGCGTCGCTGACCTCGTTCACACAGCTGTCGGGGCCCTCAGGCTCGGCGCTCGGGACCCCGCTCCGCGGTCGGACTCAGTGCTCGGGGTGCGCCGCGTCCTCGACCAGGTCGTCGAGGTCGTCGTACTCGTCGCCCGCGACGTGGGCCACGTCGGCGCCAGCGTCGAAGTCGTCGTCATCCTCGTCGTCGTCATCGTCGTCGTCGTCTTCGTCGTCCTCGGCGAGGTAGAACGGGGTCGCCTCGCCGTGCACGGTGCCGAGCGCGTCGTCGTACACCTCGAACGCGTCGGCCAGGATGTCGTAGGCGTCGTCGACGGCCGGGTCGTCCTCACCCCGGCGGGTGGAGACTGCGAGGTAGTGGGCTTCGAGGGCAGCGATCAAGCGGTCAAGCGCGGCACGGGGGTCGACGTTCATGCCTCGACCGTAGCGCCGCGCCGTGCACAATGGCACAAGAATCAACCGGGGCCGGTCTGCGTTGTCCCGGTCTGTCTGGAGAACGGTGGTGACGGATGACCGACAGTCGCACGGGTCGACCCTCTCGACGCGCGAGCAGCACGCCGCAGTCCCACTACGAGTACCGGGTGCTGACGTTCCCGAGCAGCATCAGCCGAGGTGACACCCGACGTGCTCTGACCGAGGCCGCGGAGTACGGCCGCTGGGAGCTCGCCCGCTCCCGGCTCTACGCCGGTGGCGACCGCAAGGTGTGGCTGCGCCGCAAGGTCATGCGCGTGCGCAGCACCCTGGACCTGGTCCCCGACCTCGACTGAGCGGCGCCGGACCACCCGTCAGGCGGTCTGCAGCAGCCGGTCGAGCACGCGGACGCCGAAGCGCAGGGCGTCGGTCGGCACGCGCTCGTCGACGCCGTGGAACATCGCGGAGAAGTCGAGCTCGTTCGGCAGCCGGAGCGGCGCGAAGCCGTAGCCCACGATGCCCAGGTCGGCGAGCGACTTGTTGTCGGTGCCGCCCGAGAGCGTGTATGGCAGCACAGCGGCGCCCGGGTCCTCGGCCGCGAGCGCGGCGACCATCGCGTCGACGAGGTCGCCCTCGAACGGCACCTCGAGCGCGATGTCCCGGTGCAGCACCTCGATGCGGACCTCGGGGCCCGCGAGGTCGTGCAGCGTCGACATCAGCTCGGACTCGTGACCAGGCAGGAACCGACCGTCGATGACAGCCTCGGCGCGGCCCGGGATGACGTTGGCCTTGTAGCCCGCCGTGAGCTGGGTCGGGTTGGCGGTGTTCCGCAGGGTCGCCCCCACGAAGCGTGAGGCCGGGCCCAGGGCGTGCACCAGGCGGTCGATCGTCTGCGGGTCCCACGGGTCGAAGGGCAGACCGGTGAGGTCGGCGACGCCCCGCAGCAGCCGCTCGACGGTCGGGGTGAGCGCGAGGGGCCAGGGGTGCTGCCCGATGCGCGCGACGGCGGCCGCGAGGTGCGTCACCGCGTTGTCGTGGTTGACCTGGCTGCCGTGGCCCGCACGGCCGTCGGCGACGAGCTTGAGCCAGCCGATGCCCTTCTCGGCGGTCTGCAGCAGGTACGCCCGGCGTCCGTCGATCTCGACCGAGAAGCCGCCGACCTCGCTGATCGCCTCGGTGGCACCGGCGAACAGCTCGGGGCGGTTGTCGACCGACCAGCGCGCACCGTAGACGCCACCGGCCTCCTCGTCGGCGAAGAACCCCACGACGACGTCACGTGCGGGCTTGCGGCCCTCGCGGACCATCTGGCGCACGACCGCGAGGATCATCGCGTCCATGTCCTTCATGTCCACGGCGCCGCGGCCCCAGATCAGGCCGTCCTTCTCCTCGCCCGCGAACGGGTCGACCGACCAGTCGGCGGCCTGGGCGGGGACGACGTCGAGGTGGCCGTGGAGCACGAGCGCCGGCCGGCTGGGGTCCTGGCCCTCGAGGCGCACGACGACGTTCGCGCGCCCCGGCGCGCTCTCGTAGTACTCGGGCTCGAGACCGACCTCGGTCAGCAGCCCCATGACGTACTCGGCCGCGGCTCGCTCGCCCGGGCCCGAGCCGTCGCCGAAGTTCGACGAGTCGAAGCGGATGAGCTCCTGGCAGATCCGCACCACCTCGTCCTCGGCGGTGGGGTGCCCGACGGGCACGGTGGTCGAGGGGCGGCCTTCACCTGCGGACATGCCCTCACCGTACCCGTCGGTCCCCCGCGTCAGCCGTTCAGTCCGTGCTCGCCGCGGCGAGCAGCCCGCGGCGGGCGAGCAGCGGCGTGATCTCCGGGTCGCGGCCGCGCAGCTCGCGGAACGCGTCCATCGGGTCGCACGAACCGCCGCGCGCGAGCAGCGTGCGCCGGAACGCCTCACCGTTCTCACGCTTGAGGCCGCCGTTCTCCTCGAACCACGTCACCGTGTCCGCGTCGAGCACCTCGGACCAGATGTACGAGTAGTACCCGGCCGAGTACCCGCCACCGAACACGTGGTTGAAGTACGTGGTGCGGTACCGCGGCGGCACCGGCGCGAACGCCACGCCCACCCGCTCGAGCGCCGCGGCCTCGAACGCCTCGACGTCCTCGACGTCGGTGGGCACGTCCTCGGGGGCCAGCTGGTACCAGGCCTGGTCGAGCAGCGCCGCGGCCAGGTACTCGGTCGTCGAGAAGCCCTCGTTGTCGAGCCGCGAGGCGAGCATCGTGTCGACCCACTCCTGCGGCATCGGCTCACCGGTCTCGTGGTGCACCGCGTACGCGCGCAGGATCGTCGGGTCCCACGCCCACATCTCGTTGACCTGCGAGGGGTACTCGACGAAGTCCCGCGGCACCTCGGTGCCCGACTGCGAGGGCAGCCGCACGTCCGAGAACAGCCCGTGCAGCGCGTGCCCGAACTCGTGGAACATCGTGATGACCTCGTCCCAGGTGAGCAGCGTCGGCTCACCGGCAGGAGGCTTGGGGATGTTGAGGTTGTTGACCACCACGGGCTTCTCACCCAGCAGGTGCGACTGGTCCACGAGGTTGTTCATCCACGCGCCGCCGCGCTTGGACTCGCGCGTCCAGAAGTCGCCCAGGAACAGCCCGAGCGGCGTGCCGTCCGCCTCGAAGACCTCGAAGACGCGCACGTCGGGGTGGTAGCCCACGAGGCCGGTGCGCTCGGTGAACGTCAGGCCGTACAGCGCACCGGCCGCACGGAAGACCCCGTCATGCAGCACGCGCTCGAGCTCGAGGTAGGGCCGCAGCAGCGAGTCGTCGAGCGAGCGGCGCTCCTTGCGGACCTGCTCGGCGTAGTAGGCCCAGTCCCAGGCCTCGAGCCGGGCGCCGGGCACGTCGCGCTCGAGCGCCGCCTGCAGATCGACGGCCTCGGCGCGGGCGTTGGCCACCGCGGCGGGGGCGAGCTGCGTGAGGATGCCGTGGGCCGCCTCGGAGGTCTTGGCGGTCGCGTCCTCGGCGATGTAGGCGGCGTGGTGCGGGTAGCCGAGCAGCTGGGCACGCTCGGCCCGCAGCCGGGCGAGCGCGAGCACGGTGGCGCGCGTGTCGTTCTCGCCGCCCGTCGCGCCCCGGGTGACCGACGCGGTGTGCAAGCGCTCGCGCAGCCCACGGTCGCGCAGGGCCGCGAGCGGGGCCTGCTGGGTGGGCAGCTGCAGCTCGATGAGCCACGCACCGGCGTGCCCGCGGTCGGTCGCGGCCTGGGCTGCGGCGGCCCGCGCGTCGGACGGCAGACCGTCGAGCTCGCTCTCGTCGGTCACCAGCACGGCGGCGGCGTTGGCACCGGCGAGCAGCTTGCGGCCGAACGCCGACTCGAGCGAGGTGATCTCGGCGTTGAGCGCCCGCAGCCGGTCCTGGGCGGCGGCGTCCAGCCCGATGCCGGCGCGGACGAACGCGGTGCGCTGGCGGTGCAGCAACCAGGCCGTGTCGGGGGCGAGCTCGAGCTCCCCGGCCTCGACCGCGGCGTGCAGCGCCTCGAGCCGCGCGAAGATCCTCGCGTCGAGGTACAGGGCGTCGGAGTGCGCCGCGAGCAGCGGGGCGACCTCCTCCTCGATCGCCTCGAGGCCCGGCGTGGAGTCCGCGCTCGACTGGTTGAAGAACACGGTCGCGGCGCGGTGCAGCAGACGCCCCGAGCGCTCGAGCGCCTCGAGGGTGTTCTCGACCGTGGGCGGCTCGGGGTCCGTCGCGATGCGCTCGAACTCCTCACGCTGCTGCGCCATGCCCGCGAGCAGCGCGGGCAGGTAGTGCTCCTCGCGGACCGAGGCGAAGTCCGGCAGGCCGTACGGGAGGGTGGACCCGGTGGCGAAGGGGTTGGCGGGGTCGAGGTCGCTCGTCGTCATGCCGTCATCATTCCCGACCGCGGGACCCCTCCGGAACCTGCTCAGCGCGCCGAGCGGGCCAGGTGCTCGTCCTCGGCGGCGTAGTCGAAGAAGTCTCGGCCGCCGGCCATCCGCGCCACGCCCGGGAACACCGCGCGCCAGTCCCCGTGAGCCGCCGCCTCGATCAGCCACTCGACCGCCGCGCCCACGGTCTGCGCGTAGCCGCCGGGCGCGACTTGCCCGAGCTCGCGCGCCGCGGCGCCCAGGTCCATCACGACGGGCCCGGGGACCGCCCACGGGGTGAGCCCGACGTTGCCGCGCGGCGGGCCCGCGAACGTGACCGTCTCGACCGCGTGGCCCGTCACGGCGTCGATCGCCGCCCCGATCTGGGCGACGGTGAGCGCCTGCGGGTCGGCGGCGTTCAGCACCCGCGTCCCGGGCCGGGCCGCCGCGCGGCGGACCAGGTCGCCGATCACGGCGGTCGAGGTGGTGTGGAACCGGCTCGTGCCGTCGAACGCGAGCACCCGCACCGGGCGCCGGTCGAGCGCACGCTTGACGAACGTCCACTCGCGGGGCTGCACGCACCCGGGGCCGTGCACGGCGCCCGGTCGCAGCACGGTGACCGGCACCGCGTCCTGACCGAGCCACGCCTGCTCGTAGGCCACCTTGCCCGCGGCGTAGCCGTCCCGACCCGGCGCGACTGTCGCCTGGGTCTCGACGACCGGGTCGGGCAGGTCGGGGAACTCGTCGGTCTCGAGCGACCGGCCGCGGGCGTCGGCGTAGACGCCCGCGGTCGAGATCACGACCGCCGAGCCCACCAGGTCCTGGTGCGCGAGCACCGCGGTGGCGTCCCGGCCGTCGAAGCCGATCGCGTCGACCAACACGTCCACCCCGGGCCCGAGCGCGCCCGCGAGCGCGGCGTCGTCGCGCCGGTCACCCAGCACGGGCTCCGCGCCCCACGACCGCACCCGCGCCGCATGGTCGCCCGACCCGCGGCACAGGACACGCACGTCCCACCCGTCCCCGACGAGGGCCCGCGTCGCCGCCTGCCCGATCTGCCCGCTGCCACCCAGCACCAGTGCCGTCGCCATGGCCCGACGCTAGCGCCCGCCCTCGGTACGACGGAACGGGCAGCGGCGGTCCGTCAGCGCGCGTACCGGAGCTCGACGAACGAGTCGCCGAACCGGGTCACGTCGCGCAGCTCCCACGTGCCCGGCAGCCGCGTGGGCAGCACGGGCGACCCACCACCCAGCACGACGGGCGCGACCCCGAGCCAGATCTCGTCGAGCAGGCCGCGCTCGGCGAACTCCCCCACGAGGCCGCCACCGCCCACGAGCCACACGTTGCGGCCCGCTGCGGCCTCGACCATGCGCGCGTGCACGTCGGCGACGTCGTCGCTCGTGAGCACCACGTCGGCACCCTCGGGAACGGGCAGGTCCCGGTGGGTGAACACCCACGTGCGGTGGTCCGGGTAGGGCCACGCGCCACCTTCGCCCAGCACGAACTCGTACGTCGTGGCCCCCATCGCGATCGCCCCCACGCCCGCCAGGAAGTCGCGGTAGTGCTCCCCCACCCCGGTGGTGTCGTTGAACTGGAACAGCCAGTCGAGCGAGCCTTCCGGGTCGGCGATGTACCCGTCGATGCTCGCGGCCACGTAGTACTGCGTCAGCGTCATCCCGACAGGCTTCCACGGGCCACCGACACCCGCTCTCGGGATGCTGGACCGGCTCGCCCGCGGCAGGCTGGCGGACGTCCCCGACGACACGGGTCGCCCCGTCGACCCCGGAAGGAGCACTCATGGCCGAGTTCCCCCCGCAGCAGCAGACACCGCCCGGACTCACGTCCGAGATGACGCCGCAGCCCGACCACGGCGAGCAGTCGTACCGGGGCTCGGGCCGGCTCTCCGGGCAGCGGGCACTCATCACCGGGGGCGACTCCGGCATCGGCCGGGCCGTGGCGATCGCGTTCGCACGCGAGGGTGCCGACGTCGCGATCGGGTACCTCGCCGAGGAGCAGGAGGACGCCGACGAGACCGCCCGGCTCGTCCGCGAGGCCGGGCGCACGGCCGTCCTCGTCCCCGCCGATCTGCGTGACGAGAGCGCGGCGCGCGGCATGGTCGCACGCGCCGTGGAGGAGCTCGGCGGGCTCGACACGCTCGTCAACAACGCCGGCTACCAGATGGCCCGCGGCTCGGGGCTCGCCGACATCTCGAGCGAGGAGCTCGACCGGGTGCTCACGACCAACCTGTCCGCGCTGTTCTGGGTCACGCAGGCCGCTCTCCCCCACCTGTCCGAGGGCGCGAACATCATCAACGTCTCGTCCATCCAGGCCTACCAGCCGTCCACCACGCTGCTGCACTACGCCGCGACGAAGGCCGCGATCAACAACTTCACCGTCAACCTCGCCGCCGAGCTCGGCGAGCGCGGCATCCGGGTCAACGCGGTCGCCCCGGGGCCCATCTGGACGCCGCTGCAGCCCGCGACGCAGACGGTCGAGAAGATCACCTCGTTCGGTTCGGAGACCCCGCTCGGCCGCGCCGGACAACCGGCGGAGGTCGCACCGGCGTTCGTCTTCCTCGCGTCACCCTCGGACGCGAGCTACGTCTCGGGCACCGTCATCGGGGTCACCGGCGGCAAGCCGGTCTTCTAGCCGGGCTCACCTCACGGCGCAGCCGTCGTCGTGGTCCCCGGCCCCTCGGACGCGGGGGTGCCGGGGGCCAGGCGGCTGTGCCGTCGCCCGTAGCCCGCGTAGATCACCAGGCCCACGGCCATCCACGCGAGGAACCGCAGCCACGTGGCGACAGGCAGGTTCAGCATCAGCCACACGCACGTCACGACGCCCAGGATCGGGACCAGGGGCACCCACGGCGTGCGGAACGGCCGGGGCAGCTCGGGGCGGGTGCGGCGCAGCACGGGCACCGCGACGCACACGATCGTGAACGCGAACAGCGTCCCGATGCTCACGAGCTCGGACAGCTCGCTGAGCGGCACGGCAGCCGCCAGGACCACCACTCCGGCCGAGATCAGCAGGGTGATGAGCCACGGGACGCCGCGCCTGCTCACGCGCGCCAGCCCCTCGGGCAGCAGCCGGTCGCGGCTCATCGCGAACAGCACCCGCGACTGCCCCAGCATGAGCACGAGGATCACGGTGGTGATGCCCACCACGGCGCCCAGCGCGACGAGCTTCGCAGCCCAGGTGACCCCCAGCGTCACGAACGCCTGCGCGAGCGGGTCGGCGTTGTTGAGCTGCTGGTAGGGCACCATGCCGGTGATCGTGGCGGCCACCGCCATGTACAGCAGGGTGCAGATGGCGAGGGAGCCGAGGATCCCGCGGGGCATGTCGCGCTGCGGGTTGCGGGTCTCCTCGGCCGTCGTGGCGACGATGTCGAACCCGATGTACGAGAAGAACACGACCGACGCCGCCGCGAGCACCCCGTACACGCCGTACCGCGTCGGGTCGATGCCCAGGAACGCCTGCACGATCGGCTGCCGCAGCGGGTCCGCGGTCTCGGCGGGGATCGCCTCGGCCGGTGGGACGAACGGGCTGTAGTTCGCGACGTCGATGTACCGCACGCCCACGACGACGACCACGACGATGACTGCGAGCTTGACCGCGACGAGCACCCCCGTGAGCCGCCCGGCGTCCTTGATCCCGAGCAGCAGCATCCCCGTGAGCACCAGGACGATCGCGACGGCCGCGAAGTCAGGCTGCGCGGCGCCGCCCGCCATCCACCCGGGCAGGTCGAGGAGCGTCTGCAGGTAGGCCGACCAGCCGCGGGCGACCACCGCCGCGCCGAGCATGAGCTCGAGCAGCAGGTCCCAGCCGATGATCCACGCGACGACCTCACCCAGCGTCGCGTAGGCGTAGGTGTACGCGCTGCCCGCCACCGGGACCGTCGACGCCATCTCGGCGTAGCAGAGCGCGGCGAACGCGCACGTGACCCCGGCCGCCAGGAACGACAGCACGACCGCGGGCCCCGCGTTGACCGCGGCCTGCTGACCGGTCAGCACGAAGATGCCCGTGCCGATGATGACGCCCACGCCGAACGAGATGAGGTCGATCGCGCGCAGGTCGTGCTTGAGCTCGAAGCCCTGCACGTCGGTCTCGGCGATCGACTCCTCGATGGTCTTGACGCGGCGGCGCATCGCCATGGCAGTCCCCCCGGTCGGGCCGTCGTTCGACCCTAACGACCGGTTTGTCGCCCCGCGCGGGCTGCGTCAGACGCCCGCCGGCACCCCGACCTCGTAGCCGTGCGCCGCGGCGACCTCACGGCTGACGAGCCGACCCGCGTGCGTCGTGAGGCCCGCTGCGAGCGCCGGGTCGTTCGCGGTCGCCTGGCGCCACCCCTTGTCGGCGAGCTGCCCGAGGTAGGGCAGCGTCGCGTTCGTCAGGGCGTGGGTCGAGGTGACAGGGACCACCCCCGGCATGTTCGCGACCGCGTACAGGATCGAGTCGTGCACGCGGTAGGTGGGCTCGTCGTGCGTGGTGGGACGGGTCGGCTCGAAGCAGCCGCCCTGGTCGACGGCCACGTCCACGAGCACCGACCCGGGTCGCATGCGCCCGATGAGCTCGGTGCTCACGAGCTTCGGCGCACGGGCCCCGGGCAGCAGGACCGCACCGATCACCAGGTCGGCGTCGGCCACCTCCCGCTCGAGCGTGTACGCGTTCGATGCGATCGTGCGCACCGACCCCTGGAACTGGATGTCGAGCTCGCGCAGCCGGTGCGCCGAGACGTCGAGCACCGTCACGTCGGCGCGCATCCCGCGGGCGATCTCGGCGGCGTTGCGCCCCGCGACCCCGCCGCCGATGATGACGACCTTGGCCGCGTCGACGCCGGGCACCCCGCCCAGCAGCCGGCCCGAACCGCCGACGCTCTTCATCAGGTGGTACGCGCCGACCTGGGCCGCGAGCCGACCTGCCACCTCGCTCATGGGGGCGAGCAGCGGGAGCGAGCCGTCGGGCAGCTGCACCGTCTCGAACGCGATCGCGGTGGTGCCCGCCGTCAGCAGCGCGTCCGTGACCGGGCGGTCCGCCGCGAGGTGCAGGTAGGCGAACAGCACGAGGTCCTCGCGCAGGTACCCGAACTCGGACGCGACGGGCTCCTTGACCTTGCACACCAGGTCGGCGCCCTCCCACACGTCCGCGGCCCGCGGGAGCACCTGCGCGCCGGCGTCCAGATACAGGTCGTCCGAGATCGCGGACCCCGTCCCGGCTCCGCTCTGCACGAGCACCTCGTGCCCGGCCGTGACGAGCTGGTCGACCCCGGCGGGGGTGAGGGCCACGCGGTACTCACGGTTCTTGACCTCGGTCGGGATGCCGATCCTCATGCTGAGCTCCTCTACGGCGGATCTCGGTGGGTGGGCGATGCGCGCTCATTCTGCGGCCGCGCACGGCTCCGCGTCAGCCGAATCCGACGATCGGTGCCGACCCGTGACCACCTCGACCGCTCACCGTGCGAGCGTCTCCCACACCGCGGCACGGTCGAGCTCGCGCTGCGCTCCGGTCAGGTCCCCGAGCTCGTCCCAGCGCCACAGCGCCGACTCGGTGCACCGCGCGAACGCCCACGCCGCGATGCGCTGGACCTCGAGCCCGAGCTCGTCGGCGAGCAGTGCCGTGCGCTCGCCCAGCACCCGGGCGGGGTCAGAGGCGCGGAACGGCGGGTCCACCTGCTCGAGCAGCGGCCACAGGTCGAAGGCGGCGTCGCCGCGCACCGGCTTGGGGTCGATCGCGACCCACCGGCCGTCGGGGCCCTCGAGCAGGTTCCCGGGGTTGAGGTCGCCGTGGAGCACGACGTCCGCGGCACCCGGGACGGGCAGCGCGAGCAGCAGCCCGTGCGCGGACGCGACGAGGCCGCCGTCGACGTCGATCTCGCCCTCGACCGCCGCCCGCCCGGCCCGGTCGAGGAGCGTGGGCGCCCAGTCCCGGCAGACGTCGACCAGGTGCGGCACGTCATCCAGGCCCGGGCCGACCGGCAGGCCCGTGAGCGTGCGGTGCACGGCCGCCGCGGCGCGCAGCCGGTCGTCGGCCGGGAGCGTCGAGGCAGTCAGCGGGCGGCCCGGGCGGACGCGTTCGAGCAGCAGCGCCCAGTCGGACGGCTCGTGCGCGAGCAGCCGGACGGTGCCGCGGCCCGCCCACTCCCGCAGCGCTGCGGCCTCGTGGCGCGCCTCGTCGTGCGGCAGCACGATCTTGAGCACCGCCTCGGTGCCGTCGGCCCGGCGCACCGGCGCCGTCCACGCGGCGGCACCATCAGGGAACGGCTCGCCGGGCACCAGGTCCCAGCGCTCGACCGCCCGCGCCACGAGGCCCGGCAGCGCCGCGACCCACGCCGCGCCGGCGGGCGAGCGCCCCACGCCGTCGTGCAGGATCGGGGGGACGGTCAGGTCGGGCACTGTCTCGTGGGGCACGGGCCGACGCTACCCATAGGAGGACCACGTGACGAACGACGTGTTCCGCAAGCAGCGGGCGGACGCCCCACCCGGTTTCTTCGAGTGCGAGGCCGCGGGGCTCGAGTGGCTGCGTGCCGCGCGCGCCGTGCCGGTGGTGCCGGTCCTCGACGTGGGCCACGACCACCTCGACCTGCGCCGGCTCGTGCCGGTGCGCCCCGACCGTGCGGCGGCCCGGGCGTTCGGTCGGGGGCTCGCGGCGCTGCACGACGCGGGCGCACCCGCGTTCGGGAGCCCGCCGTCCGGCTGGGAGGGCGACGGCTTCTTCGGGCCGCTCGACGAACCGTTGCCGATGCTCGCGGGGGCCGAGCAGAGCTGGGGACGCTTCTACGCGGACTGCCGCCTCGACCCGCTCGCCCGCCAGGGCAGCCGTCGAGGAGCCCTGGCGCCCGACGACGCCCGTCTTCTCGAGGCCGTCGCCGGTCGGCTGCGGCGGGGCGACCTCGACGACGACGAGGCACCGGCGCGCCTGCACGGCGACCTGTGGGGCGGCAACGTCGTGTGGACGACCGAGGGGGTGACCCTGATCGACCCCGCGGCGCACGGCGGCCACCGCGAGTCCGACCTCGCGATGCTCGCGCTGTTCGGGCTGCCGCACCTCGACGACGTGCTCGCGGCCTATCAGGACGTGCACCCGCTGCGCTCCGGCTGGCCGCGGCGCGTCGGGCTGCACCAGCTCTACCCCGTGGGGGTCCACGCCGTGCTGTTCGGCGGTCACTACGTCGAGCAGCTGCGTCGGCTGGCCGCGCCGTGGGCGGGGTGAGCGGTCCGCGCCGGGGACGACAGCGGCCCCGGGACCCGAAGGTCCCGGGGCCGCCGGCCGCCGTTCAGCATCTCTTCGTCACCGCCCACCGCGCCCGCTTGTCCTCTTCGCGCGCGGCCTGAACCGCCCCGGGCCCTGTTGGGGGCTGTCGGTGACGAGCCACCCGGACCGTGTCCGTCCACCCCTCACAAGGGGAGCGTGCTCCACGTCCGGGCCGATCCTTCGCGGCGGGATGCTGACACCGCTGCGCAGACCGGGAGACCGAGTCTGGCGGTCTCAGCGTTCCGCGTCGACGGATTATTCCCGCGGCGGGCGGACGACGTCAGGAGGCGGGGTCGTCCTTCATGCGGACCTCGAGCTGCACGACGGTGCCCGGCTCGACCGTGCCGGTCTCGGGCGTCTGCGTCACGACGAGCCACTGGGTCGGGTCGTCGATCGTGCGGCCCTGGCCCGTGATGTCGGTGGCCTCGACCTTGAGGCCGCGTCCCTCGAGCGTGTCCTGCGCGGTGACCAGCAGCAGGTTCGTCTGCGAGATCACGGTGACCTCGTCCGAGGCCGCGGTCGTGGACGCCGAGGCGCTCGGTGCGTCGGTGGTCGTCTCGTCCGAGCTCGAGTCGTTCGAGCAGCCCGCCAGGAGCGCGGCGGCCGCGAGCGCGGCGACGACGCTCACGCGGAGACGGGTGGCCGAACGGCCGGTACGTGCGATGGACAGGTTCATCGAGATGCCCTCCTCGGGCTGTGTATGTCGTTGTCGCGCCGACCTCAGGGCGCGACGAAAGACCGACCCGAAGGTCGGCGCGGGGTCACGGAGGGCGCAGCGATGGCGCAGCTCTGCGCTTGTCGGGGGGGCCCGGCGATCACCTCGCACAGTGCCCGAGGCCGCGGCAGACGACACCGCCGACCCTCGTGACCAGGGTACGCCCGGGAGCGTAGGCCCTGGCCACCTGTTTTCCGGGCCACCGGGCGCTACCGGGACGGGTCGCCCGTACCGGGCGCGGGGAGCCTCGGCTCAGGCCGACCGGGCGACCTTGGCGGACTTCCCGCCGGCTGCGGCGGGGCTGCTGGCGGGACCCGCGGGATCGCCGAGCTCGCCGACGAGCGCGTCGTAGATCGGCGAGGCGTCGAGCGCCGACTGCGCGTCGCCCGACGGGACGGGCGGGTGCGGGAGGTCGGGACGGCTCATGGAGGTTCTCCTGGTGAAGGTGGTGCGGTTGCCGACACATCCTGCGGGACGTGCGGACCGTTCGCCACACCGGACGCGCTGTCGCGACCTGTGCACGAGCACCTCGGCGGGTGCGGACCGGGCGTAGCGTGACGCACGCCCGGCGCTCCCCTGCCCCCCTTGCGGAGCGTCGGGCGCCCCGTCCCGACCGCTCCGGTACCGGGGCGCGCTGACCCCCTCCTGGCTGCGCCCACGAGACCGGACCGCGCGGTCCTCCGATCGCCCTGACCGGCGGGGACGCGACGCACGACGGGCGCCGCAACCTGCAGGATCATCGGCCTCGAGAGCCCTGCGGGGCACGTGCCCCGGCGTGCCACCCGCTGTGCTCGACGACGCCGCGGCGGCGGCGCTCACGGGCGACCGCTCGGTCCCGGGGACGCCCCTGCGGACCTCGATCCCGAGGACCGGTCGCGACGGACGAGGCACCGACGCGGGACCGGCCCGCGCCAGCGGCGAGACGCGCCGCGACCGCGCTGCCGGTTGTGGGGATTCTCACTCCGACCGATCGCGCGCGAGGTGAAGCTAGGCCCCGTCGGGGTCCGTGCGTCCCGGGCGGGTGTGCCACAGCCACCAGACGCCCAGGAAGGGCAGCACGAGCGGCACGTACCCGTACCCGGCGCCGAACCCCGACCAGACCGTCTCGTCCGGGAAGTCGCCCGTGTCGAGGAGCGACAGCGCACCGACCGTGAGCACCCCGACGAGCTCGACGCCGACAGCAGCCCACGCGATGCGACGCGCGCGACGGCTGCCCCGGGCGAGCGCGAACGTCGCGAGCACGTAGACGACGGCCGAGAGCGCGGACAGGAGGTACGCGACGGGCGCCTCGTCGAGCTTGGTCGCGATCTGGAAGGCGGCCCGGGCCGTCGCCGCGAGCGCGAACACCCCGTAGACCGCGACGAGTGCGCGCCCCGGCCCGGAGGACGTGCTCGTCGACGGGGCCCGCACGGGTTCGTCCTGCTCGGTCAACCGGATCCTCATCTCAGCTCCCCCAGATCTGCAGCAGGCGGTACTCGAGGAACACGACGGTGACGCCCGCGACGAGCAGCACCACCGAGCTCCAGCGGGTCCGTTCGGCGAAGGCCCACGCTGCCGCGAACGGCAGGATCATGAGCTGCACCACGACGTACCCCCACAGGGTGATCGGTTCGGCGACCGACGCGCCGCCCAGCACCAGCACGAGCGCGACGACCGCCTGCACGAGCATCAGGCCCTCGACGACGGCGCCACCCCACAGCTGGCGCAGGATCACAGCGCGGTCGCGGACCACGAACCACGCGGCCCATCCGGCGAGGAGCGTCGCGGTGCCGATGACGAGGAGCGAGAGGGGGCCGACCACGATGACCCACCGTACCGGCGCCGACGCCCGGCACGTCCTCGGACGGCCGGTTGTGTGCGGGCTAACATCGTCCCGTGCCCACCGTGACCCTGACTTCCAAGAGCCCCGCCCAACTCTCCGCCGACGCTCTGGTCGTCGCCGTCGCCCAGAGCGACGCCGGACCCCAGCTGCTCGACGCCGACTGGCTCCCGTCCGAGGTACGCACCGAGCTGATCTCGGTCGCGTCCACGCTCGGGGTCACGGGCGCCGTCGACGAGGTCCGCAAGCTGCCCACGGCCGGGCGCATCGCGGCCAAGGTGCTCGTGCTGACCGGCGTGGGCCCTGCGACCGCTCCCGATGCCGAGACGCTGCGCCGCGCCGCAGGTGCCGCGACGCGCGAGCTCGCCGGCACGCAGTCGGTCGCGCTCGCGCTGCCGGCCGAGGACGTCGCCCACCTGACGGCTGTCGCCGAGGGTGCGCTGCTGGGCGCCTACTCCTACACGCGCTACCGCGACGCCGAGGCGTCCGCGAAGGCCGCACCCGTCGCGTCGGTCGAGATCGTCACCCCGCTGGTGCGGGACAAGGCCGCGAAGGCCGCCGTCGCGCGCGCCGAGGTCGTCGCCGCGGCCGTGCACGCCACCCGGGACCTGGTCAACGCCGCCCCGAACGACCTCTATCCCGCGGCGTTCGCCGACCTGGCCAAGGCCGCGGTCAAGGACGCGGGTCGCGGCAGCGCTGTCAAGATCACGGTGCTCGACGACAAGGCGCTGATCGCGGGCGGCTACGGCGGGCTCACGGGCGTCGGTCAGGGCTCGGCCCGCGGCCCGCGTCTGGTCAAGGTCGCCTACAGCCCGAGCCGCCCGGTGGCGAAGGTCGCGCTCGTCGGCAAGGGCATCACGTTCGACTCGGGCGGCATCTCGATCAAGCCCGCCGCGGGCATGGACGCGATGAAGTCCGACATGGCCGGCGCCGCCGCCGTGCTGCACACGGTGCTCGCCGCCGCGCAGCTCGAGCTGCCCGTCGCTGTCACCGGCTGGCTCTGCCTCGCCGAGAACATGCCGTCCGGGACCGCTCAGCGCCCCTCGGACGTCATCACGATCCGCGGCGGCAAGACCGTCGAGGTCCTCAACACCGACGCCGAGGGCCGCCTGGTCATGGCCGACGGCCTGGTGGCGGCCGTCGAGGAGAAGCCCGACGTCGTGCTCGACATCGCGACGCTCACGGGCGCGCAGATGGTGGCGCTCGGCACGCGCGTGTCCGCGGTCATGGGCTCGGACGACGTGCGGGGCGAGGTCGTCACGGCGGCCGAGGGCGCCGGCGAGCTGTTCTGGCCCATGCCGCTCCCCGCAGACCTGCGTGCCGGCATGAAGTCGAAGGTCGCGGACATCGCGAACATCGGCGACCGCTTCGGCGGGATGCTCAGCGCAGGTCTTTTCCTGCAGGAGTTCGTCGGTTCGACGCCGTGGGCCCACCTGGACATCGCCGGCCCGTCGTTCAACGAGAAGGGTGCGCACGGCTACACGCCCGTGGGCGGCACCGGCGTGGGTGTCCGCACGCTCCTCGCCCTGATCGAGGCCCGGGCCGGCGCCCGGTAGCCCTCGCCAGATCCGTGACGCAGCACGGCCCGGTCGGTCCGCCCGACCGGGCCGTGCTGCGTCCGGCCTCAGGCCTGCCGGCGCTGCCGTTCGATGCGCTGCCGCGAGTTCCAGTCCCGCATGCGCTGCGGGTAGCCGGTGCGCTGCACGTCGTAGACGGGGATCGCCAACGACCGGGCGATCGAGTAGGCGGTCTTCGCGTCGGGGACGCGGCGCCGGGTCCACTCGCCGTCGGTCGCGATGAGCATCATCGTCGTCTGCGTCACGTTCGTCACGGGCTCGACGTAGGCCTCGACGCCCACACGGGTCGCGACGAAGTCCGTGAGGTGCGCGAGCGTCGCACGCTCGCGCTCGCGGCCCGAATCGGGCGCGGCGTCACCGGCTGCCTGAGCACCCGAGCGAGGACGGCGCCACCGTGAGAACAGACCCATGCAGGTGAGAGTACCGATCGTGCCCGGGCATTCCCTGGGAACCGGGTGGTCGTCCTGCTGTCCGATTCCTGATGGCGACGCGGATGAGAAGAGCCTCCGGGCCCCCGAAGACATGGGATGAATGTTCGCAGAGTCACAGCCGAGAACGGCCCTACGGGTTCGATCCCGTGGCGGCGTGGTGACAAGATGGGCGCCGAACACAAACGTGAACACACGTCTGCACTGAGGAGTTGCACGTGGCCGACACCACCGGTACCGCTTTCGACATCGTCGTCCTGGGCGGAGGGAGCGGCGGCTACGCGGCCGCGCTCCGAGGTGCCCAGCTCGGCAAGAGCGTGGCACTGATCGAGGGCGGCAAGGTCGGCGGGACCTGCCTGCACAACGGGTGCATCCCGACCAAGGCCCTGCTGCACGCCGCCGAGATCGCCGACAACGCCCGCGACGGTGCCCACTTCGGTGTCCACACCGAGCTCAAGGGCATCGACATGGCGGGCGTCAACGAGTACAAGGACTCGGTCGTCTCCCGCCTGTACAAGGGGCTGCAGGGACTCATCAAGTCCCGCAAGATCACGGTGATCGAGGGCTACGGCAAGCTCGTGGGCCCCGACACGATCGAGGTCAACGGCGAGCGCATCACGGGCGACAACATCGTCCTGGGCACCGGCTCGTACGCCCGTTCGCTGCCCGGCCTCGAGATCGGCGGCCGGGTCATCACGTCCGACCAGGCCCTCCAGCTCGACTGGGTGCCGCGCTCGGCGATCATCCTCGGCGGCGGCGTGATCGGCTCCGAGTTCGCCAGCGTGTGGCGCTCGTTCGGTGCCGACGTGACCATCATCGAGGCGCTCCCCCACCTGGTCCCCAACGAGGACGAGGCGCTGTCCAAGGCCTTCGAGCGCGCGTTCCGCAAGCGCGGCATCGGCTTCAACCTGGGTGTCCGCTTCCAGGGCGTCACGCAGGACGACAGCGGCGTGCACGTCACGCTCGAGGACGGCAAGACGTTCGACGCCGACCTGCTGCTCGTCGCCGTGGGTCGCGGCCCCAACACCTCCGGCCTGGGCTACGAGGAGCAGGGCCTGCGGATGGACCGTGGCTTCGTCCTCACCGACGAGCGCCTGCACACGGGCGTCGCGAACATCTACGCGGTCGGCGACATCGTCCCCGGCCTGCAGCTCGCGCACCGCGGCTTCGCGCAGGGCATCTTCGTCGCCGAGCAGATCGCGGGGCTCAACCCCCAGCCGATCGTCGAGTCGGGCATCCCCCGCGTCACGTACTCCGACCCCGAGGTCGCCTCGGTCGGCCTCACCGAGGCCAAGGCCAAGGAGATCCACGGCGCCGACGCGATCGAGACGCTCGAGTACAACCTGGGCGGCAACGGCAAGAGCCAGATCCTCGCGACCACGGGCTTCGTCAAGCTCGTGCGTCAGAAGGACGGCCCCGTCGTCGGCGTCCACATGATCGGCGCGCGCGTCGGCGAGCTCATCGGGGAGGGTCAGCTCATCGTCAACTGGGAGGCCTACCCCGAGGACGTCGCCGCGCTCGTCCACGCGCACCCCACGCAGAACGAGGCTCTCGGAGAGGCGCACCTCGCGCTCGCCGGCAAGCCGCTGCACGCCCACAACTGACCACCACGATCAAAGGAGACACGAGCGGTCATGTCTGACAACGTGCAGCTCCCCGCCCTCGGCGAGTCCGTCACCGAGGGAACCGTCACCCGCTGGCTCAAGAACGTCGGCGACACCGTCGAGCTCGACGAGCCCTTGGTCGAGATCTCGACCGACAAGGTCGACACCGAGATCCCCTCGCCCTTCGCGGGCGTGCTCGAGCAGATCCTCGTCCAGGAGGACGAGTCGGTCGAGGTCGGCGCCACGCTGGCCGTGATCGGCTCGGGCGACGGCGCAGCCCCGGCTGCCGCCGCCCCCGCCGAGGCTGCCCCGGAGGCCGCACCGGCCCCCGCCGCCGCCCCGGCGCCTGCCGCCGCCCCGGAGGAGGCTCCGGCTCCCGAGCCGGCAGCCGCCGCCGCACCCGCTCCGGCCGCCGGCGCGTCCGACGGCCAGGAGGTCACCCTCCCCGCGCTCGGCGAGTCCGTCACCGAGGGCACCGTCACCCGCTGGCTCAAGGCCGTCGGCGACAGCGTCGCGGTCGACGAGCCGCTGCTCGAGATCTCGACCGACAAGGTCGACACCGAGATCCCGTCGCCCGTCGCGGGCACGCTCCAGGAGATCAGGGTCCAGGAGGACGAGACCGCCGAGGTCGGCGCCGTCCTGGCCGTGATCGGCTCGGGCGCCGCTGCGGCTCCCGCAGCACCTGCTGCCGCCGCACCGGCACCGGAGCAGGCCGCGCCTGCCGCGGAGCCGGCCCCGGTCGCCGCTCCCGTGCCTGCCCCCGTCGCGGCTCCGGCCACGCCGGCACCGGCAGCCGCCCCGGCTCCCGCCGCCGCGTCGGGCACGTACCTCACCCCGCTCGTCCGCAAGCTCGCGGCCGACAAGGGCGTGGACGTCGCTTCGCTCACGGGTACCGGCGTGGGCGGTCGCATCCGCAAGGAGGACGTCCTCGAGGCTGCTGCCCAGGCCGAGGCCGCCGCCAAGGCCGCCGCTGCCCCGGCACCCGCCGCAGCTCCGGCTGCGTCGAAGCCCTCCGCTGCCGTCGAGGTCTCGCCGCTGCGCGGCACCACCGAGAAGGCCAGCCGGCTGCGCCAGATCATCGCCGAGCGCATGGTCGACGCGCTGCACAGCCAGGCGCAGCTCACCACGGTCGTCGAGGTCGACGTGACGAAGGTCGCGCGGCTCCGGGCCAAGGCGAAGAACGACTTCAAGGCACGCGAGGGCGTCAACCTCACGTTCCTGCCGTTCTTCGTGCTCGCCGCGGTCGAGGCGCTCAAGGCGCACCCCAAGGTCAACGGGGTGCTCGAGGGCAACCAGATCACGTACCACGGCCAGGAGAACGTCGGCATCGCGGTCGACACCGAGCGCGGGCTGCTCGTGCCGGTGATCCGTGACGCGGGCGACCTCAACCTCGCGGGGATCTCCCGCAAGATCGCCGACCTGGCCACGCGGACGCGTGACAACAAGGTCAAGCCCGACGAGCTGAGCGGTGCCACGTTCACGGTGACGAACACCGGTTCGGGCGGCGCGCTGTTCGACACGCCGATCGTCCCGAGCGGCACGTCCGCGATCCTGGGCACCGGCACGATCGTCAAGCGCCCGGTCGTCACGACCGACGCGGACGGCGCCGAGGTCATCGCGATCCGGTCGATGTGCTACCTGTCCCTGTCGTACGACCACCGTCTGGTCGACGGCGCGGACGCGTCGCGCTACCTCATGGCGGTCAAGCGCCGCATCGAGGAAGGTGCGTTCGAGGCTCAGATCGGCCTCTGACACCTGCTCCACCGCTGCTCCCGGTTCCAGGCCACCGCCTGGACCCGGGAGCAGCGTCATGTCCGGCGCACCCCGGCTCCCGCTCCGTAGGGTGGGGTCATGGAGATCGTCGTCGCAGGGTCGCGCGGCCTCATCGGGACCCCCCTCGTGGCCGAGCTGCAGGACCGCGGGCACCGGGTGCGTCGGCTCGTGCGCCGGGCCGCCCGCTCGTCCGACGAGATCTCGTGGGACCCGGACGCCGGGCACCTCGACGGCCATGACCTCGTGGGCACCGACGCGGTGATCAACCTCGCGGGCGTCAACGTCGCCGGCGGACCGCTCACGGCGGCCCGCAAGCGCGCTGTGCTCCTCTCACGCACCCGCACCACGTCCCTGCTGTCGCAGACCATCGCGACGCTCGACCCGCGCCCGTCGGTGCTGCTCCAGGCCTCGGGCATCGGTGCCTACGGCGAGCGGGGCGCCGACCTGCTCGACGAGTCGCAACCGCTCGGGGAAACGTTCTTCGCGGGCGTGGTGCGCCGGTGGGAGGCCTCGACCGCCGCCGCCGAGGCCGCGGGCATCCGCGTGGCGCACCTGCGCTCGGGCATCGTGCTCGCCCCGCACGGCGGGGCGGCCGGGCGCATGCTGCCGCTCCTGCGCGCCGGGATCGGAGGTCCGCTCGGCAGCGGCGAGCAGTTCTGGAGCTGGATCACGCTGCCCGACGAGGTGCGCGCGATCACCCACCTGCTCGACGCACCCGTGCACGGACCGGTGAACCTGGTCGCGACGGCCGCCACGAACGCCGAGATCACCCGGGCACTGGCCGACGCCCTGCACCGCCCGGCAGCGCTGCGGGTGCCCGCCTGGGCGCTGCGGCTCGTGCTCGGCGACTTCTCCCAGGAGGTGCTGGGATCGGTGCGGGCCGTCCCGCAGGCGCTCACCGCGAGCGGCTTCACGCACCTGCACCCGGACATCGCCTCGGCCGCGCCCTACGTCACGGGTCGGGACTGACGACGTCGACCACGCGCCACCCTGCCGACGTGCCCCGCAGCACGAGCACGACGGTGGTGGGTGGACCGTCGGGCACGACCTCCTGGACGATGCCGTCGGCCCCGACCCGGCTGTGCTCGGACAGCGCCGACGTGACGGCGACCCGGGCCTCGACCGGGACGGGGCGCTGCCGGGTCCCGGTCGACGTGGCCACGGCGAACGCGGTGCCCCCCGTGACGACCCGGTCCGCGTCCTGGACGTCGACCCGCAGGCCCGCGATGCGCAGCCCGGCCTCCGCGAGCCCGGCGAGCAGCCGGACGTCGGCCTCGTACGCCGCGGACCCGACCACCTCGACCTCAGCCAGCGCGGTGACGTCCCCCGCGACGACGGCGTCGATGCGCGCGGTGGTCAGCGCGACCGCCGCGGCCACCGGGTCCGGTGCCGTGGGCTCAGCCGTGGGCGCGCGGGTGGCCCCGTCGGGCGGCGCGGCCGGAGCGGTCGCCGGCGTCGCGGAGGCGGTCGCCGGCGTCGCGGTCGTGCCGGGATCGCCCTGCTCCCCCGCGGCCGCCGTCGCCGTGGGGCCCGGCCGGGTCGCGAGCACCACGACGAGCGCGGCGCACACCCCCACCGCGCCGACCGCGACCACCCCGCGGAGGACCGGGCCCTGCCACCGCCTGCGCAACCGGTGCCGGCTCGCTCGGCGCCCGCGCACCGCTCCGGCGGCCGGCCGTGTCGTCGAGGCGGTCCTGGGGCGCCCTGCGAGCCGGGCCAGCTCGGTGCGGGCCAGCACCGACACGTCGGGCAGCACGATGGGTGCCGCCTGGTCGACGTCGAAGCAGGCGTCGCCGAGCGCGCGCGCCCCGGGCCGCTCGTCCGCCGCGACGTCGGTCACCTCGGACAGCACGGCACGCAGGTGGGACAGCTCGGGGCTCGGCATGCCCGGCGGCTGGGCGGGCGGCAGCTGCGCGAGGACGACCCGGGCCAGCGCGTAGACGTCCGCCGCGGGACCGGGCTCGTCGCCGCGCTCGACCTCGGGGGCGGCGAAGCCGGGCGTGCCGGGCGAGTCGTGCACGCTCCCGTGCAGGTCGACGAGCACGGGACGCCCGTCGGGGCGGACCACGACGTTCGCGGGCGACACGTCGCCGTGCACGAGGCCCGCGGTGTGCAGCGCGTCGAGCGCGTCGGCGAGGGGCACCGCGAGCGTCACGGCCTCGCCCGACGTCAGCGGGCCCCGCGCCTCGCGCACGACGTCGAGCGTGGGACCGGGGACGTGCTCGACGAGCATCGCGCACGTGCGGCCGTCGACCGGTACGGCGTCGACGACCCGCGCCAGGTGCTCGTGGCGGACGTCGAGGAGCCGGGCGAGCCGGGCCTGGCGCCGGGGGTCGCCGGCGAGGTCCACGACGCGGACGACGACGCGCCGCGCGGGGTCGTCGAGGGACGTCGCCGACCACGCGGGACCACCACCGCCGCGCCCGACGGGCCCGACGACGCGGTAGCCGGCCGTGAGCAGCGCGGCGACGACCGCGGGCGGGACCCGCTCGGCCGGGGCAGGGAAGGTGGGCGAGGTGCGCATGCGCCCATCGAACCGTCCGGCCGGAGGCCGCAGCGGTTGTCCACAGGACGAGGGGCGACGGACCGGGCTCCGGCCGCCCGCCCCCGCGGTTCAGGCGGTCGTGGCCGCACCGATCGGCACGACGCGGCCCTCGCGCGCCGACACCCGTGCGGCGTCGAGCACAGCGGCGGTGCGGACGGCGTCCCACGGATCCACGGGCGGTGGTGCGCCGTCCTCGAGCCAGTGCACGACTGCGCGGTAGAAGTCGCGGTGCCCGCCCGGCGCGCGCGGCACCGCGACGAGCTCGTCGCCGCGCACGAGCCACCCCTCGGTCTCGGGTCCGTGCCCTCGACCGGGGCGCTGCTCGTCGAGCGCGGCGAACGGGGTGGCCTCGCCCTCGAAGCTCGTCACGAGGAACGCGCCCCTGTCGCCCAGCACGCGGGTGCGCGGACCGGGCGCGCCCGCGAGGCCGCTCGCCTGGAGGTGGCTGATGACGCCCGGGGCACCGCCGGCGTGCTGGTGGGTCAGCGCCAGGAAGACGTCGTCCTCGGTGGGGGTCGTGATGGCCCGGAGCTCGGCGTAGACGCTGGTCACGGGCCCGAACAGGTGGACGGCGGAGTCCACGAGGTGCGCGCCGAGGTCGAGCAGCAGCCCACCGCCGAGCAGGTCGTTCTCTTTCCACCGCTGCTGCGGCTCGGGGCGCCACCGCTCCCACCGCCGCTCGAAGCGGTGCACGGTGCCGAGCTCCCCCGAGTCGATCACCGCTCGCAGCGTGAGCTGCTCCGGGTCCCAGCGCCGGTTCTGGAAGACCGTGAGCCGCCCGCCCGAGCGCTCGGCCGCTCGGGCGAGCCGACGGGCCGCGTCGCTGGTCGTCGCGAGCGGCTTGTCGACCACGACGGGCAGCCCGGCGTCGAGCACCGCCTGGGCCTGGTCGGCGTGCTCGGCGGTGGGGCTGGCGATCACGACGACGTCGAGCTCGGGAGCCCGGTCGAGCAGCGCCGCGAGCGTCGGCACCACGGCCACGCCGGGCCAGTCGGCCCGCGCAGCGGCGGACCGCTCAGGGCTCCTGCTCACCACGACCGTGACCTTCTGGTGGGCCTCCCGCAGGAGTCTGGCGTGGATCTTCCGGCCGGCTGCCCCGTACCCGACCAGCCCGACCCGCATCGGCTCGCTCATGACCACCACACTAGGTGGCGCCGCCAGCCCCCAGGCGGCGCCACCCAGGTCAGTGGGTCTCGGCCACGTGCGTCCCGCGCGACCCGTGCGCCGTGGAGTCGAGGGCTGCGAGCGCAGCCTCCTCGGTGTCGCGCCGCCCCAGCGTGCTGGGCCACCAGGTGACGCGGCCCAGGTCGTGCACCAGGGCCGGCACGAGCAGGCTCCGGACGATGAGCGTGTCGACCAGGACACCGAAGGCCACGATGAACGCGAGCTGGGCGAGGAACAGCAGCGGCAGGATCGCCAGCGCACTGAAGGTCGCCGCGAGCACGACTCCCGCCGACGTGATGACCCCGCCGGTGACCGCGAGCCCGCGCAGCACCCCCGTGCGCGTCCCGAAGTGGGTCGCCTCCTCCCGGACCCGGGTCATGAGGAAGATCGAGTAGTCGACCCCCAGCGCGACGAGGAAGACGAACGCGTACAGCGGGACCGTCGGGTCGGCCCCGGGGAAGTCGAGCACGTGGTTGAACACCACTGCCGACACCCCGAGCGCCGCACCGAACGACAGGACGTTCGCGAGCACCAGGACCAGCGGGATCACGAAGGCGCGCAGCAGCAGGACCAGGATCACCAGGATCACCGCCAGCACGGTGGGCACGATGACCTTGAGGTCGTGCGCGCCCGCCACCTGGGTGTCGAGGGTCTGGGCGGCGGCACCGCCGACGAGCGCGTCGGGCTCGACCTCGTGCACCGCCTCGCGCACCTGCCGGACGATCTCGACGGCTTCCTGCGTGTCGGACGCCTCGGTGGTGACCACGTCGAGGCGCACGTCGCCGTCCACGACGAGGGGCGGGGACGCCTGGCCACCGCCGCCGCCCACCGGGGCACCGGCGCCGGCAGCGGTGACGGGCGTGACGTCCTCGACCCCATCGACGGACCGGGCGGCCTCGGTCACGGCGTCGATCGAGGCTTCGGGGGCGATCACGATGACGGGCTGGACGGCCCCGGCCGGGAAGTGCGCGGCGAGGACCTCCTCGCCGGTCACGGCGTCGACGGACGTGAGGAAGACGTCGGACTGGCTCGTGCCGTCGGCCTTGAGCGTGGGCAGGAACGCGGCGCCCCCGGCGAGCAGGATCGCGGTGATGATCCACACGGGGCGCGCGTGCGCGCCGACGAACCGGGCGAGCCTGCCCCACACGCCCGTGAGCACCTCGTCGGTGGGGCGCTGCTCGGGCTTCACCGCGTGGGCACCGGCTGCCTCGAAGCGGGGCTTGCGCGGCCAGAACAGACCGCGCGAGCGGCTGCCGAGCACGAGCAGGAGGGCCGGCAGCAGCGTGAGCGTCGCCACGAAGGCCGAGGCGATGCCGATGGCGCCCACCGGCCCGAGGCTCCGGTTCGAGCCGAGGTCGGAGAGCAGCAGGCACAGCAGGCCCGCGATCACGGTGCCTGCGCTGGCCGCGATGGGCTCGATCGAGCCGCGCACCGCGCGCTTCATCGCGGTGTAGGTGCTCGGGACCTGGCGCAGCTCCTCGCGGTAGCGGCTGACGAGCAGCAGCGAGTAGTCGACGGCGGCGCCGATCACGAGGATCGACAAGATGCCCTGCGCCTGGCCGTTGAGCGTGAGCACGCCGTCTGCCGCGAGGTGGTAGACGACCAGCGCCGCGCCGCACAGCGCGAAGACGGCCGAGAGGATCACCACGAACGGGAGGAACGGCGAGCGGTAGACGAGCACCAGGATGACGAGCACGGCGCCGAGCGCGACGAGCAGGAGCACCCCGTCGATGCCGCCGAACGCGTTGACCAGGTCGGCGACGAAACCGGCGGGGCCGGTCACCCAGGCCTTGAGGCCCAGGGTCCCGGCGGAGTCGGCGGTCGCGCCCAGCTCGTCAGCGAGCGCGGTCCGCAGCGCCGACACGACGGCGCCCGTGACGGACTCGTCGTCGGCGAGCGGCTCCTCGGTCGCGGCCGTGTCGAGCGAGAGCGGCACGAGCAGCGCCTTGCCGTCCTCGGAAGGAACGACGACGCCCTGCCCGACGGTCACGTCGCCGATCGTGGCCGGGTCCCCGGCGGCCGGGTCGGCCCCGGGGATCGCCAGGTCCGGCACCCCGGCGACGAAGTCCTGGACCGCGCTCAGCTGGGCCGGGGTGACGGCCGAGCCGCCCTCGGGCTCGAGCACCACGAGCACAGGTAGGGTCTCGGTGTCGACGAATCCTGCGCCTGCATCGGCGGCGCGGGTCGACTCCGCGGAGGACGGCAGGAATGCCGCCTGGTCATTGGTCTGGACCTGTGAGAGTCGCCCCTGCGCCATCCCCCCGAAGGCCCCCACGCCCAGCCATGCAGCGAGCACGACGACGATGGTCAGAGCGCGGAGGACCGCACCGCCTGTTTTACTCAGCATGCTGAGCACTATGCGGGTCGAGGTCGCCGCGCGCAAGCGCTGTCCAGCGAGGAAGGAGGTCGACCGTGGCCGACGAACGCACGACGAACGGACATGAGCGGCCCGAGACCGCCAGGCCCTGGGACGAGCTCGCCTCGTCGGCCGTGGCCGACTGGCCGCTGGGACGCCTGCTCTCGACCGCGTCCCGACGGGTCGAGCGGGAGTGGAACGCCCACCTCGCCGCGTGGGAGCTCAACCACGCGAGCCTGCCCGTCCTGGTCCAGCTCATGCGCAGGCCGCACTCCCAGCGTGAGCTCGCCGACGCGTGCGGCGTCACCGAGCAGACCATGAGCCGTGTCCTGGCCCGGATGGAACGCACCGGCTACGTCACGCGCGCGCCCCACCGCGGCGACAAGCGGCGTCACGTGATCGCCGTGACCGACGCGGGTCGCGCCGTCGCGGTCCAGGCAGCCGACCCGGCCGCGCCCGAGGAGATGACCACCCGCGGCCTGACGCCCGAGCAGGTCGACCAGCTGCGCGCCCTGCTCGCGATCGTGGCGACCGCGCGGCCGGCAGAGCAGCAGCCCGGGGACGAGGGCTAGCCTGACGTCCATGCAGTTCGTCGAGCTCGACCTGGGTGTGCGCCTCCTCCCCTACCAGCCGACGTGGGACCTGCAGCGTGAGGTGCACGCGCAGGTCAGCGCGGGCGAGCGTGAGGACACGGTGCTGCTGTGCGAGCACGAGGACGTCTACACCGCCGGGCGCCGCACCGCGTCGTGGGACCGGCCCGTCGACGGGACGCCCGTGGTCGACGTCGACCGGGGCGGACGCATCACCTGGCACGGCCCGGGCCAGCTCGTCGGGTACCCCGTGGTCCGGCTCGCGACCCCGGTGGACGTGGTCCGCTACGTCCGGACGCTCGAGGAGGCCCTCATCCGCACCTGCGCCGACCTGGACCTCGAGGCCGTCCGCGTCGAGGGCCGCAGCGGGGTGTGGTTCGCGGCCGACGGCCCGGGGCGCACGACGGGTCGGCGCCGCGAGCGCAAGGTCGCCGCGATCGGGGTGCGCGTCGCACGCGGCGTCACGATGCACGGGTTCGCCCTCAACTGCGAGCCCGACCTCGACGCGTTCTCTCGCATCGTCCCGTGCGGGATCCCCGACGCCGACGTCACGTCGCTCACCGCCGAGACGGGGCGGCGCGTGACGATCTCCGAGGTGCTGCCGCTCGTGCGCCGGCACCTCGGCGACGTGCTGCCCCCCGTCCTCGCCGCCGCGTCCTCGCCCCAGGTCGTCACGACGCCCTGACCTGGACGGGCCGCAGGTGACCGCGCCGGGCGGCCGGGAGCGTCAGCCCTGCGGGTCGAGGGGACGCGCGAGCTGCAGCGCGATGGTCCCCGCCCACGCCTGGATGTCGTCGAGGTCGCGGAAGTCGCCCACCTCGGCGTCGATCGCGGCCGCGTGGGCACGTTCGCTGACCCCCAGGTCGGCAGACCGCAGGCGCCCCGGGAAGCAGCGCGCCTCGAACGCACCCGTCCGGCGCACGATCGTCGTCACGTCGTCGGGCTCGACGGGCGGCACCGGGTCGTCGCCGACCGGGCCCGACCAGAACAGCCACACAGGTCGGTCGCTGAGCGCCGCGACCTGCCGGTCGACGAGCTCACGGATCGCCGCGGCGATCCGCCCGCCGTACACCGCGGAGCCGAGCACGACGGCCGAGTAGGGCGCGAGCGTCCCGACGTCGTCCGGGTCGATCTGGTCGACCTCGTGCCCTGCGTCGGTCAGCACCTCGGCAACCACGTCGCCGATCTCCTGCGTCGCACCGTGCCGCGAGGCGACCGTCACCAGGATCCGCACTGGAACCTCCATACCGAGGACGGGGTGCCAGGCGCATGCCCCAGGGACCAGGGTGCACAGGAACGACCCCGCCGCGCTAGGCCAGAGGTCCTCTCGATGTCGTCGGAACGCGCAGGCCGCTGCCCTCGGCCCATGCCGGGCCGCCACGACACCCCGGTAGAGTGGACCGTTCAGGGTTGTGTGCGCGCCGGGAACGGGTGGGTCGGCGTGCTCGTCCGTGAACTCCGAGGCCATGAACCAGAGCTCGACCGCATCCCGCACCCTCGCCGCCTACCGCGCGCTCCCCGCGCTGTCCGGCCGCCCCTACCTCCCCGTCGCCTTCCTCGCACGGGTCCCCTTCTCGATGACAACGCTCGGCGTCATGGTCCTGGTGACCGCGACCACCGGATCGGTCGCCGCCGGGGGCCTGGCGACAGCCGGCGCATCGCTCGGCACCGCCGCGTTCGCCTCGGTGCAGGGCAACCTCGCCGACCGCCTGGGCCAGCGCCCCGTGCTCGTCGTCGCGAGCCTGCTCAACGCGGTAGCCGCCGTCGCGGTGGTGCTGGCCGCGACCGGCGGCGCCCCGCGCGCCGTGCTCGCCGCCTGCTGCTTCCTGCTGGGGGCGAGCGCCCCGCAGGTCGGCGCGCTCGCCCGCGTCCGCTGGATCGCGCTCGGCGGCGCGGACCAGCCGCGCACCGCCGAGGCCGCCATGAGCTACGAGAGCACGGTCGACGAGATCACGTTCGTGCTCGGGCCGGCGCTCGTCGGGGTGATCGCGACCGCCGGCAGCCCGGCCGCCGCGCTGCTCGTGGCCGCGGGGCTCGTCGCCGTGTTCGGCCTCGCGTTCGCGCTGCACCCCACGGCCGACGCCCCGGCCCGTCGTCCCCGGGCAGGCAGGTCGTCCGGCGCCCGACGACCGGGGGCGCTGCACGTCCTGCGGCGGGTCGCGCTGCCCGTCGTGGGCATGGCGTGCATCGGGGTGTTCTTCGGAGGGACGCAGGCGAGCGTCACGGCCGTCGCCGAGGCCGCGGGCCGTCCGGGCGTCGCTGGGCTGATGTACGCGGTGCTCGGCGTCGGCTCGGCGATGACGGCGCTCGCGCTCGTCGCGCTCCCGGCCTCGGTGGGCTCCCGCACCCGCTGGCTCACGGGCGGCACCGGGCTCGCCCTGACGATGAGCCTGGCCCTGCTCACGAGCGGCACCGGCCAGGTCGTGGCCGTGCTCGCCGTCGCGGGCCTGTTCGTCGGTCCCACGCTCGTGACCCTGTTCTCGGTGGGCGGCAACCTGGTTCCGGTGACCGAGGCGGGCACGGCCATGACGATGCTCGTGAGCGCCAACGTGGTCGGCGTGGCCGCGGGCGCCGCGGTCGCGGGCGTCGCCTCCGAGCACCTCGGCACCCCGACCGTGTTCGTGGTGCCGATCGCGGCGGCCGTGCTGGTCGCGCTCGCCGGGCTGCTCTCGCCCCGCGAGCGCCCCGGGGCGACGTCGAGGACCGATCTGGTGGACGCCGCCGTGTGACGTGCACCTCGTCGTCGCTTCCGTGGCGGGCCCGACGCCCTGCCGTAGGGTGACGAACGTGACGATCGCTCCCGAGGGCCGCCGCATGCTGCGAGTCGAGGCTCGCAACTCCGAGACGCCCATCGAGAAGAAGCCCGAGTGGATCCGCACGCGGGCCACCATGGGTCCCGAGTACACCGAGCTCAAGGGCCTGGTGAAGACCGGCGGCCTGCACACGGTGTGCGAGGAAGCGGGTTGTCCCAACATCTTCGAGTGCTGGGAGGACCGCGAGGCGACGTTCCTCATCGGGGGCGACCAGTGCACGCGACGGTGCGACTTCTGCCAGATCGACACGGGCAAGCCCGCCGACTTCGACGCCGACGAGCCGCGCCGAGTCGCCGAGTCCGTCGAGGCGATGGGGCTGAAGTACGCCACGATCACCGGTGTCGCCCGTGACGACCTGCCCGACGGCGGCGCCTGGCTCTACGCCGAGACCGTGCGCCAGATCCACGCCGCGAACCCCGCCACGGGTGTCGAGCTGCTCATCCCCGACTTCAACGCGACGCCCGAGCTGCTGGCCGAGGTCTTCTCCTCGCGCCCCGAGGTGCTCGCGCACAACCTCGAGACCGTGCCGCGCATCTTCAAGACGATCCGGCCGGGTTTCCGCTACGACCGGTCGCTGTCGGTGCTCACCGCCGCGCGGGCGGCGGGGCTCGTCACCAAGTCCAACCTCATCCTCGGGATGGGCGAGACGATCGACGAGGCCAAGGAGGCGCTCGTCGACCTGCACGAGGCCGGGTGCGACCTCATCACGATCACGCAGTACCTGCGCCCGTCGGTGCGCCACCACCCCGTGACCCGCTGGGTGCGGCCCGAGGAGTTCGTCGAGCTGTCCGACGAGGCCGAGCGCATCGGCTTCCTGGGTGTCATGTCCGGTCCGCTCGTGCGCTCGTCCTACCGGGCCGGTCGCCTGTGGGGGCAGGCCATGCGCCGCCGCGGCCAGGAGATCCCTGCGGCGCTCGCGCACCTCGGCGAGGAGCGCACGGCCCGCCAGGAGGCCGCGAGCCTGCTCGCGCGCTGACCTGCGCACGGGCGCGTCCGCCCAGGGCGTAGCCGTCGCCCGTCGTGAGCGGCCCGCGAGGGTCGGTAGACTCCCACGTCATGGCCCGTGACACCGCTCCAGCCCCCGCCAAGGTGAAGAAGACCCGGTGGTACCACCAGGTCTGGCAGGCATACCAGATGACCCGGCGCAACGACCCGGCCGTCACCTGGATCGTGCTCGCGGTGTTCTTCGGCATCCTCGCTGTCGGCTCGGTCATCGGCATCCTCATCGACAAGCCCGTGTACGTGGGCCTGCTGAGCGTCCCGTTCGCCGTGCTCGGCGCGATGTTCATCCTCGCGCGCCGCGCCGAGGCGTCGGCGTACAGCCAGATCGAGGGTCAGCCGGGGGCCGCGCGTGCGGCGCTGGGCACGATCCGCCGCGGCTGGAACTTCCCCGAGGAGCCCGTCGCCGTCGACCCCCGCACCCAGGACCTGGTGTTCCGTGGAGTCGGCCGGGCCGGCGTGGTCCTCATCGGCGAAGGCCCCTCGCCGCGGATCGAGCGCCTGCTCGAGTCCGAGCGCAAGCGCACCGCACGCGTGATCTCCGGCGTGCCGATCACGCTCATCCAGGCCGGCAACGGCGAGGGCCAGGTGTCGCTGCGCAAGCTGCCGCGCGCCGTGCAGCGCCTCAAGCCCACCCTGACCAAGCAGGAGACCGCCGAGGTCATCAAGCGCCTCAACGCGCTCGGCGCGGTCCGGCTCCCTGTCCCCAAGGGCGTCGACCCGATGAAGGCCCGTCCCGACCGCAAGGGCATGCGCGGCCGCTGACCAGCGCATATCTCGTGGCCGTCCGGGCGGGGCTCACCTAGGCTCGCCCGATGCCCGGCACCGACGACCTGACCAGCACCCTCACCGTCCCGACGGCAGCCGTGCACGCTGTGCACGACCTGCTCACCGAGGCTGCGTCCGCCGACGGCTTCTCGGGGTCGGTGCACGTGGTCCAGGGCAGCGAGGTGCTGCTCGACGCGGGCTACGGCGTCGCCTCGCGCCGCTGGGGCTCCCCCGTGACCACCGCCACCCGCTTCGACGTGGCGTCCGTGACCAAGCTCTTCACGGCGGTCGCCGTGCTCCAGCAGGTCGAGGCCGGCCGGCTCGACCTCGACGCCCCGATCACCGACGTCGTCGACCTCACGGGCACCACGATCACCTCGGCCGTGACGCTGCGGCACCTGCTCACGCACACGTCGGGCATCGGCGACGACGCCGACGAGGAGGCCGGTGAGGCCTACGAGGACCTGTGGCTCGAACGCCCCTGCCACACGGTGACGAGCACCGCCGACTTCCTGCCCCAGTTCGCGCACAAGCCGTCGAACTTCGCCCCGGGCACCGGCTGCCGCTACTGCAACGTGGGCTACGTCCTCGCGGGCCTCGCCCTCGAGGCTGTCACCGGGACGACCTACCGGGAGCACGTCCTCGAGCACGTGCTCGCCCGCGCCGGCATGACCTCCTCGGGCTTCTTCGACATGCGCGACGCGGTGCCCGACGTCGCCGAGGGCTGGGACCCGGTGCGCGACCCCGACGGCGTCGTCACCGGGTGGCGCTCGAACATCTTCTGCTACCCGCCGATCGGCTCACCCGACGGCGGCGCGCACGCGACTCCCCGTGACCTGGTGCGGTTCCTCGACGCGGTGCGTGGCGGCGATCTCCTCGGCCCCGAGCTGACCGCGGCGTTCCTCACCCCGCAGGTCACCCACCACGAGTCGGACGGGCGCACAGTGCGTTACGGCTTCGGCCTGGAGTTCGTGGTGCTGGCCGACGGCTCGGTGCGCTCGCTCACGAAGGACGGGATCAACGCGGGGGCGAGCGCTGTGCTCCGGCACTACCCCGCGAACGACGTGACGGTGGCGCTCGTGTCGTCCTCGGAGGACGGCGCGTGGGGCCCGTTCCGCAGGATCGACGGCCTGCTGGGGCCTGCGACCCCCTGAGCGCGGCTCAGCGCCGGACGATGACGGTGCCCGCGGCCCTGTCGTGCAGGCCGCGACCGTCCGCGTCCCACACCACCGCGGGGATCACCAGGCACAGCAGGACGGTGCGCACCGCACCCGAGAGCAGCCCCGGCACCACGACCGGGCCGGCCTGCACCTGCGGCTCCTGACCGCTCGGGTCGGGACCCAGCCGCGCGGGCCTCACGGCACGGCGCACGTGCAGGCCCAGCAGCCGGTGGCCCAGCGTCGTGCCCAGCAGGCTCACGAGCAGCACGTTCTCGACCGCGAACACAGCGAGCGTCGCCATCGGGTCGCCGCCGAAGAAGGCCGCCGAGATCGCCAGGCAGGCCGCCCAGTCGACCGCGAGAGCCAGCAGCCGGCGCCCCAGGGGCGCGAGCGACCCCGGCCCAGCGGCGGGCAGCCCGAGGCGGGCGCCGGGGGCGCCGCTGCCGCCCGAGGGGCCGCCCTCGAGCCACGAACCCATGCTCCGCCGCGTGCTCACCCCGATAGCCTAACCAGCGGGCGGGCGACAACCGGACGCGCGCCGACGAGGTCTGACGCGCACGACCGTTACACAGGACCGCGCCACGTAACACCCCGGAAACAGGCGGTACATGGACGGGAAACGGCGTGCGCCTAGCCTCGAACCGCCCGACCAGGGCACGACTACCCGAGGAGCAGCGGATGTTCAGCAAGCCAGAAGAGGTCCTGGCGTTCATCAGGAACGAGGACGTCAAGTTCGTCGACGTGCGTTTCTGTGACCTGCCCGGCACCATGCAGCACTTCAACGTGCCGGCCGCGTCGCTCGACGAGAACTTCTTCACCGAGGGCCAGATGTTCGACGGCTCGTCGATCCGCGGCTTCCAGGCGATCCACGAGTCCGACATGAAGCTGATCCCGGACGTCACGACGGCCTACGTCGACCCGTTCCGGACGCAGAAGACGCTCAACATCAACTTCCACATCGTCGACCCGTACACCGACGAGCCCTACAGCCGCGACCCGCGTCAGGTCGCCGCCAAGGCCGAGGCGTACCTGCGCTCGACGGGCATCGCGGACACGGCGTTCTTCGCCCCCGAGGCCGAGTTCTACATCTTCGACGACGTGCGCTTCGAGACGAAGCAGAACGCCGGGTACTACTACATCGACTCGATCGAGGGCGCCTGGAACTCGGGCCGCGTCGAGGAGGGTGGCAACCTGGGGCACAAGACGCCCTACAAGGGTGGCTACTTCCCCGTCCCGCCGGTCGACCAGTTCGCGGACATCCGCGACCAGATCTCGCTCCAGCTCGACGAGCTGGGCCTCCAGGTCGAGCGCGCCCACCACGAGGTCGGCACCGCCGGCCAGGCGGAGATCAACTACCGCTTCGACGAGCTCGGCAAGTCGGCCGACAAGGTCCAGCTCTTCAAGTACGTCGTGAAGAACGTGGCCCACGCGAACGGCCGCACCGCGACCTTCATGCCGAAGCCGCTCTTCGGCGACAACGGCTCGGGCATGCACGTCCACCAGTCCCTGTGGAAGGACGGCGTGCCGCTGTTCTTCGACGAGAAGGGCTACGGCGGCCTGTCCGACATGGCGCGCTGGTACATCGGTGGCCTGCTCAAGCACGCGCCCTCGCTGCTCGCGTTCACGAACCCGACGGTGAACTCCTACCACCGCCTGGTCCCCGGCTTCGAGGCCCCGGTCAACCTGGTCTACTCGGCCCGCAACCGCTCCGCGTGCATCCGCATCCCGGTCACCGGTTCGAACCCGAAGGCCAAGCGCATCGAGTTCCGCGTCCCGGACCCGTCGTCCAACCCGTACCTCGCCTTCGCAGCGATGCTCATGGCTGGCCTCGACGGCATCCAGAACCGCATCGAGCCCCCGGAGCCGGTCGACAAGGACCTCTACGAGCTGCCGCCGGAGGAGCACGCGCTCATCCAGCAGGTTCCCGGCTCGCTCTCCGAGGTCCTCGACAACCTCGAGGCCGACCACGACTTCCTCACGGCGGGCAACGTCTTCACGCCCGACCTGATCGCGACGTGGATCGACTACAAGCGCTCGCACGAGGTCGACCCGATCCGTCTGCGGCCGCACCCGCACGAGTTCGAGCTCTACTACGACTGCTGATCGTCTGGGCTCGCGGCTGCTCCCGTGAGCGTCTGACCTGCAGTGACGGCAACCCCGTCGCCCTCGTGGCGGCGGGGTTGCCACACTTTTTGCCACAACCGCGTGCGCCGGTTGCCCCGGCCGGAACCTTGCGGACGGTCCCCGGCATGCCGGGCCTCTACGACGTGGGCGTCGTGCACCGTCCGACTTGATGAACTACCGCTGCAATGGCCCGCGGCCGGCAAGCTCGACCCCGAGAAGTGCGGGCCGCACTCAGGCGGCGGCCATCGAGTGGGTACTGACCTGAGCGGACCAGGTCCACGGCTCGACGCCGGAACTCCGGCGGCTTGGTTGGAGGCAGTTAGGTCACTCCTCAGAGTTGACATCACCACCCCAGGATCGGTGTCCGGCGAAGGGGCATGCTCCGCGCCAACCGATGGAGAGTTCGACGTCTTTCAGAACCACAACGTCAACGTCACAGCCGGCGCAGAAGCCACCAGTCACTGACCAAACCGGCCACGAGGAGCACTACCCACCGCACGCGTGAGGAATCCCATGCTTGGTCGGCTGCACTCGCCACCAGCACGAAGGAATCCGGCACGAACAGCATGACGGCGTAATACGCGAAGAGGACCAGCAGAGCCACGGGCACGACGCTCCGCTCGGGTCGATTCCCGATACTCCATGCACCCGCGGCGAAGACCGCAGTCAGAATCGCGAACGGTTCCACGACAAGCCCGAGCGGATGCCACTCAGCTGAGCTGGCCACGAGCCGCGGCGCCAGGGCCAGCTGCGCGAGCCACGAAGTGCCGACGACGACCGCCCCGACGATCATCCGCAGCGTGGTGGTGCGCAGGGGGCCGACCGGCATCGCGACCAGGGATGCGGCCGCGGGATCGTCCAGTACATAGCAGGCGCCGACCAGTGTCACGAGCATCGAGACATGCAGCGCCGTGGTGGCGTCGACCGTCCCGAGCCCGTAGCGCGCCGAAACCAGAGCGGCGACGACAAGAAGACCGGCCACTGCGCTCACCACGATCGGGGCCAGTCGGGAGGACCGAAGCACTGCGGCCGTGACCTCGGGCCTCACTGGCACACCCATCCGTCAGGGCGCTGCCGGGGCACCTCGAGTCCCAGTTCGTCGGCGATCTGTACGGCCGTCGCACCAGTTCCCCAGTCGATCGACCTCACCCGACGGATCGCGTCATCCGGCTGCAGAGTGAGAAGCTGCTGGACGACGTCTACTTCCGAGACGCTGAAGACATAGCCCGACCCTGATCGGACCGTACTCGTCACCAGCCCGCCGCCCTGCGTAGCCGCCAGGAGCCCACGGAAAGCGGCCCGGACGTCCGGCGAAGATGCCGCTGCCGCCCACAGGACGAGCACACCCGGCGCGTCACAGAGCGGATTGATGCTTCCCGAGTTCGCTGCTGGGGCGCCGTCGATGAGTTCGGCCGCGACATCGACGCCGAACGCCAGGGTCGTGAACTCTTCGATGCTGCTCGAGTCCGTCACGCTCCAGTCCATCGGCGCCGCTACTGAGCCTGTCGGTACCACCAGCGCCCCATCCAGGGCGGCGTACGGCACCTGGACAACGTCGAGTTGCGACATCCGTTGGGCGGAGTCAGGGACCACGGAACGTACCCCAGCGACAACGACCGCCCACTCATCGACGCGTGAGCTGAATCCGTCGAGCGGACAGTAGAGATCCGGCCCGACCTGACGGCATGAGCGGAGTCTTTCGAGGGTGCTGTTGTCGACCGTCGACGCGTCCGCCTTTGCGCGAAGCGGCACTGCCGTGACGCAGGCGACGGCCAGGATCGGCACCAGGATCAGGGCCCAGCTGCGCCAGGGGGGACCGTCACGCAGCAACGACATCAGGCACAGGAGCACCAGGACGGCCAGTAGCCATATGAGGTGGACCCCTGCAGGGCGCCCCAGCAGGTGCCCGGGAAGGGTTCCGGGATCTATCGGGTCGAGCGGGACGACGACCGCGATCCAGGAAGTCGGCAAGAGCCCGGCCTGACCAAGGAATGCCAGCAGGAACACGAGCCCGAGCAGGGCCAGCCCCAGCGCTGAGTACCGGACGAGGCGGCCCAGGAGTACGCCCACGACCCCACCGAACCAGACGACGACGGGCGCGGTCAGGGCTTCGAGAACGAGAACCTGATCGGCCGCGTTCTCACTAGAGGCGAACGCAACAAGGCAAACACTGATCAGCAGCCCCCAGGCCAGGGCCGGGATGGCCTGACCACAGAGAAGAGCCAGGGTTGAGAGCCAACGAGGCATCGGCTGAACGCTCTCCAATTCGTCCGAACCCACCCTCTCGGCGCTCATCGAGGTCAGAAGTGCCACCAGCGCCAGGCCGGCCGCTGGGAGCAGGCTCCAGGACTGCGTTGCCACCGATGCCGAGGACAGCACCGTGTACGCGGCTGAACCATCGACCATGGCGAGCACCCACTGCGAGACCGGCAGGAGCATCGAGATCACAACGACCGGATGTCGCAGCGCTCTCCAGCCGCGCGAGGCGACCAAAGTGAGGAACACCTCCGGAGATACCGTCCCAGCCGTTGGCCTCACAGTCGCCCGCTCGTCGCCACGATGTACCCGTCTTCGATCGATGGCGCCGCCAGGCTCGCACCAACAGGCGCGTCGCCGACGTAGCGCATGAGGCCCTGCTCGCCGATGCGCCAGGAGGCCAACGCCCCAGCTTCCAGCCCAGAGCTCTCCCACACACGTCCCTGGGCGAGTTCTGTCAGTTTGCTTGGAGTTCCGTCGAAGACGACCACCCCGGACTGCAGGACCAGGACGCGGTCGCAGAGTGCTGCGACGTCCTCGGTCTGGTGGGTGGAGAGCAGCACCGTCCTGCGCTCGGCCACCCCAGAAATCGTGGAACGAAACCGGACGCGTTGGCTGGGGTCCATGCCGACGGTGGGCTCGTCCAGCAGTGGCACCTGCGGATCACCGAGCATGGCGCAAGCCAGCGCCAGACGCTGTCGCATGCCACCGGACAGCTTCCCGATTCGGACGCGTCGCGAATCCTCAAGTTCGACCTCAGCCAGGACCCGTGAAACTTCGTGTGCACGCGTGCCACGACCTGCGATGTCCCGCAGCAGAGCCACGTAGGCCACGTACCGCTCGACGGTGTAGGACGGGTAGAAGCCAGGATTCTGCGGGAGGTAGCCGATGTTCCTCCGGACGTGAGACCGGTCGGCCCGTCGACGTGCGTCCACGCCGTCGATGAACAGCGTTCCCGACTGCGGAGGCGCGGCAGTGGCGAGCACACGCATGAGCGACGACTTACCGGCTCCGTTCGGGCCGAGCAACGCGGTCACACCGTGATGCAGTGCGAGGTTGAGCCCGCTGATAACTACGCGATTTCTTGCGCGATTGTTATGTCGCTTGCGACAAGTGTCGTTTGCCTCATGGAAAATTCTCTACCGCAACTTTCGTCTTGTGGCGCAGGCTGTGGCTCGTGCGCACGGCCACAGCCTGGCCTTCACGAGAACTCGGTGGATCGAATTCAGCAAGCGTCGAGACGATCGAACCGCGCAGTGAAGGGGCGGCTTTCCGTGTAGGAGTTCCCACTTGCGCGAGACGCGCAGTTTCCGTCGGCGTCAAATGCCCAAATCATGCGGATGCGTTTCGTCGCGCCACACCCGTCGTAGGCCTTCGCGTAATCGTCCAGGTCCCTCGACCACGTCGTGACCGTCATGCAGTCGGGTGCTGTCGCGGCCGACGCAGTCGACGCGACGAGGACCCCACTGCCCATTGCGCCCACCGTCGCGACGAGCGCCGCCAGGGCCTTGAATTTCGCGCCGCGCATCAGCATGACTCCAATCCGGCAACCGAGGTGTAGTAGGGCGCGCTGTACTCCCTCGAGCATCCAGAAGAGAGCGACTTACAATCGCTGTCGTTCGTGTAGTTCCACACCGGTTTCAGCCGCTTGGATGTTGAGCATCCGTTGTACGCCTTCGCGTGGTTGGTCCAGGTGTCGGCCCAAATCGAAAGTGTCACGCAGCTTGGAGCGGCCGCCGCCTGCGCTCCGACCGCTGGCACGACGATACCTGCAAATGCTTTCTGTGAGTCTTTGCGATTGTGACAATAGTGGAGGGCGACTTGACGCACATTGGAGATACGTGTGATGTGCGTCACATTCCAGTATTGACTTGTCATTGATGGGGGCTCTACGCCGATCAGGTGAGGAGTGAAGGGCTCGGGACGGTGAGCGATGGGGAGAGGTCCCCCTGCGGATCAGGAGCGACCAAGCTGCCTGATCGACTTCGAGGTCCTCGACATGTCGCACGCGAGGGGTGCACCAACAGGCCCTCTGAACTGCAGGAATGCTCTGTCCTGCGCTTCCCATGGGCTCTACTGCGACTGCTGATCGTCTGCGCTCACTGCTGCTCCCGTGAGTCGCTGACCTGCAGAGACGGCACCCCGTCACCTTCGTGGTGGCGAGGGTGCCGCGCGTTGTGCCACAACCACGTGCGGCGACTGCCCCGGCTGCGACCTGCGCGCGGGCTGTGACCGGAGCGTGGAGTCTGGCGTCAGGGCAGCAGCGCGCGAACCTGGTCCTCGATCTGCTGGACGATCTCGTCGACGGTGAGGCCGACGTTGAGCGTGGCCGCCATCGACAGGAACATGATCGCGGAGACGATGTGTGCGCGCGTCATCGCGTCGTTCGCCCCGATGCGCTCGTCGCGCCGCAGGACGACGGCGATGGCCTCCTCGGTCTGGATGGTCAGCGCCAGGGCGTCGCGGTGGTGGGGTTCTGCGGGATCGCCGAAGACGATCTCCCGAAGGTAGGTCCGTCCGTTGTCGATCTGCTTCCGGTTGCACTCCACGACCGGGCGGATGATGGCCATCACCGCACCCAGCACGTCGGGGATCTCTTCCGCCGCCGACCTGCCTCGTGCGAGCGCGTCGGTGTAGCTGGAGCTCTGCACGAGCAGGAGCAGCTCGCCCTTGGTCTTGGCGTAGAGGAACAGGGTCCCCGTGCCGATGTCGGCCTTGTCGGCGATCTGCTGGGTGGTCACCTGGTCGACGCCGTGCTCGTCGAAGAGCTCGCGGGCGGCGGCCGTGATGCGGTCCAGCTTCTGCTGCTTGTTCCGCTCCCGACGTCCGAGCGGTGGCGATGCAGAGGGGATCACGGCCTCCTTCGAAGAACTCGAGGTCATGCGATCGAGATGACGATCTTGCCTCGCACGCCGCCGTGCACGAGCGCGTCGAGGGCCTGGGGCGTCTGGTCGAAGGGAAAGACCCGCCCGACGACGGGACGAAGCTCTCCACCGTCGACGAGGGCGGTGATCTGGCGGAGCTGGTCTCCGCTGGCATGCATGAACAAGAACTCGTAGCTCACGCCGAGCTTCCTCGCCTGGCGGCGGATCCTGGCGCTCAGCACGGCGATGGCCACGCGCAGCAGCGGGTTCAGCCCGGCCTCGCGGGCGAAGGCCGGGTCGGGAGGGCCGGAGATCCCGATGGCCTTCCCACCGGGCCTGAGAACCCGCAACGACTTCTCGAGGTTTTCTCCACCCACGCTGTCCAGCACCAGGTCGTAGCCGTCGAGGAGCTCCTCGAAGTCCTGGCTGCGGTAGTCGATGACGACGTCGGCGCCCAGCTCCCGCACGAAGTCCGCGTTCTTGGCGCTCGCGGTCGTGGCCACCGTCGCACCGAGGTGCTTGGCGAGCTGGATCGCGATCGACCCGACGCCACCGGCGCCGGCGTGGATGAGCACCTTGTTGCCCGGTCCGACGTTGCCGCGTTCAACGAGCGCCTGCCACGCGGTCAACGCGACCAACGGCAGCGATCCCGCCTCCTCCACGGTGATCGACGCAGGCTTGGGGGCGAGGTCGGCCTCGGCGACGGCGATGCGCTGGGCGAACGTGCCGATCCGGTCCTTGCCGGGCCGGGCGTAGACCGCGTCTCCGGGGGCGAAGCCACGGACCTTCGCACCGACCGCGAGGACGGTGCCGGCGAGGTCGTGGCCGAGGACCAGCGGCAGCGCGTACGGCAGGATCTGCCGGAACTCACCCGTGCGGATCTTCTCGTCGAGCTGGTTGAGGCCGGCCGCCTGCACCTGCACGAGCACGTCGCGCTCCCCCACGGCAGGCTCGGGCACCTGCACCTCCTGGAGCGGCCCCTTGTACCGGGTGATGGCGAACGCTCTCACGGGAGGCCTCCTTCGTGATGGCGGCTGACCTCGATGGCGACCGATGGGCGACGACCCAAAACCGAGCCATCTCAAGTTTGAGCGCACTCATGATCGTTGTCCAGGCACGTCGGTGTTCCGCGAGATCAGCTCCTGAGTGCACCCGGCCGACGCCTGTCGCGGACACGGGCGGAGCCGTAGCGTCGAGGTGTCGCCGACGTGAGGCGGGCGGGCCCCGCGCCCACCGCCGGAGACGAGGGAGGGCGCAGAGATGCTCGCATGGCAGGTCCGTCCCCCGGCGTGCTGGAGCAGGTGCATCGTCCCGCGCCCACGCCGGAGCCCGACGAGCTCCTCGTGCAGGTCGAGGCCTGCGGGGTGTGCCGCGCGGACCTGCACGTGCTCGACGGCGATCTGCCGCCGCACCGTTCACCGGTCGTCCCGGGTCACGAGGCCGTGGGCCACGTCGTCGCGCACGGACGGGACGTCACGGGCTGGGCCGTGGGCGACGTGGCCGGCATCGCATGGCTGCGCCGGACGTGCGGACGCTGCGCGGCTTGTCGATCCGGGCGGGAGAACCTGTGCCAGCTCTCGCGCTACACGGGCTGGGACGACGATGGCGGCTACGCAGAGCTCGCCACCGTCCCCGCCGACTACGCCTACCGCTGGCCGGCCGGGCTGGACCCGGTCACGCACGCCCCTCTGCGGTGCGCGGGGATCATCGGGTACCGGGCGCTGCGCCGATCCGAGCTGCCGACCGGTGGGGTGCTCGGGCTGTACGGGTTCGGTGCGTCGGCGCACGTCACGGCACAGTTGGCTGCGCCTCCGCGTCGGGCGCGTACGACATCCCGCCGCTGAACTACCAGCGGCACCTGTTCCACGAACGCTCCGTGCGCTCGGTCGAGGCCAACACCCGCGCCGACGGGCGGGAGCTTCTCGCCGAGGCCGAGCGCATCGGGATCGAGGTGCACGCCGTCCGGTTCCCGTTCGATGCCGCGGACCGGGCGCTGGACGATCTGCGGGCCGGACGCTCCGCCGGCGCGGCCGTTCTGGTCGACGGCTCCTGGCGATGACGATGCGGGACCGTCGGCCGGTCACGGGACGGGACGCGATGACGCCGCATCCGGGCGGTGTCAGGACCCGGCCGCGCCCGACCGGTCCGGCAGCTGCTGGACCGCCCACTGGTTGCCGTCCGGATCGCTGAACCCGGTGAACCGCCCCCACGGCAGGTCCTGCACGGCCGAGGCGTCGACGTCGTGCGCGAGCAGGAACTCGCGGGCCGCGTCGGCGTCGTCGACCACCACCTGCAGCCCCTTGACCGACCCCGGCGCGGCGTCCGACAGGCCGACGCCGAACGAGATCGAGCACGCCGACCCCGGCGGGGTGAGCTGCACGAACCGCAGGTCCTCGGACACCGTCTGGTCGTGGTCGACCACGAAGCCGACCTGGTCGGCGTAGAACGCCTTGGCACGGTCCACGTCGCTGACCGGGACGAACACGAGCTCGAGCCTGAAGTCCATCTCGTCGACCCCCTGCGGAGAAGCCGCCGTCGTCCGACGGCGGCACACCTCATCGTGCGGTCAGTGCCGCCAGTAGTTGTTGGCCTTGGCGACCGTGGCGAACTCGCGTGCGATGACCTCGGCGGCCGCGATGACCGAGTCGGGGTCGCTGGCGTAGACGGCGCGGCCACGCTCCCGAGCGGCGGGGTCGGGCTGGATGGCCTCGACCGAGGACAGCGCGAGCTCGATCGCGAGCGTGCGGCCCTCCTCGGGGGTCGCCGTGATGAGCGTGTTCCCGGGGATCTTCACGGACGGCAGCGGCGGGGCGATGTTGGTAGTCATCTCTCCATCGTGGGCGCACCGGCACGCGGTGTCGCGCCGGGGAGCAGACACGTCACGGCGCGCCGATGACCGGCACCGTCAGTCGCGGCGGTGGGCGCCGGGCGGTTCGGGGGCGTTGAGGTCGTAGTGGACGCCGATCATCCGGATGGCGAAGCAGACCGCCGCCGCGCCGAGCGCTGTGCCGACGCTGTAGACACCCCCGCGGAGGATGGCGACGGTGATCGCGGCGCCCACCATCGCCGGGATCGCGTAGAGCTCGCTGCGCAGCACCGTCGGGATGCGCAGGATGAGCAGGTCGCGGATCGTGCCACCGCCGCAGGCGGTGATGACACCCACGATGATCGCCTGCGACCACCCGAAGTCGAGCGCGACGCCCTTGGCCGCCGCCAGGACGGCGAACACGCTCAGGCCGACGGCGTCGAGCACCACGATCGGCTGGTCGAGCCGCCCGAGCCGCTCGAGACGGCCGCTCAGGGCGAACGCGAGCAGACCGCCTGCTGCGGCCGTCAGCAGGAAGCGCCCGTCGATGAACGTGGCCGGCGGGAGCGCGCCCAGGAGGATGTCGCGGATGACACCACCCCCGAGGCCGGTGATCATGCCCAGCGTGACGATGCCGACGATGTCGAGACGGGTCGCGCGGACCGCCGTCAGCGCGCCGTTCACCGCGAACACGAAGGTGCCCAGAAGGTCGAGCACCAGCAGCAGGGGTGGTTCAGGGATCATGGTCCTTTGATACGTCCAGTCGTCCGGTCCCGGCGAACCGCCTCGGGGGGCGCCGCGCCGGGATGAGCTACAGGTAGGTGGGGAGCGGGACGAACCCGCGCGCCCGGCCGTCCTCGTCCAAGAGCCGTCCCATGAGCTTCACGGTGCGGAAGACCAGCACGCGGTCCTCGATCACCACGTCGGGCAGGCTGCGCTCGATGGACAGCTCCAGCTCCTGGACATCGGTCAGGCTTCGCATCCACACCACGACCGCGAGGTCGCTGGTGCCGACGGTCTGCATGATGGCGCGGACCTCGCGGAGCTGGCTGAGCTGGCGTCCCACCTCGTCGCGCCGGGAGGGTGTCGACCGGATCAGGTACCAGGAGCACACCGGCCACCCGGACAGCGGGCGCGCGATCTCGGTGCGGAACCGCAGATGCCCCGAGGCGACCAGTGCCGCGACGGCCGCGCGGGCGGTGCGGGTGCTGACGCCGACGTTCGCGGCGACCGCGGCGGCGCTGGCCCGGCCGTCCTTCGCCAGCTCACGGGCGATCGCCCCGGCCAGCTCGCCGTGCGGCATCGGCCGGCGCGCCCGGTCGGTCCCGGGACCGTGCCGGTCATGGTCCTCCGCTCGCAGCCGCCAGCCGCTGGCATCCATCAGGGTGCGGGAAGCGGGGTGCGTGTGCACCTGCGTGACCCCGGGCATCGACTCGAGCGTGTCCACCAGGAACGAGGCCAGCGCGTCGCCGTCGCCGGCGATGACAGTCAGCATCAGGCTGCGCCCGCCGGACGTCATCTCCAGCGTGGCGATCTCGGGGCAGAGGGCGAGCTCGGCGGCTGTGGTGTGCAGCGTGCCGGTGCGCACCTGCAGCTCGACCAGCGCCATCCCCATCGCGAGCGATCCGCGCCCCGTGCTGAGGTCCGGGGCGACGGTCATCCAGGCCGCGCCGGATGACCGCAGGCGTTCCCAGCGCCGGGACAGGGTGACGGCGCTCGATCCGAGCATCGTCGCCAGCGAGGACCAGGAGGCACGCGGACGGGCCTGAAGTGCGTCGATCAGGCGCTGATCCAGGTCGTCGAAGACCACATCCTTCATCCAGCACCCCGCTCTGGTCGTCGTCCTTCATCCGCGTCCGGGCCCGTGGCCACGTCCCTACGTTGGTCGGTCGGGGGCCATCTGCTCCTGTCGGAGCGCGGGTCCGGTCACCCGGCATCACCCGCGGTTCGGCGCGTCCTGTCCAGAGAAGCGAAGTCGCCCATGATAGCGGTCACCGAGATGCTCTCCCCGCTCGCCGAGACCCGGCAGTGGCAGGAGGAGCTCTACGTCCACCTCCACCAGCACCCTGAGCTGAGCTTGCACGAGACCGCCACGGCGGCGGAGATCGAGCGCCGGCTGCAGTCCTTCGGCTACGACGTCCACGCGGTCGGCGGCGGCGTCGTCGGCATCCTGCGGAACGGCGACGGCCCGGTGGTGCTGGCTCGCGCCGACATCGACGCCCTTCCCGTCACCGAGCAGACCGGCCTGCCCTACGCCTCGACCGCGACCGCGGTCGACGACGCGGGCAACACCGTCGGCGTGATGCACGCCTGCGGGCACGACGTGCACATCACCAGCCTGCTCGGCGCCGCCGAGCTGATGGCCCGCACCCGCGAGCCGTGGAGCGGCACCTTCGTCGCGCTGTTCCAGCCCGCCGAGGAGATCGCGGTCGGCGCCGCGGCGATGGTGGAGGCGGGCCTGACCGACGTGGTCCCCCGCCCGGACGTCGCCCTCGCCCAGCACGTCCTCGGGTACGAGGCTGGCACCGTGGGCACCCGCATGGGGCCGATGCTCTCCGCCGCCGACAGCATCCGGATCACCCTGCACGGATCCGGCTCGCACGGCTCGATGCCGCACCTGGGCGTCGACCCGATCCTGCTCGCCGCCGCCGTGGTGCAACGCCTGCAGGGCATCGTGTCGCGGGAGCTGCCGCCCGGCGAGCGTGCGGTCGTCACCGTCGGCTCGCTGCAGGCGGGCACCAAGAGCAACATCATCCCCGACCGCGCCACGCTGCTGGTCAACACGCGTGTCTACTCCGACGAGGTCCGTGCCACCGTCCTCGGCGCGATCGAGCGCATCGTGCGAGCCGAGTGCGAGGCGTCCGGCTCGCCCCAGCCGCCGACGTTCGAGTACTACGACCGCTTCCCGCTGACGGACAACGACGCGGAGATCACGCGCACGGTGACCGAAGCCTTCCGGGCGCACTTCGGCGAGGACCGCGTCTTCGAGCTGGCGCCCGTCCCGGCCAGCGAGGACTTCAGCCGGATCCCCGCCGCCTTCGGCACGCCGTACACCTATTGGGGCCTGGGCGGCTTCCCCGCCGGCACCGTCGCCCCGCCCAACCACTCCCCCGGCTTCGCGCCGGTCCTGCAGCCCACCCTGACGACCGGCACCGAGGCGATCGTCGTGGCCGCGCTGGCCTACCTCACCAAGGACGCGTCATGACCTCTGTCACCTCCGTCGCCGCCGACAGCGCGGCCCCCACCACCTACAAGGGCAGCGCCAAGCTGCTCACCGGCATCGTCCTCGGTGTCCTCACGTTCTGGCTCTTCGCCGGCTCGCTGGGCACCGTCGCGCCGAACATCCTCAGTGACATCAACGGGAGCACGGAGTACATCTCCGCGAGCCAGATGAACATGGCGGTGTCCATCACCGCCCTGTTCTCCGGCCTGTTCATCGTGCTGATGGGCGGCGTCGCCGACAAGGTCGGGCGGCTGAAGATCGCGATCATCGGCAACATCCTCGGCATCGCGGGGTCGCTGCTGGTGGTGCTGTCCACCGGCGCGCTGACCCTGCCGCTGATGCTGACCGGCCGGGCCCTGCAGGGTCTGTCCGCGGCCTGCATCATGCCGTCCACGATGGCGCTGCTGCGCGCCTACTGGGACGGCAAGGACCGCCAGCGCGCGGTCTCGATGTGGTCGATCGGCTCGTGGGGCGGTTCGGGTCTCGCGTCCCTCGTCGGCGGGTTCCTGGCCTCCAACCTGAACTGGCGCTGGATCTTCATCGTCTCCATCGTCGTGTCCGTCGTCGCCGTGCTGCTGATGCTCGGCGCCCCGGAGAGCAAGGTCCGGACGACGGTGGCCCGCAAGAAGTTCGACCTCCCGGGCCTGGCCACCTTCATGGTGATGACCCTGGCGTTCATGGTCGTGATCATCTTCGGTCGGCAGATCGGCTGGGGCGAGCCGCTGATCCTGGTGCTGGTCGCGGTCGGTGTCGTCGCCGCCGTCGCGTTCACGATCGTCGAGAAGAAGAACACCGACAACCCGTTCATCGACTTCGCCCTGTTCAAGAACACGACGTTCGCCGGTGCGACCCTGTCCAACTTCCTGATCAACGCCACGATCGGGCTGCTGATGGTCTCGCAGCAGATGCTGCAGCTGTCGAACAAGGGCTACGACGCGTGGAAGGCGTCGCTGCTGACCATCGGGTACGCCGTGTTCATCATCGGCCTCATCCGGGTCGGCGAGACGCTGCTGCGCAAGTTCGGCCCGCGCAAGCCGATGATCTGGGGCACGCTCATCGTGGCGCTGTCTGCGATCTGCCTGATCCCGACGAACCTGATGGTCGGCGACTACCAGGTCCTGGCGTTCGTCGCCTACAGCCTGTTCGGCATCGGTCTGGCGTTCTACGCCACGCCGTCCACCGACGCGGCCCTCTCCAACCTGCCGGCCGACCAGACCGGTGCGGGCTCCGGCATCTACAAGATGGCCTCCTCGCTGGGGTCGGCCGTGGGCGCCGCGGTGTCGCTGACGATCTTCTCCTCGCTCTCCGGCACAGGCGCGGGCTGGATCGGCTCGGTGCTGACCACGCAGGGCACCCTGGACAACGAAGCTGTGCGCCAGGCCGGGGCGGTCGCGTTCCTGTTCAACCTGGTGATCACGCTGATCGCCCTGGCGTCGATCATGGTGACGGTCCCCAAGGGTCGGAAGTACAACAACGACTGACCGACCGACCGGCATGCGACAAGGGGCTGCCCGCTCGTCCGGCCGGACGAGCGGGCAGCCCCTTGTCAGCGGCGGTCGACCTGCACACCACCTCCCTCTCGGGACCGGTGTCAGTCGACCCAGACGACGATGCCCGTGACCCCACCGAGCACCGCCCCGACCCCCGCCCGCACGGCGGCAGCGCACCGCTGGGCGGTGAACGTCGCCGGGTCGTAGGCGGAGGCGGCGTCGGCGCCGGTGCCGCGGTACGACGCTCCGGTCCAGTCGACGGCTGTGACGTTCACGGTGGGCTCGGCGATCTCCGCGCCGACGACGAGGAACTGCTGGTCGAGGTGGCTCGCGCTGACCACGGCGAGGGGGTCCACCAGGTCGTTCCCCGCGCTGACGACGAGGTCGGCGCCCATGCCGACGGCCTCGACGATCGTCGGTACCAGGTCCGCGGGGGTCTGGGGCTCGAGCACACGCAGGTCGACGTCCTCGGCCTCGGCCCAGTCGCGCACGGCGGTCACGAGGGCCTGGGTCGGCTCGTCGTCGCCGCGGGTCAGCAGGACGACCCTGTAGCCCTCACGGGGCGTGATCCCGTCCCACGACCCGGCCTCGGGCGCGATCGTGGCCTCGGGCGTCGGGCTCTCGCCCGGTTCGAGGAACCCGGGGGCGAGCGCACCGACGGCGACGGGTCCGTCGTGCGGGCGGCTCCAGTCGCCCGCACCGCAGCCCGCGAGGAGCACGAGGGTCAGGGTCGCCGGGACGAGGGCGCGGGCTGGGTGGCGTAGCACGGCACTTTCCTACCCGACCCCACGGGCCCTGTCGGCCCGGGGAGCAGTCGTGCGCCGAGCATTCGGTCGGTGTTCGCCCGCGGTGCCCCGCCCGTTCACCACGTCGCGACACAGTGCCACGGCCGACCGCCGAGGAGACCGATGCTGCGCCCTGCCCGCCCTTCCGCTGCCCACTCGTCGCGGGCACGTCCCGCCGGACCGCGGGCCCGTTCGTTGATCACCCTGGCGCTGCTCGCCGGCGTGGGCATCGCGACCGCCGCACCCGCGTCCGCCCACGGGTTCACGTCCGTGGTGTTCGCGGACGTCACCGCGCCCGAGGCCGGGGTGGTGCGTACCGAGCTCGGCCTCGAGTACGACCTGCTCGTGGTCTCCGCCGCGGACATGGAGCACGACGACCCGCTGTTCCAGGACGGTACGGCGGCCCTCGAGAGCGGCGACCCGGACGAGCAGGCCGCCGCGATCGAGGCGCACGCCGACACCGTCCTGACGTACGTGGGCGAGCGGTTCACGGTCACGTCGGCGGATGAGGTGTGCCCGCCGGAGCAGGTCGGCGACGTACGCATCGAGCAGCGCGAGGGGGTGCCCTACGCCGTCGTGACGCTCGACCACGCGTGCACGGACCCCGACGGAGCGCACGAGGTGACCAGCTCGCTGTTCGCCGACGACGAGGGCTACGTCACGGGGACGACGACGATCGTGACGTACGACCTCGACGGTGCGTCGGGCAGCGCGGCGCTCGACGCCGGGCAGTCGTCGTTCTCGACCGAGCAGTCGGGGTGGGAGCGATTCGTGGACTTCTTCGTGCTCGGCGCCGAGCACCTGCTCTTCGGCCTGGACCACGTCCTGTTCCTGCTGGCGGTCATCGTCGGCTCCCGTCGGCTGCGCGAGATCGTGCTGACCGCCACCGCGTTCACGGTCGCGCACTCGATCACGTTCGTCCTCGCGGCCACGGGACTGGTGCACGTGTCCGGCGCGGTCGTGGAGCCGATCATCGCGCTGTCGATCGCGGTCGTCGCGGGATGGCACCTGTGGCGGCTGCGCGACCGCGGGGATCACGCCTCCGACCTGTCCGCCGGCGACGGGTGGTTCGGGCTGGACCGCTCGGGGTGGGTGCGCATCGGGGTCGTGCTCGCGTTCGGCCTGGTGCACGGGCTCGGCTTCGCCGGGGCGCTGGGCATCGACGAGCCGATGTCGTGGACGCTGCTGTGGTCGCTGCTGGTGTTCAACGTCGGGATCGAGGTCGTGCAGCTCGCGATCATCGCGGTGGTGTTCCCCGTGCTGGCCCTGCTGCGGCGCCGGGCACCGGCCGCCGCGACGTGGGCGACCGGGACGGTGGCGACGGGTGTCGCGGCGATGGGCCTGGTCTGGTTCGTGCAGCGGCTGTGGGGGGTCTGAGCTCCCGGCAGGAGTTCTGGTCGGTGCCACACGGCGGAATGTCCCTGTTCAGCCTCCATTCACCTCATGGGTGCAGGTTGAGCCTGCTTCCCGGTTGTACGCCCCCCTGTGGATCGAAGAGAACGGACGACGTATGTCTTCCAGCACGAGAGCTTCCCGCGAGCGCACCCGACGGTTGTCGGCCCAGCTCACGGCGCTCGCCGTCGGCACCGTCATGGCGGTCGGCGCCGTCGTGGCAGCCGCCCCGGCGACCGCCGCCGACAGCACCTCCACCGGCATCATCCTCGGCGTCGGCGCCGACGAGACCCAGCGGATGGTGACCTGGTACACCTCGACCGACACGGCGCAGGTCGTCCAGGTCGCGCCGACGTCCACCGTCACCGACGGCGCCTTCCCCGCCGACGCCACGACCTTCGCGGCGACCGGCTCCGCCAACATCGCCGGCAGCGGCGGGTTCAACCGCCACGCCACCCTCACCGGCCTGCAGGAGAACACCGCGTACTCCTACCGCGTCGGCTCCGAGGGCGCGTGGTCACCCGCCTACACCTTCGCGACCCAGTCGTTCGAGGGCGAGTACGACTTCCTGTTCTTCGGCGACCCGCAGATCGGCGCGTCCGGCAACGTCGCGAAGGACCAGGCGGGCTGGACCGACACCCTCGACGTCGCACTCGCAGCGAACCCGAAGGCGGAGATCCTCGTCTCGGGCGGCGACCAGGTCGAGGTCGCGAACACCGAGCTGCAGTGGGACGCGTTCCTCGCTCCCGACAAGCTCCGGCAGTACCCCTGGGCGGCGACCATCGGCAACCACGACGTCGGCGGCAAGGCCTACGAGCAGCACCTCGCGACGCCGAACACCGACAGATCCGGCGCGCTGTACGGCAACGGCAACCCGTCGTCGAACACCTCGGGCGGCGACTACTGGTACATCTACAAGGACGTGCTGTTCATCGACCTGAACAGCAACTCCTACGCCACCTCCCAGGGCGGCGGCGGCGACGAGGCACACCTCGCCTACGTCACCGACGTCATCAACCGCCACGGAGCGGACGCGAAGTACACGGTGCTCGTGTACCACCACGCGATCTACTCGGCCGCGTCGCACGCGAAGGACGCTGACGCCAAGGTGCGGCGCGTCGACTTCCCGACGACGTTCTCGAACCTCGGCGTCGACCTGGTGCTGCAGGGCCACGACCACGTGTACACCCGCAGCTACCTCATCAAGAACGGCGAGAAGGCTGACGCGTCCGAGCAGCCCGGCGCGGCAGACGTCTACGCCGGTCCCGGTGGCGTCCTGTACGTGACGGCCAACTCGGCGTCCGGCTCGAAGTACTACGACATCACCGCCCCCGACTCCAGCGGCACGTCCGGTGCCGGCAACGGGGCGGACCCGCTCAACCCCACGAACTACTGGTACAACTCGGTCCAGGACCAGGAGCACGTCCGCAGCTACGTCAAGATCCAGGTGCGCAACGACGAGCTGGTCGTGGCGAACATCCGCTCCGGCACGTGCGACGCCCCGAACGCCGGGGTCGAGCTCGGCAAGGTCTCCTGGTGCGGCCCGGACAGCGGAGCCACCGCGGCGCAGCCCGTCGGCTCTGTCGTCGACTCCGTCACGGTCCACCCGTACCACGGTGACGGTCAGGAGATCCAGGTCACCGTGCCCGAGGCCGCCCCCGGCGAGTTCGGCTGGACGATCGACGGCCACAACGGCCTGGTGGATCTCGGCACCGCGGTCGACACGACCGGTGGGTACTTCGAGGCGACGGGCCAGATCAACCCGATCACGGTGTCGGACACCCGCCGCTCGCAGTCGCCGTGGTCGATCTCGGCCTCGGTCAGCGACTTCCGCGACGGCGCCAAGACGTTCGACGGTTCGGCCCTCGGCTGGACCCCGGCGGTCGTCGAGGCGGGAGCCGGCGCCGTAGCCGGAGCACAGGTGGCCTCCGGCTACGACGGCGGCGACGGCCTGTCGGTCTCCCGCCCGCTCGGTGCAGGCGACCAGGGCCACGCGACCGGCACCGCCAAGCTCGGCGCCGATCTCGACCTGAAGATCCCCGGTGCCGTCGAGAAGGGCACGTACCGCGCGACGCTCACCCTCACGGCCCTGAGCAGCTGAACCCCGCCTGACCCTCCTGACCGGTGGGGCGGGCGTCGTACGACGCCCGCCCCACCGGTCGCTGCACCTCCTACTCCCCCGAGGACCGCATGACTGCCCGCCGTACCCCGTTCGCACCCGTCCGCACCGTTCTCACGACGCTGCTCGTCCTCTTGGCCGCCGCAGCCGCGGTCGTCGGCGCCGCGGGTCCCGCCGCCGCGGAGGACGTCACGTGGACGGTCCGCACGGCGTCCAACGGCTTCGGTTCCGACCGGACCGGCTTCACCTACGGCGTCGACCCCGGGGCGTCGGTCACCGACGCCCTCGTGGTGGCCAATCACGGCACCGCGCCGCTCGAGCTCGCGGTCTACGCCGCGGACGGCTACACCACGGCGAGCGGGCAGCTCGACCTGCTCACCCCCGACCTCGCGTCGACCGGTGTCGGTGCGTGGATCGCCACGGGCACCGATGCCGTGACCGTCGAGCCCGGCGCGACCGTCGAGCTGCCGTTCACGCTGACGGTGCCGGATGACGCGATCCCCGGCGACTACGCGGGCGGCGTCCTGACCTCGCTGGTCCAGGCCGACGAGCCCCAGGGCATCACCGTCGACCGGCGCCTGGGCATCCGGGTGGACGTGCGCGTCGGCGGTGAGCTCGCACCGTCCCTGGCCGTGGAGGACGTGCGCGTCGCCTACTCAGGAACGGTCAACCCTGCTGGGGCGGGCGACGCCTCGGTCACGTACACGCTGCACAACACCGGCAACTCGCTGGTGTCCGCGCTCACGCAGGTCACGGTCTCGGGGCCGTTCGGGCTGCTGCAGGTGGATGCGGGCGACATCGAGGCGCCGCCGCAGCTCCTGCCGGGCGAGAGGTGGACGGTGACGGTCCCCGTCGCCGGGGTGTGGCCCGCAGTCCGGCTCGGGGCAGATGTGGCTGCGACCCCCACGGTGACCGACGCCTCGGGCTCGACCTCGGCGCTCGCCCCCGTGGTCGGCACCGCGAGCACGTGGGCGGTGCCGTGGACGCTGCTCGTCGTCGTGCTGCTCGTCGTGGCAGCGGCCGTGCTGGTACCCCGGCTCGTCCGGAGCCGCCGTCGGGCACGGGCGGCGGCCGACGAGCAGCGCGTGCAGGAGCGGGTCGACGCGGCGCTGCGGGAGCGCGAGGCGTCCGGCTCCCCCGCGCCGGCGGCGCACGATGCCCTGGCGTTCGCGCAGCAGGGCCACGAGGACGGGATCGGTCGTCCGGCCGATTCCTGAGCAGCCGTGACGGCGCTCGGCGATCGTGCCGCCACGCAGCACGGCGACCTCGGCCCCCCCGGATGCGAGGCCGACCGCGTTCGGGCACGGTGGACAGCTGCGGGGCGCGGCACCGACACGGTGAGCACCCGGGTCGCGTGCGAGACCACAGAGACGTGGCGGGAGTTGACCATGAGCGGGGTGGCAGCAGAGAACACCGTGCGGGTGCCGGTGAACGCCCAGCGCTGGTCGGCGATCAGCTTCCTGCACTGGCCCGTGGACCCGGAGGTCGTCCAGTCCCTGCTTCCCTCCGGTCTGCACGTGCAGACCCACTCAGGATCAGCGTGGATCGGCCTGACCCCGTTCCTCATGCGAGATGTGCGCGTCCCGCCGTTCCCCCCTCTGCCGGGCTGGTCCACCTTCCCGGAGGTCAACCTGCGCACCTACGTGCGGCACGACGACGGCACCGACGGCCTGTGGTTCCTCATGCTGTGGTCGACCCGCAGAGCCGTGAACGTGGCGATGCGGGTCGTCGGCCTCCCCTACCAGCGCATGCGCGCACGCGTGCTGCCCGGTGAGCCGGGCACTCTCGCCTACGAGGCCCGACCCGCGCCGCAGGCCGTGCCGCTGCGGCTGTCCGCGACGGTCCGCGCCGGCGACCGGATCGCTGCCCCGTCCGACCTGGAGGTGTGGCTCACGGGTCGGTGGAACGCCTACGTCGAACGCGCGGGCCGCGTGTGGCGGGTCCCGGTCACCCACGAGCCGTGGCCCTTGCGTCGGGCGAGCGTCACCTCGCTGGACACCGATGTCTTTGCCGTCATGGGGCTGCCCGTCCCGGCCGTGGAGCCGCTGGTGCACGTCTCGCCCGGGGTCAGCACGCGGATCGGCATCCCCCGCCCAGCTCCCCGACGCTGAACGGCCGAAGGAGCCCCCGTGACCGCGTTCTCCGCTGCGCGCACTGGTGCGGTCTACCTGATGCCGCTGCGCTGGGACCAGCCTGATCGCGGGGAGCTCACGCGGTACCTGAGGCGCCTGACCTCCTGGATCGACGTGGTGGTCGTCGATGGCTCCCCCGAGCAGGTCTTCGCTCGGCACCATGCCGCCTGGGAGGGGCTGGTCACGCACATCGCCCCCCGCGCCCCGCGCACTGACGAGAACGGCAAGGCGGTCGCCGTCATGGAGGGCCTGCGAGCCACGCGCGCGCCGCTGGTCGTCATCGCCGACGACGACGTGCGCTACGACGTGGCCGGTCTCGAGCGCATGCTGCGCCTGCTCGACGACGCCGATGTCGTCCGTCCTCAGAACTACTTCCGGCCCCTGCCCTGGCATGCCCGCTGGGACACCGGCCGCGCGCTGATCAACCGCGCGGCCGGTGGTGACTACCCCGGGACGCTGGGCCTGCGACGCGACGCCCTGCCGTGCGGCTACGACACCCACGTCCTCTTCGAGAACCTCGAGCTCGTGCGCACGGTCCGCGCGGGCGGCGGACGCGAGAGGCGAGCCCACGACCTCTTCGTGGCGCGCGGGGCGCCCACCGCGACGCGCTTCTTCTCCCAGCGTGTGCGCCAGGCCTACGACAGCCAGGCACAACCGGCGCGGCTCGCCGTCGAGCTCGCACTGCTCCCCCTGCTCCTGTGGGCGTCTCGGCGTCCGTGGCGGGTCGCCGCGCTGGCCGGCACGGCCGTCGTGACCGCCGGGTGCGGACGGGCGCGGGCCGGCGGTCGGCGGACCTTCCCCGTGTCGTGCCTCGCCTTCGCTCCGGCGTGGGTCCTGGAACGGGCGCTGTGCTCGTGGCTGGCGCTCGGCCACCGGCTTGCCGGCGGGATCACGTACTCCGGCTCGCGGCTGCGCACCGCGGCTCATTCCGAGAGGTGGATCCGCACCCACCTGCTCTCGCGGCCGGCACCGCCGGTGGCGCCTCGCCCTGCCGACGTCCCTCGCCGCTAGGCGGACGACCCCGCGCTCGCATCGTGCGTCGAGGCGGGCAGAGCCGGGTCCAGCACGACCTTGACGCAGCCGTCCTCCTTCTTCTGGAAGAGGTCGTAGGCGCGCGGCGCGTCCTCGAGCGGGAGCCGGTGCGTGCGGAGATCGAGCACCCCGAGCGGGTCGGCGGGGTCCGAGACCAGCGGCAGGACGTCGTCGATCCAGTGCCGGACGTTCGCCTGGCCCATCCGCAGCGTGAGCTGCTTGTCGAAGAGCTCCATCATCGGCAGCGGGTCCTTCGCGCCGCCGTAGACGCCGGCGATCGAGACGGTTCCCCCGCGACGCACCAGGGCGATCGCGGACAGCAGCGCCGCCAGACGGTCGACCCCGGCCTTCTCCATGGCGGCGGCCGCGACGGCATCGGGGAGGATCCCCGCCGCGCGCTGCGCGAAGGCGGCACCCGGCGACCCGTGCGCCTCCATCCCGACGGCGTCGATGACGCTGTCGGCGCCGCGCCCGTCGGTGAGCTCCCTGACCGCGCCGGTGACGTCGCCGAGCCCGGTCAGGTCGAGGACCTCGATGCCGTGGCGCCGGGCCATCTCGAGCCGCGCGGGCACCAGGTCGAGGCCGATGACCTTCCCCGCCCCCCGGTGGCGCGCGACCCGGGCCGCCATCTGGCCGATCGGACCGAGGCCCACGACGGCGACAGTCCCCCCGGCGGGCACGTTCGCGTACTCCACGGCCTGCCACGCGGTCGGCAGGACGTCCGAGAGATAGAGGTACTGCTCGTCGGGGCCGTCGCCGGGCACCACGACCGGACCGTAGTGGGCCTGCGGCACGCGGAGGTACTCCGCCTGACCCCCGGGCACCTGCCCGTACAGCTTGGTGTAGCCGAAGAGGGCCGCCCCCTTGTCCTGGGAGCGCACCTGGGTCGTCTCGCACTGGGACTGCAGACCTCGCGTGCACATCCAGCACGAGCCGCACGCGATGCCGAACGGGACCACGACCCGGTCGCCGACCTTCAGCCTCGAGGCGCCCGAGCCGACCTCCTCCACGATGCCCATGGCCTCGTGCCCGAGCACGTCACCGGCGTCGAGATACATCCCCAGCACTTCGTACAGGTGCAGGTCCGATCCGCAGATCGCCGTGGACGTGACCCGGATGATCGCATCGGTCGGCTCGTCGATCCGGGGGTCGGGGACGTCCTCGACGGCCACGTTCTCCCGGCCCTGCCAGGTCAGTGCTCGCATGTCGCAGCCCTTCGTTGTGGCGTGCTCGACCCCGCTGTTGCGGGACCAGGTCAGCGTGCGCCGCCTCCTCGACGGTCGTCGTGCTCCGCTCCCCCCGCATCCCGGCGGATCTCGCGTCCACGCTCGATGTCCTTCTGGTACTTCTGCTCGCGCTTCTCGCTCGCGCGGGTGTCCCGCGGAGGGAGCTGCAACGTCTCCTCGGCCGCGATGCCGCCCTGCAGCTCGCGTCCCCTCTCCAGCTCGGCGTCGAGCTCCGCCCCGAAGAGGAGGGCCAGGTTGGTGATCCACAACCAGAGCAGGAAGACGATGACGCCGCCCAGCGCCCCGTAGGTCGCGTCGTAGGAGCCGAAGCTGGCCACGTAGAACCCGAACCCGACCGAGGCGATCGCCCACACGAGGATCGCGACCACGGCGCCCACGCTGATCCAGCGGAACTTCGGCTGCCGCACGTTGGGGGTGGCGTAGTACAGGAGCGCGATGATCACGACGACCAGCAACAGCGCCACGGGCCACTTGGCGATGTTCCAGACGGTGAGCGCCGTGGGGCCGATCCCCACCGCATCACCGACCGCACGCGCCACGGGACCGGTGAGCACGAGGGCGGCGGCCACGAGCGCCGCCAGCACGACGACGACAGCTGTCACCACCAGCATCACCGGGCGCAGCTTCCAGATCGGCCTGCCCTCGTCCACCTCGTAGATGCGGTTCATCGCGCGTCCGAAGGCGCCGACGTATCCGGACGCCGACCACAGGGCCAGCACCACGCCGATGATCAGCGCGATCCCGGCCGACTCCCCCTTGCCGGCAACCTGCTCGACGATCGGTTCGAGCGTGCTCATCGCGTCCGCGGGCACGACCGAGGAGGCGGTCTTCAGCACCTCGTCGACGATCTTCTGGCTGTCGCCGAGCAGCCCCAGGAGGGAGACGAGGGCCAGGAGCGCGGGTGCCGATGCGAGGACCGCGTAGTACGTGAGGGCCGCGGCCGCGTCCTGGCACTGGTCCCGGGAGAACTGCCTGAGGGTGGTGCGGGCCACGTGCATCCAGGACCGCTTGTGCAGGTCCGGCGGCGAGGCGGGCTTGCGCGGGTCGTCAGGAGCCGGGGTCTCCCCGGCCTCGCTCCCGGCATCAGACACCCCGTGGGACCTGCGATCGTCGGGATCGTCCGGACGCCGACGCTTCTCCACCATCACTGCTCCTCCGGATGCGATACGTGCACGGCTGACAGGCACGCACGTCGCGTTGCGTTGCGTTGCGTCGTCCGCTCTGCGGACGTGCGGGAACGGGGCGCGAGGGCATCCCTCGGGGTTCGGCGCCGCTCGTCCGGCCTTCCCTTCCTGACCTGCTACGACACTAGGCGCATCCCCAGTTCTCGCCACTCCAGCGCCGCCCCCGCGACCCGTCGGGGGACGGTCATGCTGCGTAGGGCGTCGTGGCCGATGTGCTGCATCACCCTGACCAGGTCGAAGGCCTGTCCCGTGCGCCGCGCACCGGCCGGAACATCGCCTCGTCGTCGCCGACGACCTAGACGGTGAGGAGGACCTTGGTGGCTCGGCGCTCGTCCATCGCCCGGTACCCCTCGGCGGCGTACTCGAGCGGGAGGGTGAGGTCGAAGACCCTCCCGGGGTCGATCGCGCGGTTCCAGATCAGCTCGATGAGCTCGGGCAGAAAGCGCCGCACCGGAGCGGGGCCGCCGTGCAGGTGGACGCTGGTGAAGAAGAGCTCGAGGCCGTCGAGCTCGACGCCGTGGGAGACGCCGACGTAGCCGACGTACCCGCCGCGCCGCGTGGAGTGGATGGCCTGCCACATCGACTCCTGGGTGCCGACGGCCTCCACCACGCCGTGCGCGCCATACCCGTTCGTCAGCTCCTTGACCTTCGCCGCGCCCTCGTCGCCGCGCTCCTCGAGGATGTCGGTGGCGCCGAACTCCGTGGCCAGGGCCTGCCGCTCGGGGTGGCGACTGAACACGATGATCCGTTCCGCACCGAGCTGCTTCGCCGCCAGGATCGCTGACAGACCCACGGCGCCGTCGCCGACGACGGCGATCGTCTTGCCGGGCCCGGCCTCGGCGGACACTGCGCCGTACCAGCCGGTTCCGAGGACGTCGGAGGCGGCCAGCAACGAGGAGACCAGGTCCGCCGGGGGTTCGCCCGGCGTGGTCACCAGGGTGCCGTCGGCCAGCGGGATGCGTGCCCGCTCGGCCTGGGTGCCGATCGAACCCATCATCACGCTGTGGATGCAGCGGGACTGGTAGCCGGCCTGGCAGATCTCGCAGGTGTTGTCGGAGGCGACGAACGACCCGACGACGAAGTCGCCGACCCGGACGTTCATCACTGCGTCGCCGGTCTGCTCGACGACCCCGATGTACTCGTGCCCCATGGCCTGCGGTTCGGCGTAGAGCGGCTCCAACCCACGGTAGGGCCACAGGTCCGACCCGCAGATGCACGTGGCCGTCACACGGATGATCGCATCGGTGGCCTCGCGGATCTGCGGGTCCGCGCGCGTCTCGTTGCGGACGTCGCGAGGGCCGTACATGAGTACTCCACGCATCGTTCGTCCTCTCCGGGACTCGTGACCACGCGTGCGGAACCGGAAGACCCATCATGCGCTCAGATGTCGAGGCTCACACGTTGGGCGCGACGGCGTCGGTGACCTGGTCGGTCGTGTCGACCTCGTGATCGGGGGCGCCGCGGTCGCTCAGGCGATGCTGCGGCGCATCACGATCCTGGGCATCTGGCTCGCGAGCGCATCGGTGGTGCCCATGACCTCGAACCCTGCCTTCTCGAACATCGACCGGGTGCCGACGAACGCCATCGTCGTGTCCATCCGGCCCTGCGGCTCGACCGGGTACGCCTCCACCGCGGGCGCGCCCCGCGACCGCGCGTACTCGACCGCACCCTCGATCAGCGGCGCCGTGACGCCCTGCCTGCGGTGCCCGCCGCGCACGACGACGCAGACGATGCTCCACACCGAGACGTCGTCGACCGGTCGGATGACGCGTGAGTGGACCAGCCGCGGGTTGTCGCTGCGCGGCCCGATGCTGCACCAGCCGACGGGCGTCCCGTCGAGGTAGGCGACCACGCCGGGTGGGTTCTCGCGTTCGCAGAGCCGGCGCATGGCCTGCTCGCGGCTGCCCGCACCCAGCTCCTCGATCTCCTGCGCGCGCAACCTGTGCGACAGGCACCAGCACGCGTCCGACCGGCGGTTCGGGTTCACGACGTCAGCGAAGTCCTCGAACCGGTCGGGCGTCACGGGTCGCACGTCCCACGCCATGGCTCGATCACAGCACCACGCTCCGACACGCGCCCCCGGTGACCCCGGTCGGGGGCCGGACTCAACATCCTGGGACCCTCACGACTTGGAGGGGTATGACGACATCGCAGGTCGCGCCGCCTGGTGGGGAGCCGCCGCAGGACTTCGCCACGTGGTACCGCTCCGAGCTGCCGCGGGTGTGCCGGGCACTGGCGCTGGCCACGGGCGACGTCGGTCTGGGCGAGGAGGCCGCGGCGGAGGCCTTCGCGCGCGCTCTGGCCTCGTGGGACCGGGTGGGGCGGATGGCCTCGCCGGGCGCGTGGGTCTACACCGTCGCGCTCAACGAGGCCCGTCGCACGTGGCGCCGTTCCCGGCTCGAACGCCGGTACCTGGAACGCCAGCGGCTCGAGGACGTCCCTGCGCCGTCGGCACCGGACGACACGCTCTGGCGTGCCGTCGCGGCGCTCCCGCCCCGGGCGCGGACCGCCGTGGCGCTGCGCTACGTCGCCGACCTGCCCGAGGCCGAGATCGCCGACGTCATGAACGTCCACCGCGGCACGGTCGCCGCGACCCTGTCCACCGCCCGCCGGCAGCTCGCCGCCACGCTCGGCCCCGCCCTGAATGGAGAGCCCCGATGACCCACGACCTCCTGACCCACCTCGCCGACGTCGAGATCCCGACCGCGGAGCCTGATCTGGCCCGCGTCACCCACCGTGCGCACAGCCTGCGCCGCGCCCGGCGGGCGAGGCTCGCGGGTGGGACCGGCCTGGTGGTCGCGGTGCTCGCCGTGGGTGGGGTGACGCTCCCGCAGGGGGGCCAGGGGCCCACGGGGAACGACGCCCCCCTCGCCCTCGCCCTCGGTGCGGCACCGGCTCAGGCCGCCGATGCGGGCGTCGCCTGCAACACCGGCACGGCCGAATGGGTCGACCGTGCCGACTGGTCCTCGGAGCCGGACGTGGTCGCTGCCGCGAGCCTGGTCGGCGACGTCGCACTGCCCCTGACGGGCATCGGCGTGCACCACGACGAGGCGGCGTGCTGGCCCACGGTCCCGGTGGCCGTGCTGTTCAGCGAGGCGCCCGTGAGCGGCGTCACGATCTGGGCCGACGTCGCCGACCCGTTCCCGGAGGGGACCGACGGCGTGCGTGACGTCACGGTGCGCGGCACGGACGCGCGGCTGCGCGTCTTCGACAACGGCTCGATGGCAGTCGCGTGGACGGCGCCCGACGGCACGACCTGGCTGGCCTCGGGCAGCGGGATGGACGAGGCCACCCTGCTCGCGACGATCGACGGGCTGCGCTTCGACGGCTCACGCGTCCTGGACGTCGAGAGCGTCCCCGCAGGGCTCGAGCCCGCGACGATCGACCCACAGCCGGTGAGCCGGACGACCACCAGATGGTGGGCAGCGTACGGCGATCCCGACGCCCAGATCGAGGACGCCGGTGTCATCGAACCCGTACCGGGCGCGGGGATGCTCCTCGAGGCGATCTCCGGGTGGACGGCGCCCGTCGAGGTCGCCGCCTCGTCGTGGGCGCAGGGCGTGCGTTTCGTGGACGTCGACGGCGCGCGGGGCACGTTCAGCCCGTGGGGTGGCGACGCCACGAGCGACGCCGGCGGATGGCTCACATGGCACCGTGACGGCACCAGCTACACGCTGAGCGGCGCGTTCCCCCTCGCCGTGCTCACCGCTGCCGCGACCACCGTCGAGAAGGTCGACCTCATGGACCCGCAGGTCACCGGGGCACCCGAGTACCCAGCGGCCGGCTGACCGACGTCCGCAGGGGCCCGCCGCGACGCGCCGGGCTCCCGGGACCTTCACGGCGCTCACCGGACCGTCACGACGCGGCCCACTCCTGCACACGAACCGCTCGCGCCCGTCACCAAAGGCGCCGGACGCGGGGCACGCCCCCTGCCTAACGTCAGTCGTATGAGCGAGCTGAACGCCCCCACGCCGGGCCCGGTGCCGGTCCACCGAGGCGCAGGGGCCGTCGGCCCCGCCCTGCCCCGCGCTGCCGCGGCACCGTTGCGGGAGTTCTGGGAGGCGCACCCCAGGGTGGCCGACCCTCGGACGCTGCTGGTCTGCGCAGCCGTCGGCGTGGCAGGTGCTGTGCTCCTCGTGGGGCACAGCCCCGGGCTCGGCGCCGCCGTCACGGGTCTGGCGGTGTGGGCCGCCGCGCTCCCCGCGCTCGTGAGACGGCGGGCCGTGGGTGCCCTGGTCACCGCAGGCCTGTCGGTCGCGCTGCTCGCGGTGGTCGCGGTGCGCGACGCCGGCTGGGTGGTCGGCGTCTGCGTCGCGACGGCCGCGTGGGCCGGTGCGGTCGCCGTGACGTCGGGCCGCTCGGCCACGGCGGTCGTGCTGAGCCCCGTGAGCTGGGCCGCGGGTCTGGTCCGTGCGCTGCCGTGGCTGGTGCGTGGCGGCCGTGACCTCATGGGGGGCCGCCGAGGACAGCTCGTGGTGGCGCTGCGCAGCATCGGGGTCACGGTCCTGCTGCTCATGGTCTTCGGCGCGCTGTTCGCGAGCGCCGACACGGTCTTCTCGAGCTACCTGCCCCACATCGAGCTGGGCTCGCTGCCCGCGCGGCTCGCCGTCGGCGCCCTGGTGGCGGTGGGCGCGGCGGCGCTGGCTCACCTCGCGCTCGCTCCCCCGGCCTGGTCGGACGTCGCGCTTCCCGAGGCGCGACCCGCGCGACGCGGCGAGTGGCTGCTGCCGGTGCTCGCGCTCGACGCCATGGTGCTGGCCTTCGTGCTGGTGCAGGTCGGTGCGCTGCTCGGTGGGCACCGGCACGTGCTCGAGACGGCGGGGCTGACGTACGCCGAGTACGCCCGCGAGGGGTTCGCGCAGCTCATGGCGACGACGGCCCTCACCCTCGCGGTCGTCGCGGTCGGCGCCCGGTACGCGCCCCGGGCAACGGCCCGCGACCGGGTCGTCTCCCGAGTCGGGCTCGGCGTGCTGTGCGTGGGGACGCTCGGCGTGGTCGCGTCGGCGCTGCGCCGGATGGACCTGTACGTCGACGTGTTCGGGCTGACCCGGCTGCGCGTCTTCGTCGTGGTCGTCGAGCTCGTGATGGCGGCCGTGCTGGTGCTCGTGCTGGTCGCGGGTGTGCGGTGGCGGGCCGGCTGGCTGCCACGCACGGTCGTGCAGGTCGTAGCGGTGGCGATGCTGGGCCTGGCGGTGGCCAACCCCGACGCGATGATCGCCCGGCACAACACCGCCGCGGGGCCCGACGCCCCGCTCATGGACCTCACCTACCTGCAGGGCCTCTCGGCCGACGCGGTGCCCGTGCTCGACCAGCTGTCCGAGCCGTGGCGCTCGTGCGTCCTGGGAGGTGCGCACGTCGACGCACCGCAGGGTCCGGCCGACTGGAACCTCGGCCGCGAGCGCGCGGCGACGGTGCTGGCGTCCGGGGCGAGCACGTCCGGCGTCCCGCTGTGCTCCCCGTGACGTGGCCCGTGTGCCCCGTGCCGTGCTCCGTCCCGTGCTCCACGGGACGCGGGCTCACGCCGGCGCGGGTGCCGACCGCGCGCGACGTCGGCGCACGAGCCAGGCGATCACCGCGGCGATGATCCCGACCGCGGCGCCGATCAGCGCCGCGACGGCCACCTGGTGGATGACCTGCGCGTAGACCGCCGCGGCCGCCCCCGAGTCGACCGACGCGTCGGGCATCTGTCCCAGGTACACCTGGCGTCCGACGACCAGGCCCGCCGCGAGCAGCAGCAGCGCCACGGCGAGCCACACCCCGCCCACGAAGACCACCCGCCACCGGTCGGCCGCCAGGACGAGCGCACCCACCACGAGCGCGAGCACGAGCCACGGCAGCCAGGTCCCGAGCACGTCGAGCCACCGGTAGGCGCCCTGCAGCGGGGTGAGGTCCTGCGAGTCGACGACAGCGAACGTGAGGTCCCGCGTGGGGATCTGCTCGACGATCGTGAAGCCGCGCGCGACGAGCTCCTGGCGCACGGCCTCGGTCGCCGAGTTGAGCTGCACCACCAGGTGTCCCTGCTCGTCGATCTGGAACCGGGCGTCGGGGTCGCCGCGCAGCGTCGCCACCAGCTGCTCGTGCACCCGCTGGTTCGCCTCGACCCACAGGTCGGCGAACCGATCCGACGTCACGACGTCCGAGACCGTGCGACGCACGAAGCCGTCGGCCGCGTCGACCAGGGGGCCCTCGAGCGAGCCGAGGGTGGCCGCGACCCGCGGCGGCAGGTCGCCCGCCGCGAGCGCCGACGTCGCATCGCCGATGCGCTGCTCGAGGTCTGCGGCGTCGAGGATCGCCGCGGTCAGGGCGTCGGTCACCGCGGCCTGCACGTGCGGGTCCGAGGCGAGCGGGCCGATCGTCGCGAGGTAGCGGTCGGTGTCGACGACGAGCCCGCGCGTCCACGTGACGACGAGGGCCACCGGGGCCAGGAGCACGCCGACGAGGACCAGGACGAGGGCGGCTCGCGTCCGCCGCTTCTGCGCGGTGCTCACGCGCCCATGCTCCCGCGTGGGGCCCGCGTCCGCCGGATGAAACCCACGGGCGACCGGGCCGTCGAGCCCTTCGGAGCGCCCGAGCCCGGCATCGGCGAGGATGTCGAGGTGACCGCGTGCGCGCGGCAGGACCTGCGAAGGACATCGGATGAGGGCATCGACGGCTCCGCGCGCGGCGCGGCGTCCTCCGGAGTGGCTGCCCCGCGCGCTGCTCATGGCGGTGCTGGCCGCGTTCGCCGGTGTGCTGGTCTGGCGCGCGGCCGCCCAGCTCGGCACCGTCATCACGATCGTCGTGGTCGCGTGGTTCCTCTCTCTCGCGATGGAGCCGGTCGTGGCGTGGCTCGCGCGGCGGCACGTGCGGCGGGGGCTCGCGACCGGGCTGGTCATGATCGGCGGCCTGCTCGCGACGCTCGCGCTCCTCGCGGTCTTCGGCCAGCTCTTCGTGGTCCAGCTGATCGAGCTGCTCGACGACGTGCCGACGGTCTACTCGCAGCTGAGCGACCTGGTCGACCGTACGGTCGGCTACACGCTGCCGACCAGCGACACCGTGCTCGAGCGCCTCGTCGACAGCTGGGGCAGCGACGTGGCCCAGGGCGTCATCGGTGTGGGCGGCACGCTCCTCGGTGTGCTGTTCAGCGCCTCGGCCGTGCTGCTCGTGGCGTACTACATGGTGGCGCAGGGCCCGGCCTTCCGAGCGTCGATCTGCCGGCTGCTCGCCCCGCACCGCCAGCGCGAGGTGCTGCGGATCTGGGAGGTCTCCCAGGAGCAGGTGTCGAACTTCCTCGTCTCACGCATCCTGCTCGCGCTCATCGCCACGGCCGTGACGTTCGCCTACCTGACGATCGTGCACGTGCCCTACGCGCTGCCCCTCGCCGCGTTCACCGGCCTGGTCTCGCAGTTCGTGCCCACGGTCGGCACGTACATCGGCGGGGCGCTGCCGGTCGCCGTCGCGCTCTCGGTCAGCCCCCTCACGGGGGTGGGCGTGCTGATCTTCATCGTCGCGTACCAGCAGCTCGAGAACCTGTTCCTCGCGCCGCGGATCTCCGCGCACACGATGGCGCTCAACCCCGCCGTCGCGTTCCTCTCCGTGATCGCGTTCGGCGCCGTCTTCGGGGCCGTCGGGGCCTTCCTGTCGCTGCCGGTCGCCGCGACCATCAAGGCAGTCTCGGCGACGTACCTGCACCGGCACGAGCTGGTGGACTCGGCCCTCCTCGAAGACGAGCGCCGCCGCCGCGAGCCGCCCGACGAGGACGCGCCCGACCAGACCTGACGCCCCACGGCGCCCCGGCTCGCGCGTGCCGTTGCCGCGCCCGCCAGATCCGGTACGTTCCGTCACGTCACAGCACCCGTGCCGACGACCTGCGAAGGAACACCATGAGAAGCACGACGGCTCGCCGCACCGACCCGCGCGTCCCCCCGGCGTGGCTCCCCCGAGCGCTGCTCATGGTCGTCGTGGCCACGTTCGCCGCGCTGCTCACCTGGCGTGCCGCAGGCCAGCTGGGCGCGGTGCTGACGATCCTCGTCTCCGCGTGGTTCATCGCGCTCGCGATGGAGCCGCCCGTGCGGTGGCTCGTGGGTCGGGGCATGCGCCGCGGCATCGCGACGGGCATCGTCCTGTTCGGGTCGTTGCTGGCGTGCCTGGGCATCCTCACCGTCTTCGGGCAGCTCTTCGTCGCGCAGCTCGTCGAGCTCATCAAGGCGGTGCCCGGTCTGTACGTGCAGCTCACCGAGTTCGTGATGGAGGCCTTCGACTACGAGCTGCCCGCGACCGACAAGGTCCTGACCCAGCTCGTCGACAGCTGGGGGGCGAACGTCGCGCAGGGCGTCATCGGCCTCGGTGGGACGATCCTGGGCGGGCTGTTCATGATCTCGGCGGTGCTGCTCGTCGTGTTCTACATGGTCGCGCAGGCACCGCGGTTCCGGGCCTCGATCTGCAGCCTGCTCGCCCCTGAGCGGCAGCGCGAGGTGCTGCGCGTGTGGGAGGAGTCCCAGGACCAGGTGTCCAACTTCCTCAGCTCACGCATCCTGCTCGCGGTCGTGTCCGCGTTGGCGACCTTCGTGTTCCTCACGGTCGTGCACGTGCCCTACGCGGTGCCGCTCGCGGCGTTCACGGGTCTGGTCTCGCAGTTCGTGCCGACGATCGGCACGTACATCGGCGGCGCGCTGCCCCTCGCGGTCGCGCTGTCCGTGAGCCCGCTGACCGGCCTCGGGGTCGTGATCTTCGTGGTGGTCTACCAGCAGATCGAGAACCTGCTGCTGGCGCCCAAGATCTCGGCCCACACCATGGAGCTCAACCCCGCCGTCGCGTTCGTGGCCGTGCTGGCCTTCGGCGCCGTGTTCGGGCCGCTCGGGGCGTTCCTCGCCCTCCCCGTCGCCGCGACCCTCAAGGCGGTCTCGGGCGCGTACCTCACGCGGCACGAGCTCGTGGACTCGGCGCTCCTCGTCGACCGGGTCCGCGGCGACAGGACCCCCGCCGAGTCCGACGACGCGACCGACGCGGATCCCGACGTCGACGGGCGCGACACCGCCGATGCCGAGCCGACGAGCGAGCCCGCGACCGCCGGCACCGCTCAGGTGTAGAAGACCCGTTCGACCACGGCCCGCGCCCGGCGCGCGGTGCGCAGGTACTCCTCCTCGAGCTCGCCCCCCGAGCCCGACGGGTACCCGAGCACCCGCGCGACCCCCTCGAGCGCCTGCCGGTCGTGCGGCAGCACGTCAGCGTGCGCTCCTCCGGCCCGCCCGCTCCACAGCACCACCGCGTCGCGCAGCCGCGAGGCGAGCTCCCACGCGTCGGCGAGCACCTGCGCGTCACCGCCGTCGAGCAGGCCCGCGCCGGTCGCGGCCTCGAGCGCCGCGAGCGTCGACGTGGTGCGCAGCCCCACGACCTCGTGCGCGTGCTGCAGCTGGAGCAGCTGCGCCGTCCACTCGACGTCGGAGATCCCGCCGCGCCCGAGCTTGAGGTGACGCGCGGGGTCGGTGCCGCGCGGCAGCCGCTCGGACTCGACCCGGGCCTTGATCCGGCGCACCTCCCGCACGTCGGCCGCGTCCAGGCCACCCGCCGGGTAGCGCAGCGGCGCGACGAGCTCGACGAACCGCTCGCCCAGCGCGGCGTCGCCCGCGACCGGCCGTGCGCGCAGCAACGCCTGGCTCTCCCAGGGCGAGGACCAGCGCTGGTAGTACTCGGCGTACGCGTCGAACGAGCGCACGAGCGGCCCGTTGCGCCCCTCGGGGCGCAGTGCGGCATCGACCTCGAGCGCCGGCTCGGGACCCACCTCGCCGAGCGCCCGACGCAGCCGCGTCACGGCGGCGAGGGCGAACTCCTGGGCCTCGACGGGGTCGGCGCCGACGACCGGGTCGTGCACGAACAGCACGTCGGCGTCCGAGGAGTAGCCCATCTCGCCGCCGCCCAGGCGTCCCATCGCGACGACCAGCAGCCGGGTCGGGTCCTCGACGAGGCCACGCTCGGCCCGGGTCTCGGCGGTCGCGACCCGCAGCGCACCCGCGAGCACCACGTCGGCCGAGTTCGACAGGCTCTGCGCGGCGCGGGTGCCCGTCACCACCCCCAGCACGTCCGCGGCGGCGGCCCGGGCGAGCTCGCGTCGGCGCAGGGCCCGCAGCGCGACGACCGCGGGGCCGGGATCGGTCGCGCGGGTGAGGATCGCGTCGGCCTCGGCCGTGAGCCGCTCGTGGGTCGGCGGCTGGAGCTCGGCGTCGTCCGCGAGCCACGTGACCGACTCGGGCGAGCGCGACAGGGCGTCGGACACGTAGCGCGACGTCGAGAGCACCCGTGCGAGCCGGTGCGCCGCCAGCCCCGAGTCGCGCAGCAGCTTGAGGTACCAGTGGGTGGTCCCGAGCTCCTCCGAGAGGCGCCGGAACGCGAGGAGCCCCGCGTCGGGGTCGGCGCCGTCCGCGAACCAGCCGAGCATCACGGGCAGCAGCTGGCGCTGGATCGAGGCTCGGCGCGAGACCCCCTCGGTGAGCGCGGCGATGTGCCGCATCGCGCCGGCGGGGTCGCGGTAGCCGATGGCTGCGAGCCGGGCACGCGCGGGCTCCGGGGCCAGGCTCGCCTCCTCGGCCGAGAGCTGCGCGGTCGCGGGCAGCAGCGGCCGGTAGAACAGCTCCTCGTGCAGCCGCCGCACGTCGCGGCGCACCACGCGCCACCTGTCGGTCAGGCCCTGCGCCCCGTCGGCCCGCATGCCCACCGACCGGGCGAGACGGCGCAGGTCGGCCTCGGCCGCGGGCATGAGGTGCGTCCGGCGAAGCCGGTAGAGCTGGATCCGGTGCTCGAGCGCCCGCAGGAACCGGTAGCAGACCGCGAGCTGCGCGGCGTGCTCGCGGCCCACGTACCCGCCGGCCGCGAGCGCCGCCAGGGCCGTGAGCGTGTGCGGGCTGCGGATCGACTCGTCGGCCCGCCCGTGCACGAGCTGCAGCAGCTGCACGGTGAACTCGACGTCCCGCAGCCCGCCCTTGCCCAGCTTGAGCTGCCGGTCGGCCTCCGCGGCGGGCACGTTGTCCTCGACCCGGCGGCGCATCGCCTGGGAGTCCTCGACGAAGTTCTCCCGCTGCACCGCTGCCCACACCATGGGGTTGACGGTCTCGACGTACGCGCGCCCCAGGTCGGGGTCGCCCGCGAGGTGGCGGGCCTTGAGCAGCGCCTGGAACTCCCACGTCTTGGCCCAGCGCTCGTAGTAGGCGCGGTGGCTCGCGAGCGTGCGGACCAGGGGGCCGTTCTTCCCCTCGGGGCGCAGCGCCGCGTCGACGGGCCACAGCGCCGGTTCGCCCGACGCGGTCGAGCACGCCCGGGCGAGCCCCGTGGCGAGCCGGGCGCCGGTCGCGAGCGCGTCGTCCTCGCTCGCGCCCTCGACCGGCTCGGCGACGTACACCACGTCGACGTCGCTCACGTAGTTGAGCTCGCGACCCCCGCACTTGCCCATGCCGATGACGGCGAGCCGCACCCCCGCGCCGTGGTCGTCGAGGTCCGCGCGGGCGATCGCGAGGGACGCCTCGAGCGCCGCACCGGCGAGGTCGGCGAGCGCGGCACCGACCGCGGGCAGCTGGGAGATGGGCTCGTGGCAGCACAGGTCCGTCGCGGCGATGCGCACGAGCCGACGCTGGTAGGCGCGCCGCATCGCGTCGATCGCGCTCGCTCCCCCGTCGGCGGCGACGGGGACGTCGGCCTCCGGGTCGGCGCCCACGGCCTCGAGCAGCTCCGCGCGGACGTGCGCGGCGGGCACCCCCGTGCCCGAGGTCGGGTCGGCGAGGACCGCCAGGTGCTCGGGGTGGGCCGTGAGGTTGTCGCCGAGCGCGACCGACGCGCCCGCGACAGCGAGCAGCCGGTCGCGGCCCGGCCCGTCCTCGCCGAGCAGCCGGGACAGGAGCGCGCGCAGCTCGGGGTCGTGCGCGACCGCCCCGGCGACCTTGGCGAGCGTGAGCAGCGCCAGGTCGGGATCGGCCACCTCGGTGAGCGGACCCAGCAGCGTCTCGGCAGGGTCGGGCACCACGGCGGTGAGCGCGTGGTCGTCGAGCAGGCGCTCGGCCCGTGCGACGTCCTCGAAACCTGCGCGGGTCAGACGGCCCGCCAGGGAGCCCGTGCGTCGTCCTGTGCTGCTCACGTGATCACGCTACCCATGCCCGGCGCACCGTCCGGCCGCTCACAGCAGGGGCAGGAACCGCCGCAGCTCGTACTGCGTGACCTGCGCCCGGTACTCGTCCCATTCCTGGCGCTTGTTCTTCAGCACGAAGTCGAACACGTGCTCTCCGAGCGTCTCGGCGACCAGCTCGGACTTCTCCATCACAGCGATCGCGGCCTCGAGGGACGTCGGCAGCGGCTCGATGCCCAGCGCTCGGCGCTCGGCGTCGGTCAGCTCCCACACGTCGTCCTCGGCGCCCTCGGGCAGCTCGTAACCCTCTTCGATGCCCTTGAGGCCCGCGGCCAGCAGCACAGCGAACGCGAGGTACGGGTTCGTCGCGGAGTCCACCGCGCGGTACTCGACCCGGCTCGAGTTACCCTTGCCGGGCTTGTACATGGGCACCCGGACCAGGGCCGAACGGTTGTTGTGGCCCCAGCACACGTAGCTCGGCGCCTCGGCGCCGCCCCACAGCCGCTTGTAGGAGTTCACGAACTGGTTCGTCACGGCCGTGATCTCGGCCGCGTGCCTCAGGACACCGGCGATGAAGCTGCGGGCGACCTTCGACAGCTCGAGGTGCGCGCCGGGCTCGTGGAACGCGTTGCGGTCCCCCTCGAACAGCGACAGGTGCGTGTGCATGCCCGATCCGGGCTGGTCGGCGAGCGGCTTGGGCATGAACGAGGCGAACACGCCCTGCTCGAGCGCGACCTCCTTGACGACCGTGCGGAACGTCATGATGTTGTCCGCGGTCGTCAGCGCGTCCGCGTAGCGCAGGTCGATCTCGTTCTGGCCCGGCCCCGCCTCGTGGTGCGAGAACTCGACCGAGATGCCCATCGACTCGAGCATCGTGATCGCGGCGCGCCGGAAGTCGTGCGCGGTGCCGCGCGGCACGTGGTCGAAGTAGCCGCCCGAGTCGACGGGGACGAGCGGGCGCAGCGGGTCGGCCGGCGCCTCGAACAGGTAGAACTCGATCTCGGGGTGCGTGTAGAACGTGAAGCCCTGCGCGCTGGCCTTCGCGAGCGCGCGCTTGAGCACGTTGCGCGAGTCGGCGAGCGACGGCTGGCCGTCGGGCGTGAGGATGTCGCAGAACATGCGGGCGGTGCCGTGCCGCTCACCGCGCCACGGCAGGATCTGGAACGTCGTCGGGTCGGGCCGGGCGATCATGTCCGCCTCGTAGACCCGGGTGAACCCCTCGATCGAGCTGCCGTCGAAGCCGATGCCCTCGGAGAAGGCGGCCTCGAGCTCGGCCGGGGCGATCGCGACGGACTTGAGCATGCCGAGCACGTCGGTGAACCAGAGGCGGATGAAGCGGATGTCCCGCTCCTCGACCGTGCGGAGCACGAACTCCTGCTGCCTGTCCATGCGGTACATCCTGCCTGATGCGCGTGGTGGGTGTTGACATACCGGTGGGGCGATTCTCGGACGGATGTCCTCCTCACGGGGGCCTAGGCTCGACGCATGGCACTGCGCATCGCCCTCGCCCAGATCGACACGTGCGTCGGTGACGTCGACGGCAACGCCGGGGCGGTGCTCGAGTGGTCGCGGCGCGCGGCCGACGCGGGCGCCGACCTCGTGGTCTTCCCCGAGATGACGATCACCGGCTACCCCATCGAGGACCTGGCCCTGCGGGCCTCCTTCCGTCGGGGTGCGGAACGCGCCCTCGAGCGCACCGCGACCGAGCTCGAGGCCGGTGGCCTGGGTGACCTCGCGGTCGTCGTCGGCACCGTCGGTGAGAAGACCGTGCGCGAGCACGAGGGGACCCCGGCGCGCCCGACCAACCAGGCGGTGCTGCTCCAGCACGGTCACGTGGTCCAGCGCTACGACAAGCACCACCTGCCGAACTACGGCGTGTTCGACGAGTTCCGCATCTTCACCCCGGGCGACGACACGTGCGTGCTGGACGTGCGCGGCCACCGCGTCGGCGTGGTGGTCTGCGAGGACATCTGGCAGGACGGCGGCCCCGTGTCGCAGATGGACGAGCACGAGATCTCCCTGCTCGTGGTCCTCAACGGCTCGCCGTTCGAGGAGGGCAAGGGGCACGTGCGCACCGAGCTCGCGGCACGACGTGCGGGTGAGGTCGACGCCCCGGTCGCGTACGTGAACATGGTCGGCGGGCAGGACGACCTGGTCTTCGACGGCGGCTCGTTCGTCGTCGCGGCCGACGGCACGCTGCTGGCCCGCGCGCCCCAGTTCGTCGAGCACCTGCTCGTGTGGGACCTCGACGACGGCGCGCCGCGCTCTGGCGAGATCGCCCCGCACCTGGGCGCCGACGAAGAGGTGTACAGCGCGCTCGTGACCGGGCTGCGCGGCTACGCGACCAAGAACGGCTTCCGGTCGGTCGTGCTCGGGCTCTCGGGCGGCATCGACTCGGCGCTCGTGGCCGCGATCAGCGCCGACGCGCTGGGCGGGGAGAACGTCGTGGGCGTCTCGATGCCGTCGCGCTACTCCTCGGAGCACTCGAAGGACGACGCGGCCGACCTGGCCGAGCGGATCGGCGCGCACTACCGCGTCGAACCCATCGGCACGATCGTCGGGGCGTTCGAGGCCCAGCTGGGGCTCGATGGTGTCGCGGCCGAGAACCTGCAGGCGCGGGTGCGCGGCATGATCCTCATGGGGCTGTCCAACGCCGAGGGCCACCTCGTGCTCGCCACGGGCAACAAGAGCGAGCTCGCCGTGGGCTACTCGACGATCTACGGCGACGCCGTCGGCGGCTACGCCCCGCTCAAGGACGTCGACAAGTCACGGGTGTGGGCGCTGTCGCGGTGGCGCAACCACGCCGCGATCGACGCGGGCCAGATGCCGCCCATCCCCGAGAGCTCGATCACCAAGCCCCCGTCCGCCGAGCTGCGCCCCGGCCAGGTGGACCAGGACTCGTTGCCGCCCTACGACCTGCTCGACGAGGTGCTGGACGCCTACGTCGAGAACGCCGAGGGGCGCGCCGAGCTTCTCGCCCGCGGCTACGACCCGGAGGTCGTGGACAAGGTGCTCTCGCTCGTGGACCGCGCCGAGTGGAAGCGCCGCCAGTACCCCCTGGGCCCCAAGGTCACGGCCCTCGCGTTCGGCCGGGACCGTAGGCTGCCCATCACGACGCGCTGGCGCGAGCCCTGACAGGTGGCCCTCGCGCCCGAGACCGTCAGCACAGACCCGAGACCGTCAGCACAGGCAGTGCGCCCGGACCCACAGGAGCTTTCCCGATGACGAACACCACCAAGCGCGTGCGAGTGCACCACCTGCGCGAGGCCAAGGAGCGCGGCGAGAAGCTCACGATGCTCACCGCCTACGACGCCCCCACGGCCCGCATCTTCGACGAGGCGGGCATCGACCTGCTGCTCGTCGGCGACTCGATCGGCAACACGATGCTGGGCCTCGAGACGACCATCCCGGTCACCGTCGACGAGCTCGTGCCGCCGGCCCGCGCCGTCGTGCACGCCGCCAAGCGCGCCCTCGTGGTCGTGGACCTCCCGTTCGGCTCGTACGAGGCGGGCCCCGAGCAGGCCCTGGCGACCGCCGTGCGGATGTTCAAGGAGACCGGTGCGCACGCCGTCAAGCTCGAGGGCGGACGGCGGATCGCGGCCCAGGTGCGGGCACTGACCGACGCGGGCATCCCCGTGTTCGGGCACCTGGGGTTCACCCCGCAGTCCGAGAACCTGCTCGGCGGCAAGCGCGTGCAGGCCCGTGACGAGGACGCCGCCGAGCTGCTCAGCGAGGACGCGGTCGCGCTGCAGGAGGCGGGCGCGGTCGCGGTCGTGCTCGAGATGGTCCCGTCGCCCGTCGCGGCGCGCGTGACCGAGATCCTGCACGTCCCGACGATCGGCATCGGCGCGGGCTCCGACTGCGACGGCCAGGTGCTCGTGTGGCTCGACATGGCCGGCATGGGCGGCTGGTCGCCGCGCTTCGCCAAGCAGTACGCCCAGATCGGGCAGGCCCTGGGCGAGGCGGCGCGGGCCTACGCGGCCGAGGTGCGCGGTGGTGCGTTCCCCGACGACGAGCACTCGTTCCTCGTCTGAGGAGCTGTCCACCGGACGTGGGGGGGGGGGGGGGGGGGGGGGGGGGGGGGGAAGGCCACCCACCAAGAGGGCACACACAAACACCCACCCTCCCCTCTCCGGGGGGGGGG